>NZ_JAUERW010000003.1:0-528885 GCF_041060465.1 Pseudomonas sp. W2Oct36
CGTAGCCTCGGCCCGTCGTCACATCAGCACCAAGCACCTCAAGCGCGATCAGGAAAAACTTGATCGCCGGATAGCGAAATATCTGGAGGATTTGGATAGCGCGGATCGCGACGAAAATGAAGAGGTTGTGGATCGAAGCGCTGTTAAAACGGTGCTGGCAAAACTGACCGCCAAGCGGGACGACAACCTGACCTGCCAGGCACTGATGGACGAGCTGCAAATCACGCAATTCATCAGCACCGAAAGCGATGCGCGGATGATGCGAGCCCCGCAGGGCATGGCCGTTGCCTACAACGTGCAGACCGCAGTCGACGCTGAAAACAGCCTGATCGTGCACCACGAAGTCACTCAGGATAGCGACGATCGCAAGCAACTGGAGCCGATGGCAAAAGCGACTCAGGAAGTGCTGGAACAGCCGAATCTGACCGTCACGGCTGATGCTGGATACTCCAGCGGCAAGCACTTCCAAGCCTGCGACGACGCGGGCATCACAGCGTATGTACCGATCAATCGAACCATCAACAGCAAGGTCGAAGAGCCCTCGTTTTTCCGTCGGGAAGACTTCACCTATGATCGGGAAAATGATCGTTATCAATGCCCGACAGGCCATTTGCTGACGCTGGTTCAGTTGAACAAGGGAAAGCGTTTCTACCGCGCCAGCGCTGGCGCTTGTGGATCCTGCGCCCTTAAAAACCAATGCACCAAGACCAAATACCGCTCGATCACACGTCATGCCTATGAAGATGCATTTGAGCGAATGGCGCTGCGAATGCAGGCCCACCCGGAAATCGTCGAGGCTCGACGAAGCATCGTTGAGCACCCGTTTGGCAACCTCAAACAATGGATTTACGGCAATGGCCGGTTCCTGCTTCGCCAGCTCAAAGGTGCGCGAACGGAAATGGCGCTGGCGGTGAACGCCTACAACCTGAAAAGAGCGATCAACGTGCTGGGTGTGCGCCGAATGATGGAGTTACTGGCCTGAGGAAGGTCTTTTTCTTCTCTGTATAAATGGAAAATGCCCCGAGTTGATCGGGGCATTTTTTTTGGTTAGCTGCTGAGTAGCTGGTTTTCACACGGTCTGTGTAGGACCGGCTTTAGCCGGGAAGCCGTTGATCTGCATCTGCCTTTGATCTGCCTTTGATCTGCTTTTGATCTTCATACGCAAAAGGCTCAAACAACGCCAAACGCGACTTTGGTGCAGGCTGAACGCAGGTCTCGCGGAGTGGGCCGAGCGGCATGGATGCCGCGAGAGCCGCCCCCCGCCATGGATGGCGGATGGCGGCGGGCCCACGGAGCGAGACCGGAGTGAAGGAACCCGACGAAGTCGGGCCCAACCGAGAGCAAGCACCCTTGGTAACTTGGGGTGCTTTTCCAAGTAACTCGGCGAAGCCGAAACAGTCGAGCCGTTAGGCCGACGCTCTTGATCTTGATCTTGATCTTGATCTTGATCTTGATCTTGATCTAGCGTCAAAACCCCGAACTTCTGCGCCCCGCCACCGCTCTACCTGACAAGTCCCCAAACCCGGTTAAACCATGGATCTCGTCATTGCCCGCCCCGAAGGCCTCTACTGCCCGCCCGGTGATTTCTACATCGATCCATGGCGCCCGGTCGAACGCTCCGTCATCACCCACGCCCACGGCGACCACGCCCGCACCGGCAACGAACACTACCTCGCCGCCGCGCCCGGCGAAGGCATACTGCGCTCCCGACTGGGCCAGGACATCAACCTCCAGACCCTCGCCTATGGCGAAAGCATCACCCACCACGGCGTCAAACTCAGCCTCCACCCGGCCGGCCACGTCCTCGGCTCCGCCCAGGTCCGCCTCGAATACCAGGGCGAAGTCTGGGTGGCCTCCGGTGACTACAAAGTCGAACCCGACGGCACCTGCGAACCCTTCGAACCCGTGCGCTGCCACACCTTCATCACCGAATCCACCTTCGGCCTGCCGATCTACCGCTGGCAACCTCAGGCGGAAATCTTCGCCGGGGTCAACGAATGGTGGCGCGCCAATGCCGCCGCCGGCAAAGCCAGCGTCCTGTTCGCGTACTCATTTGGCAAAGCCCAACGCATCCTCCACGGCATCGACCCCAGCATCGGCCCGATCCTCGTCCACGGCGCCGTCGAACCGCTGAACCGCGTCTACCGCGAAGCCGGCGTGCGCATCCCCGAAACCCACTACGCCGGCGACTTCAAAAAAACCGACCCCGCGTTGCGCAGCGCCCTGATCGTCGCACCGCCCTCCGCCGGCGGCAGCACCTGGATGCGCCGCTTTGGCGAATTCAGCGACGCCTTCGCCAGCGGCTGGATGATGCTGCGCGGCACCCGACGTCGGCGCGGCGTCGACCGAGGCTTTGCCCTCTCCGACCACGCCGACTGGCCGGGCTTGCTCTGGGCCATTGAAAACACCGGCGCTGAGCGAGTAATGGTCACCCACGGTTCAGTGGCCGTGCTGGTGCGCTACCTGCGCGAACTGGGCCTCGACGCCCAAGGCTTCAGCACCGAATACGGCGACGAAGAAGACGACGCAGCGGCCAAGACCGAACCTGCACCCGGCCCCGAATCGACAGGCGAGGCCTCCTCATGAAGGCCTTCGCCGAACTCTATTCGGACCTCGACGCCACCACCTCCAGCAACGCCAAGCTGGCGGCCATGCAGGCTTACTTCAGCAACGCCTCCCCCGAAGACGCCGCGTGGGCGGTGTACTTCCTGTCCGGCGGACGCCCACGGCAACTGGTGCCGACGCGCATGTTGCGTGAGCAGGCACTGTTATTGTCCGGCTTGCCGGAATGGCTGTTCGAGGAGAGCTATCAGGCGGTCGGCGATTTGGCGGAAACCCTGTCGCTGTTGCTACCCAAAGCCGAGCACAGCTCCGAAGAAGGCCTGGCCAGCTGGATGGAAAACCATCTGCTGCCCCTGCGTGGTCTGCCCCCGGAAGAGTTGCTCGAGCGTTTGCCGACGTTCTGGTCGCAACTGGACCCGCAAAGCCTGATGGTCTGCCTGAAGCTGATCACCGGCAGTTTCCGCGTCGGTGTTTCGAAGCTGCTGGTGACACGGGCCCTCGCGGCCTTGGCTGATATCGACAGCAAGCGCGTGGCCCAGCGACTCGTCGGCTACACCGATCTTTCCCATCGCCCCAGCGCCGAGGGCTATCTAAAACTCATCGCCGAAGAATCGGCCGACGAACACGCGCAACGCGGTGGCCAGCCCTACCCGTTCTTCCTCGCCCACGCGCTGCAGCAGCCGGTCGATCAGTTCGAGAATCTGCTGGGCGCCGCGGAAAACTGGCAGGTGGAATGGAAGTGGGACGGCATTCGCGCCCAGGTGGTCAAGCGCGAAGGTCGGCTGTGGATCTGGTCGCGGGGTGAAGAACTGGTCACGGATCGCTTCCCTGAACTGCACACCCTGGCTCAGTGCCTGCCCGACGGCACCGTCATCGATGGCGAGATTGTCGTCTGGAAAGCCGCGACGCCGGAGAATCCGGAGAGCGGCGAGTTCGCGCTGGACACCCCTGCGCCCGGCACACCTGGCGAAGCGACGCCGTCGGTACAACCCTTCGCCCTGCTGCAGCAGCGGATCGGCCGCAAAACCCTTGGCAAGAAGATTCTGGAAGACGTGCCGGTCGTCGTGCTGGCTTACGACCTGCTGGAATGGGAAGGCCACGACTGGCGCAGTCGCCCGCAACATGAGCGCCGCACGCAGATGGAAAAAGTCATCGCCAGCGCCCAGAGCCCGGTATTGATGCCGTCCCCCGTGCTGACCGGCACTGACTGGCTCGACCTTGGCCGGCAGCGCGAGGCGTCCCGCAGTCTCGGTGTGGAAGGCATGATGCTCAAGGCACGGGACTCGATGTACGGCGTCGGGCGCACCAAGGACATGGGCGTCTGGTGGAAATGGAAGATGGACCCGTTCAGCGTCGACGCGGTGCTGATCTACGCCCAGCGCGGTCACGGCCGCCGCGCCAGCCTGTACAGCGACTACACCTTTGCGGTCTGGGACGGCCCGCCGGAATCCAGCGAACGGACGCTGGTGCCCTTCGCCAAAGCGTATTCGGGGCTGACCGACGAAGAGATGCGCAAAGTCGATGCAATCATCCGCAAGACCACCGTCGACAAATTCGGCCCGGTGCGAAGTGTTACCCCGACCCTGGTGTTCGAGCTGGGCTTCGAAGGCATCGCCCTGTCGAAACGGCACAAGAGCGGAATCGCTGTCAGGTTCCCCAGGATGCTGCGCTGGCGCCTGGACAAGCCCGTTGCCGAAGCCGACAGCCTGGCGACGCTGCAGGACCTGCTGGCCTGAGCACCGTCGCGGTGCGCGGGCCTGGCTTCGGTCCGCGTCGAATGCGCTGAAATGGGGCGCGCTGAAAAACGCACCCCTCAGCGACAAGCCCCGCCAGGCGTTTCGAATCTCCCCTCCATCACAACAAGCGCCGCTGGTCACCCCGAAGGCTGCAACTTTTTCGCCCACTCTCAACGGGATACGGCTACTCTGCCGATGCCTGCGGGGCCTCAAAAAAAGACAAAAGATGGCGCTAAGTCATCATTGCGACAACTCCGTACATTTAAAACGCGCGTTCGTTTCTTTGGTTCGGAAATTGCTGTCTATTTGCGGTCTGGCTTTTGCCGGTAGCAAGCCTTCGCGTGTTCCCAACGCTCAATTTGGTTTTAAGGACTGAACGATGAAAAAAGCATGGCTGACCCTTTCCGCTCTCGCCATCTGTCTGGCCGCCGGTAACGCAATGGCCAAGGAGTACAAGGAGCTGCGTTTCGGCGTCGATCCTTCCTACGCGCCCTTCGAATCCAAAGCCGCCGATGGCAGCCTGGTAGGCTTCGATATCGATCTGGGCAACGCGATTTGTGCTGAATTGAAGGTCAAGTGCAAGTGGGTCGAAAGCGACTTCGACGGCATGATCCCAGGTCTCAAAGCCAACAAGTTCGACGGCGTGATCTCCTCCATGACCGTGACCCCGGCCCGCGAGAAAGTCATCGACTTCTCCAGCGAACTGTTCTCCGGCCCTACCTCACTGGTCTACAAAAAAGGCTCCGGCCTGAGTGCTGACACGGCCTCGCTCAAAGGCAAAACCGTGGGTTACGAGCAAGGCACCATCCAGGAAGCCTACGCCAAGGCCGTTCTGGACAAGGCTGGCGTGAAAACCCAGGCCTACGCCAACCAGGATCAGGTCTATGCCGACCTCGTTTCGGGTCGTCTGGATGCCTCGGTTCAAGACATGCTGCAAGCCGAACTGGGCTTCCTGAAATCGCCACAAGGCGGTGACTATGAAGTCAGCAAGCCTATCGACGATCCCCTGCTGCCAGCCAAAACCGCAGTCGGCATCTCGAAAGGTAACAAGGACCTGAAAGCACTGTTGGACAAGGGTATCAAAGCGTTACACGACGACGGCAAGTACGCCGAGATCCAGAAGAAGCACTTCGGCGATCTGAATCTGTACAGCGGTAAATAAGCAAACAGACGCCCGTTGATTTCAGCCAGAATCCGTCGCTGAAGTTCACGGGCGTTTTTATTGACTGTATAGGTTGCACATGTTCGAAACTCTCCTGCAAAACCTGGGACTGTCAGCATTCAGCCTGAAAGGCTTCGGCCCGCTGTTGCTGCAAGGCACCTGGATGACCGTCAAATTATCGGTAATGTCGCTGCTGCTGGCCATTGTGCTCGGCCTGCTGGGCGCCAGTGCCAAACTGTCAAAAGCCGCCGTGCTGCGCGTTCCTGCCCAGATCTACACCACGTTGATCCGTGGCGTACCGGACCTGGTACTGATGCTGCTGATCTTCTACAGCCTGCAAACCTGGCTGACCACGCTCACCAATGCGATGGAATGGGATTACATCGAGATCGACCCTTTCTCTGCCGGCGTCATCACGCTGGGCTTCATCTATGGCGCGTACTTCACCGAGACCTTCCGCGGCGCGATTCTCGCCGTACCGCGCGGTCAGGTCGAAGCCGCCACGGCCTATGGGCTCAGCCGTTCGCAACGGTTTCGCATGGTGGTATTCCCGCAGATGATGCGCTTCGCCCTGCCCGGCATCGGCAACAACTGGCAAGTGGTGCTCAAGGCCACCGCGCTGGTGTCGATCATCGGTCTGGCCGACTTGGTCAAAGCCGCCCAGGACGCGGGTAAAAGCACCTATCAGCTGTTCTTCTTCCTGGTAATCGCCGCACTGATCTATCTGGTCATCACCAGCGTGTCCAACTTCGCCCTGCGCTGGGCCGAACGGCGTTATGCCGCCGGCAG
This sequence comes from Pseudomonas sp. W2Oct36, assembly GCF_041060465.1. Lineage (NCBI taxonomy): Bacteria > Pseudomonadati > Pseudomonadota > Gammaproteobacteria > Pseudomonadales > Pseudomonadaceae > Pseudomonas > Pseudomonas sp. W2Oct36. Next base: position 6,250 of record NZ_JAUERW010000003.1, read on the forward strand.
CCGGGAGGCTCAACGATGATCGAGTTGCTGCAAGAATACTGGCGCGCCTTCCTTTATACGGACGGCCAGAACATCACCGGCCTGGCCATGACGATGTGGCTGCTCAGTGCCTCCATCGCCATTGGCTTCATCGTTTCGATTCCGCTGTCCATCGCCCGCGTATCGCGCAATCCCCTGGTGCGCTGGCCGGTGCAGTTCTACACCTACCTCTTCCGTGGAACGCCGCTGTATATCCAGTTGCTGATTTGCTACACCGGCATCTACAGCATCGCCGCCGTACGGGAGCAGCCGATGCTAGGCGCGTTCTTCCGTGACGCGATGAACTGCACGATCCTCGCCTTCGCTTTGAACACTTGCGCCTACACCACGGAGATCTTCGCCGGTGCGATTCGCAGCATGAACCACGGCGAAGTCGAGGCGGCCAAGGCTTACGGCCTGACCGGCTGGCGCTTGTACACCTACGTCATCATGCCGTCGGCACTGCGCCGTTCGCTGCCTTATTACAGCAACGAAGTGATCCTGATGCTGCACTCGACCACCGTGGCTTTCACCGCCACCGTGCCGGACATCCTCAAGGTCGCGCGGGACGCCAACTCGGCCACCTTCCTGACGTTCCAGTCGTTCGGTATTGCGGCGCTGATCTACCTCACGGTCACGTTCATTCTGGTAGGCCTGTTCCGATTGGCTGAACGCCGCTGGCTGGCCTTCCTCGGCCCGACTCACTAGGAACCCTGCATGCGACACCAGACCCATGATCTGCTGGCCCCGGTGCCTGGCACCGCGCGGCAGATCCATAGCTTTCACTACGGCCCGGAACACGGCGCCTGCAAGGTTTACATCCAGTCGTCCCTGCACGCCGACGAGCTGCCGGGCATGCTGGTGTCCTGGTACTTGAAGCAACGGCTGGCCGAGCTCGAAAACGCCGGCCAGTTGCTCGGCGAAGTGGTGGTCGTTCCGGTGGCCAACCCCGTCGGGCTGGAGCAGGTCCTGATGGACATGCCGCTGGGCCGTTACGAGCTTGAAAGCGGACAGAACTTCAACCGCCGCTTCGTCGACCTCGGTCAGCAGGTGGGCGATGAAGTCGAAGCGCTGCTGACGGATGATTCCCGGCACAACGTCGCACTGATTCGCAAAACCTTGCTGGGCGCACTGAATAACTGCGTCGGCAGCACCCAACTGGAGTCCCAGCGCCTGACGCTGCAGCGCCTGGCCTGTGACGCTGATGTGGTGCTGGACCTGCATTGCGATTTCGAATCCGTCGAGCACTTGTACACCACGCCTGAGGCCTGGCCCCAGGTCGAAGCGCTGTCGCGTTATCTCGGCGCACAGGCAAGCCTGCTGGCCACCGACTCCGGCGGACAGTCGTTCGATGAATGCTTCACGCTGGTCTGGTGGCAACTGCAGCAGCGCTTTGCCAAGCGCTTCCCGATTCCTATGGGCAGCTTTTCCGTCACCCTGGAGTTGCGCGGCCAGGGCGATGTCAATCACGCCCTCGCCAGCCGCGACTGTCAGGCGATCATCAGCTACCTGATGCACCACGGCGCCATTGCCGGCGAGCCGGTTGCGCCACCCGAACTGCTGTACCCGGCGACCCCGCTGGCGGGGGTCGAACCGGTTGCCACGCCTGTCGGTGGTCTGCTGGTGTTCTGCACACTGCCCGGCGAATACGTCGAGGCGGGGCAATTGATCGCTGAGGTCATCGATCCGATCAGCGACGCAGTGACCCCGATCCACACGGCCAACGCTGGCCTTATGTACGCCCGCTCATTGCGACGCATGGCGACCGCAGGCATGGTCATCGCCCATGTCGCTGGTACCGAAGCCTACCGCAGCGGCTACTTACTTTCTCCTTGAGGACTGCCCTTCATGTACAAACTGACCATCGATGGCCTGCATAAAAGCTACGGTGACCACGAGGTGCTCAAAGGGGTGTCGCTGAAGGCTAGCGTCGGCGACGTAATTTGTCTGATCGGCGCCAGCGGCTCGGGCAAGAGCACGTTCCTGCGCTGCATCAATTTTCTCGAGCAACCCAATGACGGCGCCATGAGCCTGGACGGCCAGCCCGTGCGCATGGTCAGCGACACCGGCGGCATGCGCGTCGCCGACCCGGCCGAGCTGCAGCGGATTCGCACGCGACTGGCCATGGTGTTCCAGCACTTCAACCTGTGGAGCCACATGACGGTGCTGGAAAACATCACCATGGCGCCGCGCCGGGTGTTGGGCGTGTCGAAAGCCGAAGCCGAGGCCCGTGCGCACAAATACCTGGACAAGGTCGGCCTGCCCGCGCGCGTCGCCGATCAGTACCCGGCGTTTCTGTCCGGTGGCCAACAGCAGCGCGTGGCCATCGCCCGCGCCCTGGCGATGGAACCGGAAATCATGCTGTTCGACGAGCCTACCTCAGCGCTCGACCCTGAACTGGTCGGCGAAGTATTGAAGGTGATTCAGGGCCTCGCTGAAGAGGGCCGGACCATGATTCTGGTGACCCACGAAATGGGCTTCGCCCGCAAGGTCGCCAATCAGGTTGTGTTCCTGCACCAGGGCCAGATCGAAGAGATGGGCCACCCGGACGACGTGCTGGGCAGCCCGAAGAGCGAGCGCTTGCAGCAGTTTCTGAGTGGAAATTTGAAATAGTCACTTGCTGTAGAGATGCGGGGCTGACACCCCACTCTGGTTCAGCGCACGCGTAACCTGTGGGAGCGAGCTTGCTCGCGAAGGCATTCTGTCAGTCAGCTTCCTTGCTGCTGACCCACCGCATTCGCGAGCAAGCTCGCTCCCACAGGATTTGTCCTCACAGTCGACAACGCGGTCCAAGGGAAAAAACGAGTCACTCAAACCAATCCAAACGGACATCCCATCAAACTATTCCACGCTCTGAGCGGTCTCTGACTTAACCCCTTCCCAGAGCCTGCGCATGCCAAAAGCCGTCAATTTCGCCAAGCGCTGGTTTGCAGAGCGAGGCTGGAAACCCTTCCCCTTCCAGAAAGAAGTCTGGGCCGCCGTCGCTCGCGGCGAGTCGGGTTTGCTGCACGCCAGCACCGGCGCGGGCAAGACCTACTCGGTGTGGTTCGCCGCCCTCAACCAGTTCGCCCGGCCTGCACCCGAATCGACCGAGATGAAGCCGCGCAAGCGCAAACCCGTTGCCGCTCCCCTGAGCGTGCTGTGGATCACGCCCATGCGCGCCCTCGCCGCCGACACCGCCCGCGCACTGGAAGGCCCGCTGCAGGATTTGCAGATCCCGTGGAGTGTTGGCCTGCGCACCGGCGACACCAGCAGCAGCGAGCGCGCCAAACAGGGTCGGCGCCTGCCCTCCGCGCTTATCACCACGCCGGAGAGCCTGACGCTGCTGCTGACCCGCGCCGATGCCCAGGCGACGATGTCGACGCTGAAGATGGTCGTGGTCGATGAATGGCACGAGCTGATCGGCAACAAGCGCGGCATTCAGCTGCAACTGGCGCTGGCCCGGCTGCGCCAGTGGAATCCTGAACTGGTCATCTGGGGCCTTTCCGCGACCCTCGGCAATCAAGCCCACGCGCAACAGGTGCTGGTGGGCGACCACGGCACCACCGTCCATGGCAAAGTGGTCAAAAAATTGATCGTCGACACGTTGTTGCCGCCCTCCATCGAACGCTTCCCCTGGGCCGGACATATGGGGCTGCGCATGCTGCCGCAGGTGCTGGCCGAGGTGGACAGCAGTTCCAGTTGCCTACTGTTCACCAACACCCGGGCACAGTCGGAAGTCTGGTATCAAGCGCTGCTGGAAGCCCGCCCGGACTGGGCCGGGTTGATCGCGCTGCACCACGGCTCGCTGTCCCGTGAGGTCCGCGACTGGGTTGAACGTGCGCTGAAAGAAGGCCACCTGAAAGCTGTGGTCTGCACCTCCAGTCTCGATTTAGGCGTGGATTTTCTGCCAGTCGAGCGCGTACTGCAAATCGGTTCGGCCAAGGGCGTCGCGCGGCTGATGCAGCGTGCGGGACGCTCGGGCCACGCGCCGGGCCGTCCGTCACGGGTCACGCTGGTGCCGACCCATAGCCTGGAGCTGGTAGAAGCCGCCGCTGCCCGCGACGCCGTCAACGCGCGTCTGATCGAACCCCGGGAATCACCCTACAAACCGCTGGATGTCCTCGTGCAACATCTGGTGAGTATGGCCCTCGGTGGCGGCTTTATGCCCGACGCGCTACTGGCCGAAGTTCGCACCGCCTGGGCCTATCGCGACCTCACCGACGAGGAGTGGGAGTGGGCTTTGGCTTTCGTGCGCTACGGCGGCCTGTCACTGACGGCCTACCCTGATTATCGACGCGTCGAGCCTGACGAAGACGGCATCTGGCGCGTCCCCGATGCCCGCCTGGCCCGCCGCCACCGCATGAGCGTGGGCACCATCGTGAGTGAAGCCAGCATCAACGTGAAGTACTGGAGCAAGGGCGGCGGAGGTGGATCCCTCGGCAGCGTCGAAGAGGGCTTCATCGCTCGCTTGAAACCCGGAGACGGGTTTCTGTTCAGCGGTCGCCTGCTGGAACTGGTGCGCGTGGAGAACATGACCGCGTACGTGAAAAAGGCTACGGGCAAAAAAGCCGCCGTCCCACGCTGGAATGGCGGACGGATGCCGCTCTCCAACGAACTGGCAGACGCCGTTGTCGAAAAATTCGATGCCGCTGCCCGGGGCGATTTCAGCAGCCCCGAGATGCACATCGTCAGCCCGCTGCTTGAAGTGCAGCGGCAATGGTCAGCCTTGCCACGCAAGGACACGCTGCTGGCGGAAGTCTTGAAGTCCCGCGAAGGCTGGCATCTGTTTCTTTATCCCTTCGCCGGGCGCCATGTGCACCTGGGGCTGGCGAGCCTGCTGGCGTGGCGACTGAGCCGCGACACGCCACTGACCTTCTCCATCGCCGTGAACGACTACGGCTTCGAGCTGCTCAGCGCCACCCCGATCGACTGGAACGAGCGCCTGACGACCCAGCTGTTTTCCGAAGACGAGCTGCTGGCCGATATCATTGCCAGCCTGAACGCCGGCGAACTGGCGCTGCGCCGTTTCCGCGAAATTGCCCGCATCGCCGGGCTGGTGTTCTCCGGCTACCCCGGCGCGCCGAAGAGCAACCGACAGCTCCAGGCGTCGAGCGGATTGTTCTTCGAAGTATTCAAACAGTACGACGCCGGCAACCTGCTGCTGACGCAAGCTCAAGAGGAAGTGTTGCGGCAGGAGCTGGACGTGGCCCGTCTCGAACAAACCCTGAGCCGTATCAACAACCGAACCCTGGATTTGCACGTGATCAAACGCCCCACCCCGATGGCCTTCCCGCTGCTGGTAGAACGCATGCGCGAAAGCCTCAGCACCGAAAAACTCTCCGACCGTATCGCACGGATGGTCAGCGACCTCGAGAAAGCCGCCGGGCCTGAGGTCATGACGTGAGGCCGTATCTGTCGATTCAGCTGGCAGGTGCGGAGCTGTGGTTACTGGCGGACAAAGCGATTTACTACCCGGCCGAGCGGGCGCTGTTGATTGCCGACGCTCACTTTGGCAAGGCTGCGGCCTACCGACGGTTGGGTCAGCCAGTGCCCCACGGCACCACCGACGATAACCTTCAGCGCCTGGATGCACTTCTGGCGAGCTATGACTGCGAGCGGTTGATCTTTCTGGGAGATTTTCTGCACGCTCCGGAATCCCACGCGACCGGCACGCTGTCGGCCATTCAGGCATGGCGCGACAAGCATGAGGGTCTGGCGATCACTCTGATTCGAGGTAACCATGACAAGCGTGCCGGCGACCCACCCCCGGAATTGCGCATGGACGTCGTCGAGGAACCCATGTTCATGGGGCCGTATGCGCTACAGCACGAGCCTGACCCGCACCCTGACTTCCACGTCCTGGCGGGCCATGTGCACCCGGCCTACCGGCTGTACGGACGAGGACGACAGCGCTTGCGGCTGCCGTGTTTCTACGTATTGCCACGCGTGAGTCTGCTGCCGGCGTTTGGCGCGTTTACAGGCGGCATGAACATCGAGCGGGCGGAAAACAGCAGGGTTTACGTGGTGGGGGATGGGGCGGTATGGGAGGCGGTTTGAACACCAAGCCGAACAATCGACGAGGCACGCTCTGGTGACTTACCGGGTCGAACCAAGTGGGCGCGACTGAGTTGGCAGAAGACAGGAGATTCCCGCCGATGCCCAGGCAACGGCGGGAGCTGGATCAAGCGACCGGTGCAGGCGGTGGCTCGTCCGGAATGGTCGGCACGCCCGGCTCTAAGGGTTGCTCAAAGTCCGGGGTGTCAGGATTAGGCTGCCCGGGAATACCCCCGGCGACCATGTTATTGAGGTGTGGATGCGCTAACAGCGACCAAGCCAGCAACCCAACCTGATTGGGACTCGGGTCGGTTTCATTGCTGCTGGTGTTGATGTGTCTCTTCATAGGGCACTCCTGAGCGTTGGCCCCACCCGCATGGTGCGGATGGGAACAGTTCAGTCAATAGAGTGCGAATTCCGAGACAAATTCAGTAACGGGCTGACAAATGGCGTGATTACGTGCGTGGCAGCGTTACACCGCGTTGGCCTTGGTACTTGCCACCACGGTCCTTGTAGGACACCTCACACTCTTCGTCGGACTCCAGGAACAGCATCTGGGCAACGCCTTCGTTGGCGTAGATCTTCGCCGGCAGCGTGGTGGTGTTGGAGAATTCCAGGGTCACGTGGCCTTCCCATTCCGGCTCGAGGGGCGTGACGTTGACGATGATGCCGCAGCGCGCGTAGGTGCTCTTGCCGAGGCAAATGGTCAGAACATTGCGAGGAATACGGAAATATTCGACGGTGCGTGCCAGCGCAAACGAGTTCGGCGGGATGATGCAAACGTCGCTTTTGATGTCTACAAAACTTTTTTCATCGAAATTCTTAGGGTCGACGGTGGCCGAATTGATGTTGGTGAACACCTTGAATTCGTCGGCGCAACGCACGTCGTAGCCATAGCTGGAGACACCGAAAGAGATCACCCGATCAGCGCCTTCGCCGCGCACCTGACGCTCCACGAACGGCTCGATCATGCCGTGTTCCTGCGCCATGCGGCGAATCCACTTGTCCGATTTGATGCTCATGGCGGTGTCCTGAATAGCGAGGTGAAAAAGATGTCCGGCATCTTACCGGTCGAACGCCCCGGGTTCAAAGATTGCGCGCCGTGCGCATTAAGGTCGTTGAGCCACCTCAAGAAAAAATCTCCGACAGACCCTTTGCACATTCCGGAAAAAGGGGTAAGGTGGCCCCACTGTGTTGCTTGTGTCACTGAGAATATCTACACGATGTTGAATTTCGATCCAACCATCTCCAAGAATTTTTCCTGCTCTTTGCACTCAGTCTCGGCCAGGGCATTTCCTGAGTCGCAGTTAACTTTGTCCAAGGAGATACACCATGTCTAATCGCCAAACTGGTACCGTTAAGTGGTTCAACGATGAAAAAGGCTTCGGCTTCATCACTCCACAATCCGGTGACGACCTGTTCGTTCACTTCAAAGCTATCCAATCTGACGGCTTCAAAAGCCTGAAAGAAGGCCAACAGGTCTCTTTCATCGCTACCCGCGGTCAGAAAGGCATGCAAGCTGAAGAAGTTCAAGTTATCTAACTTGTACTGATTCGCTTAAAAGACCCCGCCCTCAAAAGCGGGGTTTTTTTACGCCTGCATAAAGGCTACTGCTGCACATCCCCTCTGCCCCCTACCTCGCCTCTTGCTAACGCGACATGCCGATCGTCCGGCACATCGCGCCTCCAGCTTTCAGCTTCAGCGGATCAGTCGTCGCTCACAGAGATGTTCGGCATCTGCGCACTCGCAGCTTCCTGCAACACAATACGCGCGCCGACATGACGCGCCAGCTCCTGGTACACCATCGCAATCTGGCTCTCCGGCTCGGCAATCGCCGTCGGCTTGCCGCCATCGGCCTGCTCTCGAATCAACATGGACAGCGGCAGCGAGGCCAGCAGCTCGACGCCATATTGCGTCGCCAGCTTTTCCCCTCCGCCTTCGCCAAACAGATGCTCGGCATGGCCGCAGTTCGAGCAGATATGCACGGCCATGTTCTCGACGACACCCAGCACCGGGATATTGACCTTGCGGAACATCTCCACGCCTTTCTTCGCGTCCAGCAATGCAAGGTCCTGCGGGGTCGTGACGATCACTGCGCCCGCGACCGGCACTTTCTGCGCGAGGGTCAGCTGGATATCACCGGTGCCAGGCGGCATGTCGATGACCAGGTAATCCAGATCATTCCAGGCGGTCTGGGTCACCAGTTGCAACAGTGCACCCGACACCATCGGTCCTCTCCAGACCATCGGCGTGTTGTCGTCGGTCAGAAACGCCATGGACATCACTTCGATGCCATGGGCCTCGATCGGCACGAACCACTTCTGATCCTTGATCCTGGGACGGGTGCCTTCGGCGATGCCGAACATGACGCCCTGGCTCGGGCCGTAGATATCGGCGTCAAGAATGCCGACGCGCGCACCCTCTCGGGACAGCGCCAACGCCAGGTTCGCCGCCGTCGTGGATTTACCGACACCGCCTTTGCCGGACGCAACGGCCACAATGTTCTTCACATTGGCCAGGCCGGGGATCTGGCCGAGGGCTTTGTGGGGATGAATGACCGAGGCGATCCGGACACTGGCCGAGGCGACCCCATCCAGCCCTTCAATCGCCATCTGCAGCATCTGTGCCCAGCCGTTCTGGAACAGCGCGGCGGCGTAACCCAGTTCCAGCTGGACACTCACGCGGTCGCCTTCGATCTCGATGGCGCGGACACACCCGGCGCTGACCGGGTCCTGATTCAAGTAAGGATCGGTGTACTGGCGAAGGACGGCTTCCACCGTTGCGCGATTGACAGCGCTCATGGGTGACTCCCTATAAAGACTGACTAAAACAGGCGGCCATCCTACCTTGTATGTCCGATAAAGAACGCAACGACGTTTCCTTTCAAGCACATCGGCAGATTCCGACATGCAGCGCGGGATGAAAAAAAACGCTCAGGCCTTTATAGTGGCCGACCTCCGTTTCACTTCAAGTAGCCGAGCCCAATGTCCGAGCCACGCAAGATTCTCGTCACCAGCGCCCTGCCCTATGCCAATGGTTCCATTCACCTTGGCCACATGCTCGAGTACATCCAGACCGACATGTGGGTGCGCTTTCAAAAGCACCGTGGCAGCCAGTGCATTTACGTGTGTGCGGACGACGCCCATGGTTCGGCCATCATGCTGCGCGCCGAGAAAGAAGGCATTACGCCCGAGCAGTTGATCGCCAACGTGCAGGCCGAGCACAGCGCCGACTTCGCTGACTTCCTGGTGGATTTCGACAACTTCCACTCCACCCACGCTGATGAAAACCGTGAGCTGTCGAGCGAGATCTACAAACGCCTTCGCGACGCCGGCCACATCGCCACGCGCTCCGTGACGCAATATTTCGACCCGGAAAAGAAAATGTTCCTGGCCGACCGCTTCATCAAAGGCACCTGCCCGAAATGCGGCACTGAAGACCAGTACGGCGACAACTGTGAAAAGTGCGGCGCCACCTACGCCCCGACTGACCTGAAAGATCCGAAGTCGGCGATTTCCGGTGCAACCCCGGTGCTCCGGGACTCCAAGCACTTTTTCTTCGACCTGCCGGCATTCGACGCCATGCTCAAGAGCTGGACGCGAAGCGGGACGTTGCAGGACGCCGTCGCCAACAAGATCGCCGAATGGCTCGATTCCGGCCTGCAGCAGTGGGACATCTCCCGCGATGCGCCGTATTTCGGCTTCGAGATCCCCGACGAGCCGGGCAAGTATTTCTACGTGTGGCTGGATGCTCCCATCGGCTACATGGCGAGCTTCAAGAACCTCTGCGCACGTCGCCCGGAACTGGACTTCGATGCCTTCTGGCGCAAGGATTCGACGACCGAGCTTTACCACTTCATTGGCAAAGACATCGTCAACTTCCATGCGCTGTTCTGGCCAGCGATGCTCGAAGGTTCGGGATTCCGCAAGCCTACCGGCATCAACGTGCACGGCTACCTGACCGTCAACGGCCAGAAGATGTCGAAATCCCGCGGCACTTTCATCAAGGCGCGTACGTACCTTGAGCACCTGTCGCCGGAGTACCTGCGTTACTACTACGCCGCCAAGCTGGGCCGTGGCGTCGACGATCTTGACCTGAACCTTGAGGACTTCGTGCAGAAGGTCAACTCTGACCTGATCGGCAAGGTGGTTAACATCGCCAGTCGTTGCGCGGGCTTCATTCAGAAAGGCAACGCAGGTTTGCTGGTGGCGGGCAACGCAGAGCCCGAGCTGACCGACGCTTTTCATGCCGCAGCGCCAAGCATTGCCGATGCCTACGAGGCACGTGACTTTGCCCGTGCAATGCGCGAAATCATGGCCCTGGCCGACCGCGCCAACGCCTGGATTGCAGACAAGGCGCCCTGGTCGCTGGCCAAGCAGGAAGGCAAGCAGGACGAGGTCCAGGCGATCTGCGCACTGGGCATCAATCTGTTCCGTCAGTTGGTGATCTTCCTCAAGCCTGTATTGCCGAATCTGGCCGCAGACGCCGAGCAGTTCCTCAACGTTGCGCCACTGACCTGGGATGACCACCAGACGCTGTTGAGCAATCATCAGCTCAACCCGTTCCAGCCCCTGATGACCCGCATCGACCCTGTAAAAGTGGAAGCCATGACCGACGCATCGAAAGAAGACCTGGCCGCCAGCGCCACTGACACTGGTGCGGCACCACAGAGCAATGGCGAACTGACGAAAGACCCGCTCTCCCCGGAGATCGACTTTGATGCGTTCGCGGCAATTGACCTGCGGGTCGCGCTGATCGAAAAAGCCGAGCACGTCGAAGGCGCCGACAAGCTGCTGCGCCTGACGCTGAATATCGGCGACGAGAAGCGCAACGTCTTCTCCGGCATCAAGAGCGCTTACCCGAACCCGGCAGAGCTGGAGGGTCGGTTGACCATGATGATCGCCAACCTGAAGCCTCGGAAAATGCGCTTCGGTATCTCCGAAGGGATGGTGATGGCAGCGGGTCCTGGCGGTGAAGAGATTTACCTGCTGAGCCCTGACAGCGGCGCCAAGCCCGGTCAGCGCATCAAGTAACCCGCCCCGAACCGCCACATTCTGCACATTATCGACGGCCCGCTAGGGTCGTCGATCGGGTCCAAGCATGAGCCTGATTCAGCGCATCGACGCCTTGCTGCCACAAACCCAGTGTGGGAAATGCGGCCATCCGGGCTGCCAGCCCTACGCTGAAGGCATTGCGGCCGGCGAAGCCATCAATAAATGTCCACCCGGTGGCGACGAGACCATCGCGGCACTGGCTCAACTGCTGAACGTGCCAGTCCTGCAACTGGACATCGAACGCGGCAGCGCGCCGGCGCAGGTTGCGTTTATTCGCGAGGCCGAGTGCATCGGCTGCACCAAATGCATTCAGGCCTGCCCGGTGGACGCGATCGTCGGCGCTGCCAAGCTGATGCACACCGTCATCGTTGAGGAATGCACCGGCTGTGACCTGTGCGTTGCCCCCTGCCCGGTCGACTGCATCGACATGCTGCCGCTGCCGATGACCGCGATTCCTTTCATTGGCGACTGTGCAATGGACGACGCCCAGCGGTCGGTCAGAGCCGTCAAACGCAGTCGCGCACGGCAACGCTTTGATGCGCGCTCCGCTCGCCTGCAGCGCGATGAGCAGCGACGGCAGGCCGAACGCCAGGCTCGCCAGCCGCGGACTGTCACACCTGCCGTTCCCCAGCCAGACCCGGCGCAAGCCGCGCTGGCCCGAATTCGCTCAAGACCTTCAGCGGGTGGCGATGCGGCGTTGAAACAGGCACGCGCCCAGGTCGCGATGAGCAGAGCACAATTGCTGAAGTCGCTGAAAGCCTTTGGTCACCCGCCCATTGCCGAACAAGCCGCACAACTCGTGCAGTTGCAGCGCGGCCTCGACGAGGCAGAGCACGCGCTCGCCCAATTGCAGGACCCGACGCCCTCGGCACCGTCTTCTCAGGAAACGCCTACCCCATGAACGCCGCCAAACGCCTTGAGATCTTTCGTCGTTTGCACGAAGACAACCCCGATCCTAAAACGGAACTGGCCTACTCCACACCGTTCGAGCTCCTGATCGCCGTGATTCTCTCGGCACAGGCGACCGATGTCAGCGTCAACAAGGCCACGGCGCGTCTATATCCCGTGGCCAATACGCCTGAGGCGATTTACGCGTTGGGCGTCGAGGGTTTGTCTGCCTATATCAGGACCATCGGCCTGTACAACAGCAAGGCGCGAAACGTGATCGAGACGTGTCGCCTGCTGGTTGAACTGCACGGAGGGGAAGTGCCGCAAACCCGAGAGGCCCTCGAAGCCCTCCCCGGCGTTGGCCGCAAGACCGCGAACGTGGTCCTGAATACTGCGTTCCGCCAGTTGGCAATGGCGGTCGATACGCACATCTTCCGCGTCAGCAACCGTACCGGCATCGCACCCGGGAAGAATGTCGTGGAAGTTGAAAACAAGCTGATGAAGTTCGTGCCCAGGGGTTACCTCATGGATGCGCACCACTGGCTGATCCTTCACGGCCGTTACGTGTGCATTGCGCGCAAGCCTCGGTGTGGCAGCTGCCGGATCGAGGACTTGTGCGAGTACAAGGCAAAGACCTCTGACGATTGAACGATAGCGTCCCAAGGCTTTGATCGATTAAAAAAATCTTTTTTACCCGCGCGGGGTTTGTCGCTATAAGGAGCGCCAACGACTGTTCACGCCTGAGGCTGAATCATGAGCGATGAAAAAGACACCATCGAAGTGGACGACGACTTCGTCATCGAAGAGCCGGAAGAAGTCCTGCCCGTACCGGTAGAGACCGCCAAGACCAACCTCAGCAAGCGCCGCACCATCGATAACCTGCTGGAAGAGCGTCGTCTGCAACGGCAGCTTGCAGACTACGATTTCGATTTCTGATCGCTCCTTGAAACGCTCTGCCTGAAGGCCTCTCCCTCGAGAGGCTTGGGCAGAATACAGGGTCTGAAAACGCCGCCTTGAAGCACCGTTGTTCCTCGGCCATCAAACGAGGCCGTTACGTTGGGCGAGCTCGATAAGGTCAACCAGCGAGTGCGCATTGAGTTTGAGCAACAGACGCGTCTTGTACGTGCTGACAGTCTTGTTGCTCAGGAACATGCCGTCAGCGATTTCCTTGTTGGTCTTGCCGCGGGCCAACTGCTGCAACACCATCATTTCCCTACCCGACAGTCGATCCACCATCTCCGCCTCACTGGCATTGCCGAGACTGGAGCGCACCGTGTGCAGCGCCTGATTGGGGAAGTAACTGTAACCGGACAACACCGCCTTGATGGCGCTGAGCAATTCGGTCAAATCCTGCTGTTTGCAGACATACCCCGCCGCCCCCGCCTGCATGCAGCGCATTGAAAAATGCCCGGGCGCCTGGGAGGTCAGGATCAGCACTTTGAAGGCCAGCGTCATCGCCGACAATCGGGCGATGACCTCCAGACCATCCAGCTTGGGGATACCGATGTCCAGAATGACAATGTCCGGCAAGTGCTCGCGCGCCAGTTGTAACGCATCCACGCCGTTATCCGTCTCGGCAATGACTTCGTAGCCATGACGTTCCATCAACATGCGTACGGCGAGCCTAATGACAGGGTGATCATCCACGATCAACACTTTATTCATGAGCAGTCCATTCTTCGCTGTTCGAATTTTCAGAGCCCGCACAATAGCTTAGTCGTTTAGTGCTTTGCATGGCGCTCCTCCCTGCAGACCAGCAGGCAAAGACCTTTCTCACTCAACCAACAGAAAAATCCTACAAAACCTGCCCTATCCGCTCTATTTTTTACGATGTTCAATCCCGTCTCAGTACGTGACCGCATAATTCCGAAGACCGCAAGTGGTAATTTTTGAATCCTGAACTCCCTAAGCATTTCTGCCTATATGACTGCAGCTTGATAGCTCGGTTTGTCCTAAGGTTGATCCACGATATGGTTGCTCCGCCGACCGGTTTGGATGTGCGGAAAGCCAGGGCCATCCGTGACGCCCGGGAAAATGAGATTCCTCTTTAAAACACGGCTTCTGGCCACCGGGTGATAGCCCGTTCACCACGAGTGTTATGACTTCAGCATATGCCCATCTTACCGGGCCGCCAGCAAACAAAAATCATAAAATATTGCAGGCCCGGCGAGGCGTCGGCGTCCGCACACACTTGGTTAACTTACACACGCGGGTTCGACGAGTTTCATTACATATAAATACTCGAAAGAGCCTACAACGGGTTCAGAAATGTCTGAACAGCCCGAATCAACTTTCAACTATTCTTACCCGGGACGTGGACAAGGAGCAGCCTGGAAAGTTACAGCGCTTAACCACCTCCAAACCCGGCGACTCAATTCAATAACGACTGGATCACATCACCCGCTTTAAAAAAAGGGGCTCGCCCGCCTTCCACGTAATACTATTCGACACATAACATCCAGCACCCTCACGTCATTCCAGAAAAATACTACATAACTAACGGACTATTATTACCGCCAAGAACTTCACCCAATGGCGTTAAAAAACAAACCGCCCATTTTTTGGCTTTTTACTTGCCAAACCTATTACCAGTCGTTACTTTTTGATGAGCGAATGGTTCAACCCACTGTTAGTTAGTGGCTCTTATCACAATACAAGATTATTGCGCATATAAAGGCGGGGGCTTCTTTTGCCAGCGGTCCGTGCGCAGGCCACTCTTCGGCATGAATAAAGCATTCATTGTTTAAACGTTCTTAAGCGTGAACGTCCCGACAGTGCAGGCTGTTTAGTTGATATGTTCAAAGGAACCTACCATGACCAAGAAAATTAAATACCCCATTGGCGCAAGCAGCGACCCTCTCAAGCTGGCGGAAGCGGTAGAGCGCTACGTTTCCCAAGGCGGCGTTATTAACGTCATTGCAGAAGGAGAGTCGCGGGAGACCGAATCGTCCCGGCAAACCCGGGACGCCGATCCGGAAGCGGAGCTGTGCACCAAGGTCGATCTGCTCAAGGGGCTAGTGGCCAAAGGAGCTGGGGTCGCGGCGCTGCAATACTCGCTGCGCATGAACCAGAAGGAGATCAAGCGCCTGGCCAGCGAGAACGGTCTGAAGATCCGCTATTGCCAGCCTGTTCGCCGATCACGCACGTCCCGGCAAAGAGAGCCGGTAACCCTGGACGACGCCATTGCCGGACACGCCATGCATTACTCGGCGCTGGGCTACACCGTTCCTGAAATCGCTCAACTACTGGGCGTCGGGGTACGCGATATCCGGGACATTGGCAAAGCCTATCGTTTTGAGTTTCGAACAACTTCGCAGGGGGATACGGCTGAGAAAACCGCTGGCGAGGAGACAGATTTGCCAACATGACGAATGAGATGACGCACAGCGAGAGCACGTCTTTTAGCGCCTGTAAAACGAGGCAATAACCGGCCAGCGTGGGGGCGGAAAGAGTGTCGAATGAATGGCCAGCGGCACAGGGAGGACAGATGTAATGAGTGCAGCCCTGAGCAGGGCTGCACATCAATCACGGCAGCGATCAGAACAACTTGCGGCCCTTGTTCGCTGCAATGCGCATGCGCAATGCGTTGAGCTTGATGAAGCCCGCCGCATCTGCCTGGTTGTACGCGCCGCCGTCTTCTTCAAACGTCGCGATGTTCGCATCGAACAGCGACTCGTCGGACTTGCGACCGGTCACGATCACGTTGCCCTTATAAAGCTTCAGGCGCACGACACCATTCACGTGGGCCTGCGACGCATCGATCATCTGTTGCAGCATAAGACGCTCAGGGCTCCACCAGTAGCCGGTGTAAATCAGGCTGGCGTACTTGGGCATCAGCTCGTCTTTGAGGTGAGCGACTTCGCGGTCCAGGGTGATCGACTCGATCGCACGGTGACCACGCAGCATGATGGTGCCGCCCGGGGTCTCGTAGCATCCGCGGGACTTCATGCCGACGTAGCGGTTCTCGACGATGTCCAGACGACCGATGCCGTGCTCGCCGCCGATGCGGTTCAAGGTGGCAAGGACGGTGGCCGGGGTCATTTCAACACCGTCAAGCGCCACGATGTCGCCGTTGCGATAGGTCAGCTCCAGATACTGCGGCTTGTCCGGCGCGTTTTCCGGCGACACTGTCCACCGCCACATGTCTTCTTCGTGTTCGGTCCAGGTGTCTTCCAGCACGCCGCCTTCATAGGAGATGTGCAGCAGGTTGGCGTCCATCGAGTACGGGGATTTTTTCTTGCCGTGGCGCTCGATCGGGATCGCGTGCTTCTCGGCGTAGTCCATGAGCTTCTCGCGGGACAGCAGGTCCCACTCACGCCATGGCGCGATCACTTTCACGCCAGGCTTGAGCGCATAGGCGCCCAATTCGAAACGAACCTGGTCATTGCCCTTGCCGGTAGCGCCGTGTGAAATGGCGTCAGCGCCGGTTTCGTTGGCGATTTCGATGAGTCGTTTGGCGATCAGGGGACGTGCGATGGAAGTACCCAACAGGTACTCGCCTTCATAGACGGTATTGGCGCGAAACATCGGGAACACGAAATCACGCACGAACTCTTCGCGCAGGTCATCGATGTAGATTTCTTTGACGCCCATGGCTTGCGCCTTGGCGCGTGCTGGCTCGACTTCTTCGCCCTGACCCAGGTCAGCGGTGAAGGTCACCACCTCGCAGTTGTACGTATCTTGCAGCCACTTGAGGATTACCGAAGTATCCAGGCCACCGGAATACGCGAGAACTACCTTGTTTACGTCCGCCATGCCATCACTCCAACGCGTTGTACGGAAAACCGACGAGTTTACCGTTCACGCGCGGGAATTTACAGTGTCGCGACAGCTTCTGACGACAAAGCGACAGATTCTGTCAGTCAGACGACTTCGCTGCCCATCGTCAAGAGGCCTTGGCGGGGGCCGCACTTGCCGCTGTGGCGGGCGCAGCGCCTGGGGTTGGCGTGGCGGCAGGTGCAGGCAGTGTGGCCGGCGTCGGTGCAGGTGCAGCGGATGGCGGCACGGCCGGGGTCTGCTGCGCCACTCGCTCCAGGTGAATGTTCACCCGACGGTTGCGCGCGCGGTTGGCGTTGTTGGTGTTGGGCGCCAGCGGGTACTGCTCGCCGTGGAAGCGCAGGGTGATCTGTTCTTCCGGAATGCCCTGGGCCTTGAGGTAGTCCATGACGGACAGCGCTCGACGCCGCGACAGATCGCGGTTGGTCAACCGGTTGCCGCTGTTATCGGAGTGTCCGTCCAGTTCGACGTGATTGACCGTAGGATCAGCCTTCATATAAGCCAGCACGGTGTCCAGCTTGCGCCTGGCCGTAGCGTCCAGCTCGATGCCGCCACCCGGGAAGCCGATCTCGGACTGCCGCACCTGCTCGAAATTCATCGGCAACAGCTTCGCGGTACAGACCTGGAAGTCACCGTAGGCCTTGCTGAATTTGACCGGCAACAGCCTGACTTCCATCGCGCCGCCGCCATCTCGCAGGGTGTGACGAATCATCGGGCTGCGACCTTCCATCAAACCCGCGATCAGCCGCGTGGCCTGGGCCTGGTTGGTATTGAAAGGAATCTCGCCGTTGCCGACTTTCACTGCGCCAAGATTGAGATCTCCGCGACCCGGCTGCCACGGCGCCGCCGCGGCAATCAACGTGGCCGAGCCGGACGAAAGGCTGTAGCCATTTGCCTTCAACCGAAACGTCGGTTGCTCGCCCGCGCGTCGCACGAACTCGCCCGCACCGAAATCGGCGATCGGTTGAGTCAGTCGGCACTCGAACTGGTCGCCTTCCACCTTCCACTCAATATTCTCCAGACGCGTCTGGAAGGTGAGCGCCACGGCCGGCAGGCTGGCAAACGCGCTGAGCAGGGCTAGATATCGCTGGCGCACGGGAGGCTCCACTAAATTCACGTGTAACAAGATTTATGACTTACACGTGGCTATCGGTAACTTCCCGCAAAACTTGATAGCGAGTGCCTGGAGGAGTCTTTTCCGGTAGCATTCCCAGCGAGTTTGACCCGCCTGGAACCCCCAATGTCCGAACGCCTGACCCTCCTGCGCCCCGACGACTGGCATATCCATCTTCGAGATGGCGCTGTTTTGCCCCACACCGTCGCCGACGTAGCGCGCACCTTTGGCCGCGCGATCATCATGCCGAACCTCGTGCCCCCGGTACGCAACGCGGAGCAAGCGGACGCCTATCGTCAGCGCATCCTCGCTGCACGTCCACAAGGCAGCCGCTTCGAGCCGCTCATGGTGCTTTACCTCACTGACCTGACGCAGCCCGAAGAGATTCGCGCCGCGAAGGCCAGTGGCTTCGTGTATGCCGCCAAGTTGTACCCGGCAGGCGCGACGACCAATTCCGATTCCGGTGTCACCAGCGTCGACAAGATCTTCCCGGTGCTCGAGGCGATGGCTGAGGTGGGCTTGCCGCTGCTCATCCACGGCGAAGTGACCCGCGGCGACATCGACGTGTTCGACCGTGAAAAGATTTTCATCGACGAGCACATGCGACGTGTCGTCGAGCGTTTTCCGACGCTGAAAGTGGTGTTCGAACACATCACCACCGCCGACGCCGTGCAGTTCGTCAATGAAGCTTCGGCCAATGTGGGCGCGACCATCACTGCCCACCATTTGCTGTACAACCGCAACCATATGCTGGTCGGCGGCATTCGCCCTCACTTCTATTGCCTGCCGATTCTCAAGCGCAACACCCACCAGGTTGCCCTGCTCGATGCCGCCACCAGCGGCAGCAGCAAGTTCTTCCTCGGTACGGACTCCGCGCCCCACGCGCAGCACGCGAAAGAAGCGGCGTGCGGTTGTGCCGGCTGCTACACCGCATTCGCCGCCATCGAGCTTTACGCCGAGGCGTTCGAATCACGCAACGCGCTGGACAAGCTGGAAGGCTTCGCCAGTTTGCACGGCCCGGCGTTCTATGGCCTGCCGACCAACACCGACACCATTACCCTGGTTCGTGACGAGTGGACGGCCCCTGCCAGCCTGCCGTTTGGCGAGCTTTCTGTTATCCCGCTGCGCGCCGGTGAAAAACTGCGCTGGCGCCTGCTGGAGGAACACGCGTGACTGAAGATCATTACGAAGACGAGCAAGAAGGCTCCGGCGGCGGCACTGGCTCCCGGCACCCGATGGCTGCCCGTTTTCGCGGTTACCTGCCCGTTGTCGTTGACGTAGAAACTGGCGGGTTCAATTGCGCCACTGATGCGTTGCTGGAGATCGCCGCCACCACCATCGGCATGGATGAGAAAGGCTTTGTCTTCCCGGACCACACCTATTTCTTCCGTGTCGAACCGTTCGAGGGCGCCAACGTGGAAGCCGCGGCGCTGGAGTTCACCGGCATCAAGCTGGATCACCCGCTGCGCATGGCCGTGAGTGAAGAAACCGCGCTGACGGACATCTTCCGCGGCATCCGCAAGGCGCTGAAAGCCAACGGCTGCAAGCGTGCGATCCTGGTCGGCCACAACGCCAGCTTCGACCTGGGCTTTCTCAACGCAGCGGTCGCGCGGCTGGACATGAAGCGCAATCCGTTTCACCCGTTCTCCAGCTTCGACACCGCGACGCTGGCGGGCCTGGCGTACGGTCAGACTGTTCTGGCAAAAGCCTGCCAGTCGGCGGACATCGATTTCGACGGCCGCGAGGCCCATTCGGCCCGTTACGACACCGAAAAGACTGCCGAGCTGTTCTGCGGCATCGTCAACCGCTGGAAAGAAATGGGCGGCTGGCACGACTTCGATAACTGAGTCGATGCGGCTGCGCGATACAAGAACCGGCCCATGTGGCCGGTTTTTTTATGGGTGGGGATTGGCAGGCAGTGATCGGCTCAAAATCCGTCAGCGCCCCGACTGGCCCCTTCCCGGCTAAAGCCGGTCCCACTAAAAGCAGGGCGTGCATTCAGCGAGATCGGCGGCGCCCCCCTGTAGGACCGGCTTCAGCCGGGAAGCTCTTGATCTGCTTCTGATCTGCTTCTGATCTGCTTCTGATCTGCCTTTGATCTTCATACGCAAAAAGCCCAAACACCGCAGAACGCGACTTGGGTGCAGGCTGAACGCAGGTTTCGCGGAGTGGGCCGAGCGGCATGGATGCCGCGAGAGCCGCCCCCCGCCATGGATGGCGGATGGCGGCGGGCCCACGGAGCGAGACCGGAGTGAAGGTATTCCGACGAAGGAGGAACCCAACCAGGAGCAGGGCCTTTTTGGTTACTTTTTCGGCTCTTGGAAAAAGTGACCCGCCGTAAGGGCGGAACCGTAATCAGCACCACCGCCGATAATGGATATACACACAACCCTCACAAGCGATCATGCCTATCGCCGCAGCCGACCACTCATCGGTAGCCACGCGAAGAAGCCTGAGTAGTTTTGACAAGCATTCTCATTAACATTAGTATCCCTCGCATTGAGCCAATCACTCAGCGACGGTTTCTTATATGTATGTCTGCCTCTGCCAAGGTGTTACCGACGGACAAATCCGTGAAGCAATCATGGAAGGATGCTGCAGCTATCGTGACGTCCGCGAGACCCTCGGTGTCGCCAGCAAGTGTGGGAAATGTGCCTGCCTGGCCAAGGAAGTGGTGCGTGAAACCCTGACCGAGCTCCAAACCAGCCACGCCGCCCTCGCCTATCCTGCAGAATTTTCAGCTGCCTGAATAATCGCATTCAAACAAAACCGGACACTGTCCGGTTTTTTTATGCCTTTAATTCAATCGCTTAGCGACAAGATGCGGAACACAAACATTCTTATTCCTATTTATTTTCACTTATTATTCAATAACTTAGGTTTGACAGAGTGATAGAGGGGGCTCAGACTTGCCGCCTGTATTACCTATACCTTCGACAGGACCCGATCATGAAAGGCGACATCACAGTCATCCAGCATCTCAACAAGATCCTCGGTAACGAGCTGGTCGCGATCAATCAGTATTTTCTGCATGCGCGCATGTACGAAGACTGGGGCCTGAACAAGTTGGGCAAACACGAGTACCACGAATCCATCGACGAGATGAAACACGCTGACAAACTGATCAAGCGCATCCTGTTTCTGGAAGGCCTCCCGAACCTGCAAGACCTGGGCAAGATCCTGATCGGCGAACACACCAAGGAAATGCTGGAGTGTGACCTGCGTATCGAGCGCAAGGGCCACGCCGATCTGAAAGCCGCCATCGCCCACTGCGAAACCGTCGGTGACTTCGGCAGCCGCGAGATGCTGGAAGACATTCTGGAATCGGAAGAAGAACACATCGACTGGCTGGAAACCCAGCTGGGCCTGATCGACAAGGTCGGCATCGAGAACTACCTGCAGTCTCAGATGGGCGAAGAGGACTGATTCTCGTCCCTGCCTCCCAACAAGACCGCCCAATAAAAAGCCCCGCGTCTCGGCAGAGAGCGGGGCTTTTTTACGACTGCCGAAAATCAGGCAGTGGCGTTTTTCGCAACAGCATCTTTCACCAGTTTCTGCAGCGAACCGTCAGCCTGCATCTCAGTGATGATGTCGCTACCGCCGACCAGCTCACCACCGACCCACAGCTGGGGGAAGGTTGGCCAGTTGGCGTACTTTGGCAGGTTGGCGCGGATTTCCGGGTTCTGCAGGATATCGACGTACGCGAACTTTTCGCCACACGCCATCAGTGCCTGAGAAGCCTTGGCCGAAAAGCCACACTGCGGGGCATTCGGAGCACCTTTCATGTAGAGCAGAACGGTGTTGCTGGCAATCTGGTCTTTGATCGTTTCGATAATATCCATGGAGCACCTCGGCTAAACTTTACGACTGTATGTGTCGACACGGTGGCGCATTCTAAACGATTCCCGAGCATAACGCTCGGTCTTGGCCTTGACCGCCCCCATGACCGTCATGCCGCCGCAACCGTAACCGGCACCCCGTTCAGCACGGCGTTCCCGGAAATGCCATCCAGCGCACGCTCGTCAGTCAGGTCATTCGCGCTTTCACCTGGCTGAGCCGTCGCGATGTCCATTCTCACGCCCGGACGACCGTGGCCCCAGCCGTGGGGCAGGCTTACGACGCCGGGCATCATCTCGATGCTGCCCATCACTTCTACCTCAATGACGCCTACCCGCGAACTGACCCTGACCCGCTGTCCGTCCATCAACCCTCGGCTGAGCAAGTCGTCGGGGTGCATCAACAACTGATGCCGCGGCTTGCCTTTCACCAGACGATGGAAGTTGTGCATCCATGAATTATTGCTGCGCACGTGGCGCCGACCGATGAGCATCAGGCCACCGGCCTGGGGCGCAGGCTCCCCGGCAAAACGGGCCAGGTCAGCGAGAATCACGGGCGGGGCGGCCTGTACCCGCTGGTTGACGGTTTTAAGACGCTTGGCAAGGTTGGGCTTGAGCGGCCCCAGGTCCAGGCCGTGGGGGTACTGCGCGAGTGTCTCCAGCGACAATTTGAGCGGCGAAGCATCACCATACAGCCCGGCCCGCAGACCGCGATCGACCATCTGCGCAGGCGGCATCGTCGGTTTCAATTCGCGCCCGGTTTTCAGTGCGAACGCCTGGGCGAGGCCGACGAAGATTTCCCAGTCGTGCAGCGCACCCTCGGGCTTGGCAAGAATCGCACGGTTGAATCGGGTGACGTTGCGCACGGCGAACATGTTGAACGTGGTGTCGTAGTGGTCATTTTCCAGCGCAGACGTCGACGGCAGGATGAGGTCCGCGTGCCGTGTGGTTTCGTTGATGTACAAATCGACGCTGACCATGAACTCCAGCCCTTCGAGCGCGGTGTCAAGCTGACGGCCGTTCGGTGTCGACAACACCGGGTTGCCCGCCACGGTAATCAGCGCCTTGATCTGGCCCTCCCCCGGGGTCAGCATTTCCTCGGCCAGCGCAGAGACCGGCAGCTCGCCGCCGTATTCCGGCAGTTGCGAAACGCGGCTCTGCCAGCGGTTGAAGCTGCCGCCGGAGGTCGACGCCACCAGATCCAGCGCCGGCTCGGTGCACAGCGCACCGCCTGGCCGATCGAGATTGCCGGTGACCAGGTTGATCAGTTGCACCAGCCAGTGGCACAGCGTGCCGAACGCCTGGGTGGAAATGCCCATGCGCCCGTAGCACACGCCGCGTTCGGCGGCGGCGAAGTCCCGTGCGAGCTGCCTGATCTGCTCGGCAGGCACGCCGCATCGAGGGCTCATCGCCTCGGCGTTCATCTCGCTGACGGCCGCGCGGACGTCCTCCAGGCCATCCACGGCAAGATCGCTGTCGCGGGTCAGGCCTTCGGCAAACAAGGTGTGCAACAAGCCGAACAGAAACGCCGCATCCCCGCCCGGGCGGATAAACAGGTGCTGGTCGGCTATGGCGGCGGTTTCGCTGCGGCGCGGATCGACCACAACGACTTTGCCGCCGCGGGCCTGGATCGCCTTCAGACGCTTCTCGACGTCGGGCACGGTCATGATGCTGCCGTTGGACGCCAGCGGATTACCGCCGAGGATGAGCATGAAATCGGTGTGGTCAATGTCGGCGATGGGCAGCAGCAGGCCGTGGCCGTACATCAAATGACTGGTCAGGTGGTGTGGCAACTGGTCCACAGAGGTTGCGGAGTAGCGGTTACGGGTTTTCAGCAGCCCGAGAAAATAATTGCTGTGGGTCATCAGCCCATAGTTATGCACGCTGGGGTTGCCCTGATAGACCGCCACCGCGTTTTGCCCATGACGCGCCTGAATGCCGGCCAGGCGCTCGGCGATCAGATCAAACGCGGCCTGCCACTCGATCGGCTGCCAGTCGTTGCCGATACGCTGCATGGGCTGCCGGAGCCGATCGGGGTCATTCTGGATGTCTTGCAGCGCGACGGCTTTGGGGCAGATATGCCCGCGGCTGAAGGTGTCCTGCGCATCGCCCTTTATGGAGGTAATCAGGGTGCTGGCATCGTCCAGCAGGGTGGTTTCGAGGGTGAGGCCGCAAATCGCCTCGCACAGGTGACAGGCACGGTGGTGGAGAGTCTTGGTCATCGCCAGTCTCGAGTTTTTATAGGGCGATCAGCCGATCGCGGATACAAAACTATGGGACCTGTCCGGGCGATGCGCCAGAAATGTCAGCGCCGTGAATCGGGCAGCATCAGGCGAGCCGATAGCTCACCCGATGAAAGAAGTGTAACTCAGGAAGCAGAGCCACCGATAGGTGTAACCACCTTGCGCTGCATCTGCACCTCATGAACCGTTTCGATCTGTTCCTGAGACACCTGGATGCCGGTGAGTTCGCCGATCAGCCGCCAGTGTTCGTCGAGTCCGGCGCTGATGGTTGCCATGCGATCGATCATCCGGCGCCCCGCAGAACGGGTCACTTCGTCTTCGCTGCGCATCAGTTCGAACGACATCGACGTCATGGACGCCGTGAGGTGCGTAAGGGTCCGAGCCGTAAGCCCGAGTAGTTCCGTCAGTTGTTGCTCTTTTGAATCCATTCCCCACCTCTTTTGGAGGACATAAGCCGCCTTTATAACCCACGCCGATGGTTTAGGAAACGTCCGGGTCTCCGCGGCGTGAAGCATGTCGCATAAGGCTGCACAGTGGTTTGCGACTGTTACGAATCAGGCAGTAATCGCGGCGACGCCAAAGAGCGTTACAAGCGAGCTGTCTGATCAGGACTAATGCGATGGCGAATGGCCTGCGCAGAAACATGACTGTAGCACTTCGTTACATGAAAAGCGTCCTGCGAACGCCGCTTTCAGGCTACCGAACGTCCGACGACGATTTTCCGTCACGGCGGGCCTTGGCATCAGGCGACATTTTCTTATACCCTCGCGCCTTCCCTATTCGTCGCCCCGTGCGGCTTTCGCCGCAGGTCTCGCCCGTTTTTCCGAAAAACCCGGCTTTGAGGATCTGCGGTCTGTTGCAGACAAGGTAGTTAATGATGAGCGCAAGGCACTTTCTCTCGATGATGGACTACACCCCCGCTGAGCTGGTCGGGGTGATTCGTCGCGGCGTTGAGCTGAAGGACCTGCGAAATCGAGGCGTGCTCTTCGAGCCATTGAAGGGCCGCATCCTGGCAATGATCTTCGAAAAATCCTCGACCCGGACCCGTGTCTCGTTCGAAGCCGGGATGATCCAGCTGGGCGGCCAGGCCATCTTCCTCTCCCCTCGGGACACCCAGCTGGGCCGTGGCGAGCCGATTGCCGATGGCGCACGGGTCATGTCGCGGATGGTCGATGCGGTGATGATCCGCACCTTCGCCCACAGCAACCTCACCGAATTCGCCGCCCATTCCCGCGTACCGGTGATCAACGGCCTGTCCGATGACCTTCACCCCTGCCAGTTGCTGGCCGACATGCAAACGTTCCTCGAACACCGCGGCTCCATTCAGGGCAAGACCGTGGCGTGGATCGGCGATGGCAACAACATGTGCAACAGCTATATAGAAGCCGCGATTCAGTTCGACTTTCAGTTGCGTGTTGCGTGTCCGGAAGGCTACGAACCCAGCGCGCATTACCTGGCTCTGGCGGGCGATCGCGTGACATTGATCCGCGATCCCCACGAAGCGGTGAAAGGCGCGCACCTGGTCTCAACCGATGTGTGGACGTCCATGGGTCAGGAAGAAGAAGCCGCCAAGCGTCTGGCCCTGTTCAAACCTTTCCAGGTCACTCGCGAGATGCTCGACCGCGCTGCTGACGATGTGATTTTCATGCACTGCCTGCCGGCGCACCGTGGTGAAGAGATCAGCGAGGACCTGCTGGATGACCCGCGCTCGGTGGCGTGGGATCAGGCGGAGAACCGGCTGCATGCGCAAAAAGCCCTGCTGGAATTCCTCGTCGCTCCTGCCTTCGCTGCCCCATGAGTCAGCCCCTGCTGCTGACGCTGCATGACCTCGCCTGCGGTTATCAGGACCAACGCGTGGTGCAGCACCTCAATCTGCACCTGAACGCCGGCGACATCGGTTGCCTGTTGGGTTCCTCCGGCTGCGGCAAGACCACTACCTTGCGCGCCATCGCCGGTTTCGAACCGGTGCACAAGGGCGAGATCACCCTGGCGGGTAACGTCATTTCCCGACCCGGGTTTACCCTGGCCCCGGAGAAGCGCCGGATCGGCATGGTGTTTCAGGACTATGCCCTGTTCCCCCACCTCACCGTGGCCGACAACATCGCCTTCGGCATCCGCAATCATCCGCGCCAGAAGCAGGTGGTTCAGGAAATGCTGGAGCTGGTCAATCTCGGCGCGCTGGGCACGCGTCATCCCCATGAGCTTTCCGGTGGACAGCAGCAGCGTGTGGCGCTGGCCCGCGCACTTGCCCCTGAGCCGCAGTTGCTGCTGCTCGATGAACCGTTTTCGAACCTGGATGGCGAGTTGCGACGGCGCCTGAGCCATGAGGTGCGCGACATTCTCAAGGCCCGGGGCACCAGCGCGATTCTGGTGACCCACGACCAGGAAGAGGCTTTTGCCGTAAGCGACCACGTCGGCGTGTTCAAAGACGGGCGGCTGGAGCAGTGGGATACGCCCTACAACCTCTATCACGAGCCGGCGACGCCTTATGTCGCCAGTTTCGTCGGTCAGGGTTATTTCATTCGCGGGCAACTGATCGATGCCGAATCGGTGCAGACCGAGTTGGGTGTGCTGCGCGGCAATCGCGCCTATGCCGGCGCGCCAGGCACTCCGATGGATGTCCTGCTGCGCCCTGATGACATTGTTTATGCGCCCGACGGCCCGATAAAGGCCCGCGTGGCGAGCCTGAATTTTCAGGGCGCGGCGACCCTGTACCGCCTGCAGTTGCCGACGGGCACGCAACTGGAGGCGTTGTTCCCCAGCCATGTGGATCTGCGCGCCGGTGATCAGGTCGGCTTCACGGTGTCAGCCGAGCATCTGGTGCTGTTTCCGGCCTCGGGCAGCGTGCCGGTGCATCGGAGCGTTCCGGTGCATCGGGACGTGGTGATCTGAGGGCCTGTCGTTCTCGACCAGGCACTTTCAGCCCGATATCGACTAACTCAGTATCAACGCGCCGCTGGCGACCAGCGTCGCGTGCCCGCCGATTTTCACGCGCTCCCCCTCAAGCCGGCAGAACAGCTCCCCTCCCCGCGTCGACGCCTGATAGCCCGTCAGGCTGAACTTGTTCAGCCGGGCCGACCAGTAGGGAATCAGGCTGCAGTGCGTCGAGCCCGTGACCGGGTCTTCATTGATGCCGATGCCCGGCGCAAAGTAGCGCGACACAAAATCGTAGCGCTCGCCGTCACCTTTTGCGGTCACGATCACGCCGGGCCACGGCAAACGCGCGAGGGCGGCGAAGTCAGGCTTGCAATCGCGAACGGCCTGCTCGGACTCCAGCACCACCAGCAATTCCGCAGCGCTCAGCACGTCGACGACGGCAACCCCAAGGGCGCGTTCGATTTCCACCGTCACACCCTGCTCGGCGGGCGGCATGGACGGAAAGTCCAGGACCAGCCGATTGCCCTCGCGGCTCACGCTCAACTCGCCGGATTTGCCAGTGAAGTGGATAACCTCGGCCTTCTCGCCGTATTTCTCGAACAGCACGAAGGCGCTGGCCAGGGTCGCATGTCCGCACAACGGCACTTCATGGGTCGGTGTGAACCAGCGTATGTGCCAGCCCGGTGCTTCACGGACCAAAAACGCGGTCTCCGACAGATTGTGCTCTGAGGCAATCTGCTGCATCAATTGATCGGAAAGCCAGGCGTCCAGGCGGTAGACCATTGCCGGGTTGCCTGAGAACGGGCGGTCGGTGAAGGCGTCGACCTGATGGAATTCAAGCTTCATGGAAGGCATCCCCGAGTAAAGAAACGCGGCAACCCGTTCCGGGCGCTGCGGGTCTGCGGTCAGTGTCACCGCATGAAAGAGTCTGGCATTTCCGGTAAACCCGGCGAATCATTCCCGGCCGATCCGGGCAAAGCTCGCACCGGTGTGTTGTGCAAGTACGGCGGCGGGCAGTTCGACTTCGAGCCCTCGTCGACCGGCGCTGACAAAAATCGTTGCGAACGGTTGAGCGGACTCATCAATGAAGGTGCGCAGCCTTTTCTTCTGCCCGAGCGGGCTGATCCCGCCCAGTAGATAGCCGGTGGCACGCTGGGCGGCGGCCGGGTCAGCCATTTCGGCCTTCTTGGCGCCGGCGGCATGGGCCAGGGCTTTCAGGTCCAGCGAGCCCACCACCGGGACGACCGCCACCAGCAGCTCGCCTTTTTCGGTGCTGGCCAGCAGCGTCTTGAACACCTGAGCGGGGGCCAGATCGAGCTTTTCTGCCGCTTCCAGGCCATACGATGCGGCCTTGGGATCATGCTCGTAACTGTGGACGCGATGTTCGGCGCGAACCTTTTTCAGTAAATCCAATGCAGGGGTCATGCAGTGCTCCGACAACCAGACACTTTATTGTTTGCTGCCGATACTTTAGGCCATTGGTTATCGAAATGCCTGCATTCGAGAAGGACTTATCCACTAATATCGGCGTCTTGGAACATTCATCGATAAGGTTCGCTTTCGACCTTTGACAAGGTTCGTTTACGTCTATATTTTTTTCGAATACGAATATCTCGCTTGCTTCCTTGACGCCATCCCGGTATTCAGTGCGCAAAGGCACTGAGCACTGGCAACACAACGGACGGCCGTTTCCGGAAACTCGCTACATCACCAGGCATTCACCATGACCGACACCGAAAATAAGAATTACATCATCGCTCTGGATCAAGGCACCACCAGCTCCCGCGCCATCATTTTTGACCGCGACGCCAATGTGGTCAGCAGCGCCCAGAGTGAGTTCGTTCAGCATTACCCCCAGCCTGGCTGGGTCGAGCACGATCCGATGGAGATCTTCGCGACCCAGACCGCGTGCATGACCAAGGTCCTGGCCCAGGCGAATCTGCATCACAACCAGATCGCCGCGATCGGTATCACCAACCAGCGCGAAACCACGGTGGTCTGGGAAAAGGACACCGGCCGGCCGATCTACAACGCCGTGGTCTGGCAATGCCGCCGCAGCACCGAGATCTGCCAGCAACTCAAGCGTGACGGTCTTGAAGACTACATCCGCGACACCACCGGTCTGGTCATCGATCCCTACTTTTCCGGCAGCAAACTGAAGTGGATTCTCGATCACGTTGAGGGCAGCCGTAAGCGCGCCCGCCGTGGCGAGTTGCTGTTCGGCACCGTCGACAGTTGGCTGATCTGGAAATTTACCGGCGGCAAGGTGCACGTCACTGACTACACCAACGCCTCACGCACGATGATGTTCAACATCCATACGCTGGAATGGGATCAGCGCATGCTCGACGTGCTCGACGTGCCCCGGGAAATGTTGCCGGAGGTCAAGTCGTCATCCGAAGTCTATGGCCACAGCAAAAGCGGCATCCCCATCGCCGGGATCGCCGGGGATCAGCAATCGGCGTTGTTCGGCCAGATGTGCGTCGAGCCGGGTCAGGCGAAGAACACCTACGGCACCGGCTGCTTCCTGCTGATGAACACGGGCAAGAAAGCCGTCAAATCCAATCACGGTCTGTTGACCACCATCGGCTGCGGTCCGCGCGGTGAAGTGGCATACGCACTGGAGGGCGCGGTGTTCAACGGCGGCTCCACCGTGCAGTGGCTGCGCGACGAGCTGAAAATCGTCAACGACTCCATGGACACCGAATACTTCGCCACCAAAGTGAAGAACAGCAATGGCGTCTATCTGGTGCCTGCGTTCACCGGTCTGGGCGCGCCCTACTGGGACCCGTATGCACGGGGCGCCTTGTTCGGCCTGACCCGTGGCGTGAAGGTCGATCACATCATTCGGGCCGCGCTGGAGTCCATCGCCTACCAGACCCGCGATGTGCTCGACGCCATGCAACAGGATGCCGGCGAGCCGCTCAAGGCCCTTCGCGTTGACGGCGGCGCAGTGGCGAACAACTTCCTCATGCAGTTCCAGGCCGACATTCTCGGCACGCCGGTGGAGCGCCCGAAAATGCGCGAAACCACCGCGTTGGGCGCGGCCTATCTGGCAGGTCTCGCGATCGGATTCTGGAGCGGGCTCGACGAGCTGAGGGGCAAAGCGGTCATCGAGCGCAAGTTCGAGCCGCAATGCGATGACGCCGAGAAGGAAAAACTCTACGCCGGCTGGCGCAAGGCGGTGGACCGCACGCGCGACTGGGAACCCCACGAAGAGGTCGAATAAGCGCGATCCCGGACGGGGCGTCAGAGGCATTTTTTCCGGCTGACAGGTAATGGCTGCCTGCGGCATCATGGGCGCCCGTGCCCGAAGGATAAAAAATGAATCTGCCACCCCGTCAACAGCAGATCCTCGAGCTGGTCCGCGAGCGCGGCTACGTCAGCATTGAGGAAATGGCGCAGCTGTTCGTCGTGACCCCGCAAACCATCCGCCGCGACATCAATCAGCTCGCGGAAATGAATCTCCTGCGTCGCTACCACGGCGGCGCGGCCTACGATTCCAGCATCGAAAACACTGCCTACGCCATGCGCGCCGATCAGATGCGCGATGAGAAGCAGCGCATCGCCGAGGCCATCGCCGCACAGATCCCGGATCACGCGTCGCTGTTCATCAACATCGGCACCACCACCGAATCCATTGCCCGCGCGCTGCTCAACCATAACCACCTGAAGATCATCACCAACAACCTGCACGTGGCGTCGATTCTCAGCGGCAAAGACGACTTCGAAGTGCTGCTGGCCGGCGGCAATGTGCGCCGCGATGGCGGCGTGGTCGGCCAGGCGAGCGTGGATTTCATCACGCAGTTCAAGGTCGATTTTGCGCTGGTGGGCATCAGCGGTATCGACGAGGACGGCAGCCTGCTGGATTTCGACTATCAGGAAGTGCGCGTTTCCCAGGCGATCATCGCCAACGCGCGTCAGGTGATTCTGGCAGCGGACTCCAGCAAGTTCGGCCGCAACGCGATGGTTCGCCTGGGACCGATCACGTTGATCGACTGCCTGGTGACGGACCAGACGCCCGTGCCAGCGCTGTCGCAACTGCTGACCCTGAACAAGATTCGGCTGGAAGTGGTTTAACCCCGATCCATGAGCGAGCGCGATTCCGGCGCTCGCCTCACCTCCGATGTTCGCTTTTGTTCCTTTCCCTTTTCTCTGATCAGTATTTTCAATGAATACTGAGTGGCTGTGTTCGCCTTATTGCGCTACTATTTTCGGAAATGAACATAAATGTTCGAATTCGCCCTCCCCGTAGCGCGGGATTCGAACGCGATCGAACACTCAGGAGGCCCCGATGGCCCAGTCCAGTTTGCCGACCCCACCCCTTTCCGAGGTCTACGACGTTGCCGTGATCGGTGGTGGCATCAATGGTGTCGGCATCGCGGCAGACGCATCGGGCCGGGGCCTTTCGGTCTTTCTCTGCGAGAAGGACGACCTCGCCAGCCACACTTCTTCGGCCAGCAGCAAGCTGATCCACGGTGGCCTCCGTTACCTTGAGCATTACGAATTCCGTCTGGTTCGCGAAGCGCTGGC
The DNA here is from genome assembly GCF_041060465.1 of Pseudomonas sp. W2Oct36. Lineage (NCBI taxonomy): Bacteria > Pseudomonadati > Pseudomonadota > Gammaproteobacteria > Pseudomonadales > Pseudomonadaceae > Pseudomonas > Pseudomonas sp. W2Oct36. The sequence continues at coordinate 37,625 of NZ_JAUERW010000003.1, forward strand.
CGAACGTGAAGTGCTCCTGGAAAAAGCACCGCACATCGTCAAGCCGATGCGCTTCGTATTGCCCCACCGTCCGCACCTGCGCCCCGCGTGGATGATCCGCGCCGGGCTGTTCCTGTATGACCACCTTGGCAAACGCGAGAAGCTGGCAGGCTCGAAAAGCATTCGCTTTGGCGCCAACAGCCCATTGAACAGCTCGATTACCAAAGGCTTCGAATACTCAGATTGCTGGGTTGACGATGCACGTCTGGTCGTCCTCAACGCCATGGCCGCCCGTGAAAAAGGCGCGCACATCCATACCCAGACCCGCTGCCTGGGCGCCCATCGCAGCGGCGGCGTGTGGCACATGAACATGGAGCGTGCGGATGGCAGTCAGTTTTCCATTCGCGCCAAAGCCTTGGTGAATGCGGCGGGTCCATGGGTTGCCAAGTTCATTCGTGAAGATCTGAAGCTCGAATCGCAGTACGGCATTCGCCTGATTCAGGGCAGCCACTTGATCGTGCCGAAACTGTACGAAGGTGAAAACGCCTTCATTCTGCAGAACGAAGATCAGCGCATCGTGTTCGCCATTCCGTACCTGGAACGCTTCACCATCATTGGTACGACGGACCGCGAATATTCTGACGACCCGGGCAAAGTAGCGATCACCGAAGGCGAGACCGATTACCTGCTGAAGATCGTGAATGATCACTTCAAGAAGCAACTCAGCCGCGCCGACATTCTGAGCACGTGGTCAGGCGTGCGGCCGCTGTGCAATGACGAGTCGGACAACCCGTCGGCGATCACCCGCGACTACACCCTTTCGCTGTCGGGCAGCGCCCAAGAGGCGCCGATCCTGTCCGTGTTCGGCGGCAAGCTGACGACCTACCGCAAACTGGCGGAGTCGGCGATGCAGCAACTGGCGCCGTTCTTCCCGCAGATGAAGCCAAGCTGGACCGCGAAAGCCAGCCTCCCGGGCGGTGAGAGCATGACCACGCCTCAGGCACTGGCCGCCGAGCTGCAGCAGCGTTGTGCATGGCTGCCGGCCGAAATCGCCAAGCGCTGGGCCATTACCTATGGCTCACGCAGCTGGCGCATCGTGGAGGGCGTTCAGACGCTGGGCGAAATGGGCGAACACTTGGGCGGCGGTCTGTACAGCCGCGAAGTGGACTACCTGTGCAGTGAGGAATGGGCGACCAAGGCCCAGGACATTCTGTGGCGCCGGACCAAGCTGGGTCTGTTCACCACCGACGAAGAGCATCAGAAGGTTCAGGCGTACCTGGGCAACGAGGCACGCAGCAACGGGGCTGTTGAGCGTATTGAATGGCCCGTGTCGGCGCCAAAGATTCACGCATAATCTGCCAGATCCAATTCCCGGCTGAAGCCGGTCCCATGGAATCACCGCGATTCTGTTGGACTGGCTTTAGCCGGGAAAGCGTCAGACAGCACACCGCAAAACCATCTGTCTCAACACGCCCCACCCCGCCGCTATCATTCGGATTCCCGAACATCTCGCCCCACCCGATTCGGATTCCCGGACGGCCGATCCGCCTCGCACACTTCCCTCCTCCATAAATAGCCAACACTTTCATACCCTTAGCTTCGGTCACCTCTCTGGCATGACTCATGCTCTACACTCTTGCACGATTGCTTCGATGTAGCGTGTCGCCTGACTGGGCCGCCGTTGAAGCGCTCTGAAACGATAGGGCCGTCCAACACCGGCCCAATAAAAAAAACAATGTCGAGGAAAAACAGATGCGCATCGTTCCCCAACTCCTGGGCGCAGCCATTGCTGCCGCTCTGATCACCACCCCCGTTTTCGCCGCCGAACTCACCGGCACGCTTAAAAAAATCAAAGAGTCCGGCACCATCACCCTCGGTCACCGCGACTCCTCCATTCCTTTTTCCTATATCGCTGATGCTTCCGGCGTGCCAGTGGGTTACTCCGCTGACATCCAGCTGAAGATCGTCGAAGCGATCAAGAAAGACCTGGACATGCCTGATCTGAAGGTCAAGTACAACCTGGTCACTTCCCAGACCCGCATCCCGCTGGTCCAGAACGGCACCGTCGACGTCGAATGTGGTTCGACCACCAACAACGCCGAGCGCGCCCAGCAAGTCGACTTCTCCGTCGGCATTTTCGAAATCGGCACGCGTCTGCTGAGCAAAGCTGACTCGTCCTACAAAGACTTCAATGACCTCAAGGGCAAGAACGTCGTGACCACGGCGGGCACCACGTCCGAGCGCCTCCTCAAGGCGATGAACGCCGACAAACAGATGGGCATGAACGTGATTTCGGCCAAGGACCACGGCGAGTCGTTCCAGATGCTGGAATCGGGCCGCGCCGTTGCCTTCATGATGGACGACGCCCTGCTCGCCGGCGAAATGGCCAAGGCCAAGAAGCCGACCGACTGGGCCGTTACCGGCACCCCTCAGTCCTACGAAATCTACGGTTGCATGGTTCGCAAGGAAGACCCTGCGTTCAAGAAAGCCGTCGACGACGCCATCGTTGCGACCTACAAATCGGGCGAGATCAACAAGATCTACGACAAGTGGTTCACCCAGCCGATTCCACCAAAAGGCCTGAACCTGATGTTCCCGATGAGCGAACAGCTCAAAGCGCTGATCGCCAATCCGAACGACAAGCCGGCGCCGGACAAGAAGGCCTGAGTCCTTCGCTCCGCCATTCTGACAACGTGAAAAGCCTGACTTCCGGAGACGCACTGCGTTTCCGGAAGCCGCTAACTGGCGCGTGCGTGCATAACGATCGATAAGAGGGGAGACCCTGATGAACTACAACTGGGACTGGGGCGTGTTCTTCAAGTCCACGGGCGTCGGCAGCGAGACCTATCTGGACTGGTACATCACCGGGCTGGGCTGGACCATCGCCATTGCCGTTGCTGCCTGGATCATTGCGTTGCTGCTGGGCTCGGTGCTCGGGGTGATGCGCACGGTGCCCAACCGCATCGTTTCTTCAATTGCCGCGATTTACGTGGAAATTTTCCGTAACGTGCCACTGCTGGTGCAGCTGTTCATCTGGTACTTCCTGGTGCCGGATCTGCTGCCTGAGAACCTGCAGGAGTGGTACAAGCAAGACCTTAACCCGACGACTTCAGCGTTCCTGAGTGTTGTCGTGTGCCTCGGACTGTTCACCGCCGCACGTGTCTGCGAACAAGTGCGCACCGGTATTCAGGCGCTGCCGGTGGGGCAGGAATCCGCTGCGCGCGCCATGGGTTTCAAGCTGCCGCAGATCTACTGGAACGTGCTGCTGCCCCAGGCGTACCGGATCATCATTCCGCCGCTCACCTCCGAATTCCTCAACGTGTTCAAGAACTCGTCCGTGGCGTCGCTGATCGGCCTGATGGAGTTGCTCGCGCAGACCAAACAGACCGCCGAGTTTTCCGCGAACCTGTTCGAAGCCTTCACCCTGGCGACGCTGATCTACTTCACCCTGAACATGAGCCTGATGCTGCTCATGCGCCTGGTCGAGAAGAAAGTGGCGGTGCCGGGCCTGATCTCCGTGGGAGGTAAATAATGGACTTCTCTGGAGTGATTCCTGCCATCCCGGGCATGTGGAACGGCATGCTCATGACCTTGCAGTTGATGGTCATGGGCATCGTGGGCGGCATCATCATCGGCACGATTCTGGCGCTGATGCGGTTGTCGTCGAACAAGCTGGCGTCACGTCTTGCCGGCGCCTACGTCAACTACTTCCGCTCGATCCCACTGCTGCTGGTCATCACCTGGTTCTACCTGGCGGTGCCGTTCGTGCTGCGCTGGATCACCGGCGAAGACACGCCGATCGGCGCGTTCACCTCCTGCGTCGTGGCGTTCATGATGTTCGAGGCGGCCTACTTCTGTGAAATCGTGCGGGCCGGCGTGCAGTCGATTTCCCGTGGCCAGATGGGTGCGGCTCAAGCATTGGGCATGACCTACGGCCAGATGATGCGCCTGATCATCCTGCCCCAGGCGTTCCGCAAGATGACCCCGCTGCTGTTGCAGCAGAGCATCATCCTGTTTCAGGACACCTCGCTGGTCTACACGGTCGGCCTGGTCGACTTCCTCAACTCGGCACGCTCCAGCGGCGACATCATCGGGCGCTCCAACGAGTTCCTGATTGTCGCCGGTCTGGTGTACTTCACGATCAGCTTCGCCGCGTCGCGCCTGGTCAAGTTCATGCAAAAAAGGTTAGCCGTATGATTTCCATCAAAAATATCAACAAGTGGTATGGGGACTTCCAGGTGCTGACCGATTGCAGCACGGAGGTCAAAAAAGGTGAAGTGATTGTGGTCTGCGGCCCGTCGGGCTCGGGCAAGTCCACGCTGATCAAATGCGTCAATGCGCTGGAGCCGTTTCAGAAAGGCGACATCGTGGTTGATGGCACCTCAATCGCCGACCCGAAAACCAATCTGCCGAAACTGCGTTCGCGCGTCGGCATGGTGTTCCAGCATTTCGAGCTGTTTCCGCACCTGACCATCACCGAAAACCTGACCATCGCGCAGATCAAAGTGCTGGGCCGCAGCAAGGAAGAGGCCACCAAAAAAGGCCTGCAACTACTCGAACGTGTCGGCCTGTCGGACCATGCCCACAAGCATCCGGGGCAACTGTCGGGCGGCCAGCAACAACGTGTGGCGATTGCCCGCGCACTGGCCATGGACCCGGTGGTGATGCTGTTCGACGAACCGACCTCCGCGCTCGACCCGGAAATGGTCAACGAAGTGCTCGACGTGATGGTGCAACTGGCCCATGAAGGCATGACCATGATGTGCGTGACCCACGAAATGGGCTTCGCCCGCAAAGTGGCGGATCGGGTGATCTTCATGGACAAGGGCCAGATCGTCGAAGACTGCGAGAAGGAAGAGTTCTTCGGCGACGTCAACGCGCGCTCCGAGCGGGCTCAGCAATTCCTCAACAAAATCCTGCAGCACTAAAAAGCATTAGCCCTTCGAGGGCGTAAAAACCGCCGGCCGCTCTTTCATCCCTGATGCAACGGGCGGCTGGCCGGTCCAGGACGACTGTGATGAAATGCGACCCCCCTCTCTACCGCGCCGCGCCGCCATCACTCGCCGTGAAACCCCGACTGATTCGCCATCTGTTCGTGCCACCGCTGATCATCCTGCTGATGATTGCGCTGGGTTACGTCACGTATTTGTACAGCGAGAAGAACGCCATCAAGGCGCTGGGTGAAAACGGTCAGCGTCAGCTTGAGCTGCACGCGCGCACCGTCGAGAGCGAGATCAACAAGTACAACTACCTGCCCAGCGTGCTGGAGCTGGAATCCAATGTTTCCGACCTGCTCAACCATCCGTCTGCGGAGTTGCGTTCCAAGGTCAACGATTACCTCGAAGGCCTGAACCGGCGCAGCCGCAGTCGGGCCATCTATGTGCTGGACACCACCGGCCGGGTGCTGGCGACCAGCAACTGGCGCGACGCCGACAGTTACCTCGGCGAGGACTTGTCCTTCCGCGCCTATTATCAGGACGCGATTCGCGGTTTGCCGGGGCGCTTCTACGGCATCGGCAGCACCACCGGCGAACCGGGTTATTACCTGGCCCACGGGCTGGAAGAGAAAGGCAAAATCATCGGCGTCGCGGTGATCAAGGTCCGGCTTGAAGCGCTGGAAGAGCGCTGGCAGCGCGCGCGCCTGGAAGCGTTTGTCAGCGACGAGAACGGCATCATCATCCTCTCCAGCGATCCGGCGCGACGGCTGAAATCAGTCCGCCCGCTGACCGCCGAGATCAAGGAGCGGCTGGCGCGCAGCCTGCAATATTACTGGTGGCCGCTCAACGAGCTGGTGCCGCTGGAACGTGAATCGATTGCCGACGGCGTCGAGAAGCTGACCTTTCCTGCCAACACCAGCGTCGATCATGAACACACGGTGGTGAGTTATCTGGCGCAGACCCGCGAACTGGCTGACACGCCCTGGCACCTGACCCTGCTGACACCACTGGAAGACTTGCGCCGGGAAGCCGCCAATCAGGGAATGCTGGTCGCCGTCGCCTGCGCGCTGGTGGCATTTCTGCTGATTGCCTGGAACGAGCGGCGCAAGGTGATTTCCACCCGCCTCGCCGCCCGAGAAGCGCTGGAGCAGGCGAACAACGAGCTGGAACGGCGCATCACCGACCGCACCGCCGATCTGCGCGCCAGCAACGAACGCCTGAAGGGCCAGATCCGTGAACGTCGCCAGGCCGAAGAGACCCTGCGCCAGGCCCAGGATGAATTGATCCAGGCCGGCAAACTCGCGGCCATCGGCCAGATGTCCACCAGCATCGCCCATGAACTGAATCAGCCCCTGGCGGCGCTGCGCACGTTGTCCGGCAACACCGTTCGGTTCCTCGAACGCGGTGCGCTGGACACGGCGAGTGCGAACCTGCGCACCATCAACGATCTGGTGGACCGCATGGGCCGTATCACCGCCAGCCTGCGCGCCTTTGCCCGGCGCGGGGAAGATAAAGGTCAGGCGTCCCTGGGCAAGGCAGTCGAGGCTGCATTGCAATTGCTCGCGGCGCGTCTGGACAATGCGTCACTGGCGCTGCATCAGCAGATCGACGATGTCGAACTGGCGATTGATCAGACCCGGCTTGAGCAGATTCTGGTCAACCTGATCGGCAACGCGCTGGACGCCATGCAGGCGCAGCCGCTGCCGGCTCTATGGCTGGAAGGTGACGTGTTCGAGGGCCGCTATCGGTTGCGCGTCCGTGACAACGGCCACGGCATCGACGCCGAAGCGCGCAAGCATTTGTTCGAACCCTTCTTTACCACCAAGCCCGGTGAGCAGGGCCTCGGGTTGGGTTTGACGCTGTCCGCCAGCCTTGCCACGGCGGCCGGCGGCACGCTCAACGCTGAGCACCCGGCCGAGGGCGGCACGATGTTTGTGCTGGTGTTGCCGCTGGTTGACCCCGGGGCGGCGGGTGTGTGAGAGATCCGTGCATCCCCAGTCTCGGTGTGACAGTTCATGTGGGAGTGAGCTTGCTCACGAAGACGGCATCCCAGCCGCTGAAGATTCAGCGGTGTGGTGATGTTTGATGAAAGCGAGTCGGCTCGCGAAAGCACCGGGGCAGTGACCCTGTTCGAAAACCTGACACACCGCTTCGCGGGCCAGCACTGGAATACACCATGAACATTGATCTGACGGTCCTCATTGTCGAAGACGACCCGCATGTCCTGCTCGGCTGCCAACAGGCGCTGGCGCTGGAAGACATTCACAGCCAGGGCGTGGGCAGCGCCGAAGAAGCGCTGGCGTTGATCAGTGAGAATTTCGCCGGCATCGTCATCAGTGACATTCGCCTGCCGGGCATCGACGGGCTTGAGCTGCTCAAGCGCCTGAAAGAGCGCGATCGAACCCTGCCCGTGGTGCTGATCACCGGTCACGGCGACGTGTCGATGGCCGTCGGTGCGATGCGCGATGGCGCCTACGACTTCATGGAAAAGCCCTTCTCCCCCGAGCGGCTGGTCGAGGTCGCCCGCCGCGCGCTGGAGCAACGCGGGCTGGCCCGGGAAGTCTGGTCATTGCGTCGGCAACTGGCCGAGCGCAATTCTCTGGAAGGCAAGATCATTGGCCGCTCCCAGGCGATGCAAACCCTGCGCGCACTGATCGCCAACGTCGCGGACACCTCGGCCAACGTGCTGATCGAAGGCGAGACCGGCACCGGGAAGGAACTGGTTGCCCGTTGCCTCCATGACTTCAGCCGCCGCCACGACCATCAGTTCGTTGCACTGAACTGCGGCGGCCTGCCGGAAAGCCTGTTCGAGAGCGAAATCTTCGGCCACGAGGCCAACGCGTTCACCGGCGCCGGCAAACGCCGCATCGGCAAGATCGAACACGCCCACGACGGCACGCTGTTTCTCGATGAAGTGGAAAGCATGCCGATCAACCTGCAGATCAAACTGCTGCGGGTATTACAGGAGCGCACGCTGGAGCGACTGGGTTCAAACCAGAGCGTGGCGGTGGATTGCCGGGTGATCGCGGCGACCAAGTCGGAGCTCAACGCGCTGAGCAAAGCGGGCCAGTTTCGCAGCGACCTGTATTACCGGCTCAACGTGGTGACCCTCGAACTCCCGCCCCTGCGCGAGCGCCGTGAAGACATCCTGCAGTTGTTCGAACATTTTCTGCAGCAGTCGTCACTGCGCTTCGACCGCGAGGCGCCGCAGTTGGACGCAAAGACCCGCTCGGCGCTGCTGGCCCACGACTGGCCGGGCAATGTGCGCGAGCTGCGCAACGTCGCCGAGCGGTACGCATTGGGCCTGCCAGCATTCAAGACCGCCGGTGCGGAAGTCGCCACCCAGAGCCTGGATTTCGCCGAAGCCGTGGAAGCATTCGAGAAGAACCTGTTGGGTGAGGCGCTGCAGCGCAGCGGCGGGAATCTCAGCCAGGCCAGCCAGGAACTGGGCATGGCCAAGACCACGCTGTTCGACAAAGTGAAGAAATACGGGTTGGGGTGAGCAAGTTCGCTGTTTGATTCTGGCCGCAGACCGTAGGAGCGTGGCTTGTCCTGCGATCGGCTGCGCAGCAGTCGTAAACCGGACGACTCGGTCCTTCCTGAGGAACGCAGTCAGCGGATTGGCTGCCGCTTCGCGCCAGATCGCGGGACAAGCCACGCTCCTACAGGTCATGCGATGGCGGGGGTCATCAGGGTGCCAGGGGAAATTCGCTGCTGCCGACTAACTCATCCACCTCTGCCGCCGTCGGTGCAGTCGCCGGGCCCCAGCGAGTGACGGCAATGGCCGCCGCCGCATTGGCGCGCAATGCGGCTTCTGCAGCGGACAGCCCTGACGCCAGCCCGGCCAGCAACACCCCCGCATGGGCATCACCGGCGCCATTGGTGTCAATGGCCGTCACCGGGAAGCCGCGCACGTGTCGGGGCTCGGAACCCTGACGGATCCAGCAGCCATTCGGTCCGTCGCGCACCACCATCAAGGCATCCTTGCGCAGCCAGTGCGCCAGCCTGTCCAGGGCCCCCTCGATCGTCTCGCACCCGGTGAAGCGCAGCGCTTCTTCGGCATTGCTCGTCCACAGCGTGATCAATGGCAACACCACCTGCATCCCGGACGCCTCCGGCGAATCGATCAGCGGCCCCGGATCGAACACCACGCCCGCCCCCGCTGGCATGCGCGCGAGCCAGTCCAGCAGCGTCGACACCTTGCCGTCGTGCAGCAAGCTGTAGCCACTGACGAACACATAATCTTCAGGCTGCACCTCGACGCCACGCAGATCGTCAGCCGACAAAACGCCCTCGGCACCGACGTAGGAAATGAACGAGCGCTCGGCCGAAGGCTCGATGAGCGCCACCGACAGGCCAGTGTCCTGACCCGTCGACGCCGCCGCCGCGATGTCGATGCCTTCCGCCGCCATGGCCTGTCGCGCCAGATCGCCGAAACGCCCCGCGCCGTGGCGACCGAGGTACAGCGTTGGCATACCACTGCGCCGTGCGGCGGCCATCACGTTGAATCCCCCGCCGGTTGCGAAGGCCGCCGAGCGGGCGAGCACATCGCCGCCGGAGCGAGGCAAGGCGTCCAGCGCCATGACCAGATCGACCACGACCTGGCCGGTGTAGAGCAACCTAGCGGGCATGAACAACCTCTTCGGCAACAACGCGACGGTCACGGGCGCCGCCCAGCAAAGCATACACACCGCCCGCGACCACGAAGGTCACGATCCAGCCCAGCCCGTTATGGCCGAACCACGAGTCGGACAGCAAACCTTTGAATATCACGTTCTCCGGCGTGGTCGCGACGGTGGTGAAACTGTACCCAAGCACGATGGCCAGGGCCCACGCACCCAGCGCACGCCACTCGATCCCGCCGCGATACCAATAGGCACTGCGCGGCGAGACGTCCATCAAGTCAGCGGGGGAATAGTAATGGCGATGCATCAGGTCGACGACGAAGATCCCGACCCACGCGGTGATTGGCACGGCGAGCATCGAAATGAACGTGATGAACGGGCCGTAGAAACTGTCGGCGATCAGCATGAAGTAAATCGAGCCGGCGAAGATCGCCACGATGTCGACAATCACTGCGTGCACGCGCTTGATCCTCAGGCCCAGCGTCAGCGTGGTCAGGCCCGCCGAGTACACCGACAGATTGTTGGAGAGCAGCAGCCCGCCGAATGCCGTGATCAGGTACGGCACCGCCATCCAGGTCGGCAGCAGTTCGCGGATCGCGATGATCGGATCGGTGGCCGACGCCAGGTGGTCATTGCCCACTGACAGCAGCCCGCCCAGGGTGATCAGCAACACCAGTGGAATGCCTGCGCCGAAAGCAGCCGACGCCACCAGCCGCGAGGCTTTGACGCTGCGATGCTGATAGCGCGACATGTCGGCGCCCGCGTTGGCCCAGCCGATGCCCGTGCCGGCCGCCATGGTGCCGATACCGATGATCATCGCGCTCACCGGTGCAGGCGCGGCGTTGAACACGGCCGCCCAGTCGATGTGCGCGATCAGGAACCCGCCGACGATGACGTTCAAAGCGCCGAAGATGTACGTCGCCCATTTCTGAATGACCAGCAGCGTGGCGTGGCCGAGCCCGGAAACGGTCAGCGTCATCAGCACGAAAATGGCGATGAACACCAGGGTGAGGCCCGGCGCACTTTTAGCTTCCACCGGCGTGGCGAAGAGAATCGAGCACAGCGACAGCAGTACGAAAGCGGCGGTCGTGGTGTTCACCGTCTCCCAGCCCAGGCGCGACATCAGCGAGACGATGGTAGGGCCGATATTCCCGCGCACCCCGAAAATCGCCCGCGACAGCGTCAGACTCGGTGCCCTGCCCCGTCGGCCGGCAATGGAGATGACCCCCACGACAGCAAACGAACCGGCCGCGCCGAGGATCGCCACGATGATCGCCTGCCCGATCGACAGCCCGCGAAAGGCCACGAGCGTTGCCCCCAGCGGCAGACCGAGGATGCTGATGTTGGCCGCAAACCACACCCAGAAAAGCTGCAACGGGTGGCCGTTGCATTCGTTCTCCGGAACCGGTTCGATGCCGCGTGTTTCAAGCTGACCTGCGCCTTGAGCGGCGTTGGATGTCGTCATGTGAATGCTCCTGTGCCATTTGTTCTGGTTGTGGGCAGTACGCAAAGCAAACGACATCCGTGTCAGCGTGGGCTTTTGCAGGCTGCAAAAACCCTGACTCGCCGCTACATGGAGCCGCGAGGTAGGTCTTGTTCTTTATACGGGCTGGCTTCGGTCGGATCAGACCCCGCGCAGGGACAGCAACTGCTCGACCACGGGATGAAGGTCGAGCGCGTTGACGGTCTGGATCTCTTCGATCAGCGGTGCGGGCCAGGCGGCCATGCCCTCGCAGGCACCGAGCATCGCCCCGAGAATAGCGGCGATGGTGTCGGTGTCACCGCCCAGACTGGCGGCCATGCACAGTGCGTCGAATGCCGACAACTGCCCGCGAGCCACCTGATGCGCGACAGTGAACGCAGCGACGACCGATTCCTGGGAGGCGACGGACGTGCCGATCACGTCATAAATCAATTCGGGCAGTTGTTCATTGCTGCATTCGACGCACAGTTGTTTGGCCCACCGGATTCGGGCGGCAATGCGGCCGCCGGCGATCCAGTACCCGTAGCCCTCGGCCTCATGGGCGATGCGCGCGCCGACGTCGAGGGCTTCGCCCAGAGTGGCACCGCTGATACCCGCCGAGACAACCGCCGCGACCGCTGCTGCGCTGGAGATCCCGAGATTGGTGTTGTGGGTGACCTGGCAGGCCTGTTTGACCGCCTCGACGAAACGCGCCTCTTCGCGCACATCGAAGGCAATGCCCACCGGCGTGATGCGCATGGCGGCGCCGTTGGTGGTGCCGAAACGCCCCGATTCTTCGGGGCTGTGACCGGCCAGAATCATCTCGATGGCGCGCTTGGTCGAGGGGCCGAGCAGGTCTTGCGAACCCTTGGCCTGCATCACCGCTTCCCAGTCGATCAGGCTCTGCGCCAGATCCGACGGCTCGATGCGCCCTTCTCCAGCGACCAGCAGTTCAGCGACCAAAACGGCTTGTTCGGTGTCATCGGTGATCGATCCGGCAGGCATGTTCGGCGCAATAGGCTGATCGGCACCGGCAGCCTGCAACGTAGTGATGCGGTCGAATCGCTGCCTGATCTGCTCGCGACTCAAGGACTGCGTCGGCATGCCCAACGCGTCGCCCAGCGCCAATCCGTAAAAAGCGCCCAGGCCTCGGTCGCGCGTGTCGATCAGTGCAGTCATGTGGGTGATCCAAAAGCCAGATGCAGACGAAAATGCACGGGGTCCAGAAGGCTTTCCACGTGCTCCATGAAACGTTCGCGGCGATCAAAAGTAGTGCGAGTCGCCTTGAGGAACACCGAGCCCGGCTGGCGCAACATCAGCGCCGCGTCGTCGTTGCTCAGGGGCTCGGCACCGATCCACTGATCGCCGCGATCACCGACGTACCCGTGGGCAGCCAGGGTGACCGTCAGCGAATCATCGATCAGCCCGTCGCGGGGCAGATTTTCCAGACCGTCGCAGGCCGGGATCAGCACACGCTCCAGGGAAACCACGCTGCCATCCCCCGCCGTGCGCCGACGATCCAGCGCGATGAACTCGGCCGTGCCGAACCGTCCTGCCAGATCAGGCCGCTGCACCGCCACCAGACGCAGAATCTCGGTGCTGACCCTGGCCCCCGTGTCGGCCAGGGCCTGGGCCCAACCGGCGCGCTGATCCAGCGAGATGCCGTCGTAGGTGACGATCGAACCGACGCCGGTTTGCGTGGCGATGTAGTTGCGCCGCTTGAGCTCGGACAGCGCCTCGCGCAGCGTACCGCGGCTGACGTTGAATTCCTGTGCGAGCAGATTCTCGCCCGGCAACAACTCGCCCGACCCCATCTGTCCGGTCTCGATGCGTCGGGCCAGCTCATCCACCACACGTTTTTTCTTGTCGAATCGAACCTGTCTAATCATGTACAAATTGATATCCGAAAGTGGCTGGGAGGAGCAAGTGTTTTTTGAAATGCAATGACGGAGGCGTAACAGCAGGTGACAGCTGCACGCGCAGAAGGATAATCGGCCGTCCGGGGTCGAAGAGCCCGGATCAGCCGCCTGTGCGCTGCGCGTCAGGCCTCATCTCGCGTTTCAATCAGCCCGATTCACCACGCTGGATTCTTCGCCCACGATCTGACGAATGGCGCTGACGAACACGTCGACGGGTTGCCCACCGGAAACGGCGTACTGGTCGTTGAAGACGATCGTCGGCACCGAACTCACGCCCCGCGATACCCACAGTTGCTCGAGTTCTCGAACGTCGCTGGCGTACTGATCGCTGGCCAGCAAGGCCTCGGCGCGCACCCGGTCCAGCCCCACTTTCTGCGCAACATCCGCCAGCACCTGGTGGCTGGATACGTTGGCATGCTGGCTGAAATACGCCGTGAACAGCGCTTCTTTCAGCGCGTGCTGCTTGCCTTCCAGCTCAGCCCAGTGCAGCAGTCGATGGGCGTCGAAGGTGTTGAAAATGCGCCGCTCGCCCTGCTTGAAGACGAACCCGAGTTCTGCACCGCGCTCACGGATGTTCTCGGCGTTGGCCTGGAATTGTTCCCGCGTCGAGCCGTACTTTTCGGCGATGTGCTCGAAGATGTCCTGGCCTTCAGGCGGCATTTGCGGGTTGAGTTCGAAGGGCTGGAAGTGAATGTCGGCTTGAACTTCATCGCCCAGATGCTCAAGCGCCTGATCCAGCGCGCGCAGGCCGACGATGCACCAGGGGCAGGACACATCGGAGATGAAATCGATTTTCAGCGGAGTGCTCATGGCAGCCTCGTGCAAGAGAGGAAAAGCACCACGATACGCCGATCACGGTGGCGCTCAAACCCTACACCGGCACGCCCGCCCTCAATGGGCCGGTCAACCCCGCCGTCTTATTAGAGCTGCGCGACGTGGGATGCGTCTTCACGATGCTCGCGCAAATACGGCAACACGGCCGCCAGCAGCGGGGCCTTGAAGGCTTCCTGAAAGCGGTGGGCCAGGCCGGGAATGAGCTTCAGTTGACTGCCCTGTATGTGTGCCGCCACGTGAATTCCGTGCATGACCGGCAGCAGCGGGTCGGCGGTGCCGTGAACGACCAGCGTCGGCACGCGCAGACGATTCAACAATTCCACTCGGCTGGGTTCGGACAGGATCGCCAGAATCTGGCGCTTCACGCCTTCAGGATTAAACGCCCGGTCGTAGGAAACCGCCGCCTGATGCAACAGCATCTGCCGATCATCCTTGACCTCCGGGCTGCCCAGCGCCGCCAGAAGATCGGCCTGTTGCTCAAGGGCAGTCTGCCGGTCAGGCGCGCCGCGACGGGCCAATAGTTGCAACAGCGCCGGGCTGGGCATCGGCAGCCCGGGCGCGCCGGAGCTGGTCATGATCAGCGTCAGGCTCTCCACGCGCTTGGGCGCCATGTCCGCCAGATGCTGCGCAATCATGCCGCCCATGCTCGCCCCCAGCACATGGAATTCCTTAACGTGCAGCGCGTCCATCAGGCCGAGCGCGTCCTGAGCCATGTCGGTCAGCGAATACGGCGCCGACACCGGCAGGCCGATTTTGTAGCGCAGCACTTCGTAGGTAAGGTTGGGACTCGGCGGCGCCTGGACCCAGGTCGACAATCCTACGTCCCGGTTGTCGTAGCGAATCACGCGAAAGCCCTGCTGGCATAAGGCAACGACCACTTCGTCCGGCCAGTGGATCAGTTGACCGCCAAGCCCCATGACCAACAGCAGCGCCGGATCGGAATCACGCCCGATGCTTTGATACGCCAGGTGCACGTCATCGAGCTCGACCACCTGCGTGGGAACGTCAACATCGCATCGAGAGGCCGCAAAAGACGACAGGCTGCACAAGAGCGCAGCCAGAAAAAGTAAAACCCGCATGGAAAAACACCGACACACAGAACCCCAGTAGGCCGCGAGTCTGATGAAGTTTGCTCAAGCGCGCTGCCACAGTTGCGTGACAGTTTGATGAAGAGGGCTGAGCGGTAGCAAAACGGTCATCTCACCCTGTATTCACGCGGCCGCTGTTGCCGGCGAGCTGATCGAATCCGCCACCCATAGGTTGTCGGCGAAGCGCAGTTGAGCCTCTTTTACCACCTCAAGGGCGGCTTCACCGTCGGCGCCAGCGGGGTCAAGTTCGCCTGCCACACCCAGCGACAGCACCTTGTAGATGGGCAGGCGGTCCAGCACCAGAGGCATTTGCTCCGGGGCACTGAGCACATCGACATGCAGGCCTTGCACTGGCAAAGACACCGCAAGGCCAAGGTTGCTGCCCAGCCCCAGACCGCCGCAGGAGACCGCGAGCAGCTTTTTAAGCGGCGAGTATTGCAAGGCGTGGTACGCGCGCTCGAAGGCGTTCTTCCAGTCCTGGGGCAGGTCGAGGGTCAGAATTGGCTCGTCGATCTGTACCCACTCGACGCCCTTGCCCGCCAGCCGGCCGAGGATCTCGCCGTAGACCGGCAGCAGACGGTCGAGCAGGTCGAGCTTGTCGAAGCCCTCCCCTTCCGCTTGCCCCAGCCAGAGGTACGTCAACGGACCGATGATCTCCGGCCGGAGGGTGTGCCCCTCGGCGCGGGCCTGGTCGACCTCATCGAACAGCGGCGCCCAGCTCAGGTTGAAGCGCTGATCATGGGTAAACGTTGGCACCGAATCCACATCAATGCCGTCACCCAGGGTTTCGAGGATGTGCTTGAAGCCCCTGGCCACGCCGATGTGAGGAAAATTAGAGTTGTTGACCTGGCCCATGCTGACTGCTTCCTTCAAAAGATGGCGCCATTGTCGACACTTACCCTGACATGAGACAAACTCATTAAATTCGTGTTGATCACAAAATTTACTCATGGAGCGCCGTCGGTGCTGGAAATTCGCCACCTGAAAACCCTGCATGCGTTACGCGAAGCAGACAGCCTCGTTGACGCCGCTGACCGCCTGCATCTGACGCAGTCGGCGCTGTCGCACCAGTTCAAGGAGCTGGAAGAACGCATGGGCATGCCGCTGTTCGTGCGCAAGACCAAACCGGTGCGCTTCACCAGCGCGGGCCTGCGACTGCTGCAACTGGCCGACTCGGTACTGCCGCAACTGCGCCATGCCGAACGGGATATTTCGCGACTGGCCGGCGGTGTCGCGGGGCGTCTGCACATGGCCATCGAATGCCACAGTTGCTTTCAGTGGCTGATGCCGACGATCGACCAGTTCCGCGATGCATGGCCGGAGGTGGAACTTGATCTGGCGTCAGGTTTCGCTTTCGCGCCCCTCCCCGCCCTGGCCCGTGGCGATCTGGATCTGGTGGTGACGTCGGACCCTCTGGAACTGGCAGGCATTACCTATGTGCCGTTGTTTACCTACGAGGCCATGCTCGCGGTCGCCAATCAGCATCCGCTGGCGGCCAGGGCTTATGTGGTGCCGGAAGATCTGATCAATGAAACCCTGATCACCTACCCCGTCGAGCGCGACCGCCTGGACATCTTCACGCGTTTTCTCGAGCCGGCGGACATTGAACCGGCGCAGGTGCGCACGTCCGAGCTGACGGTGATGATGATGCAACTGGTCGCCAGCGGCCGCGGCGTGTGTGGGATGCCGCACTGGGCGCTGCATGAATACAGCTCACGCGGGTACGTGAAGGGCAAGCGGCTGGGGGAAAAAGGATTGTTCGCCACGCTGTACGCGGCGATTCGCGCAGACATGCTGGACGCGCCCTACATGCGTGACTTCCTGCTGACGGCGAAGGACACGTCGTTTTCGACACTGGACGGGGTAAGCGCGGTTCGTTAACCCGCCGCACCGCACCCCCCCATCAAAATCAGGCGATTGGCAGGCCTCGGTACAGCGGCAATATCGAATCCCGGGTCAGCGGCGCCAGGTGCAACTGCTCAATATTCTCGCCGTCGACCCAGATCGCTTCCTCGATCTCGGCCGCGGGATTGACCGGCTCGTCCACGTGAACGCCGTACAGCTGGCAATTCACTTCGAAGCCCGGTTCATTCGCCGCCACCGCCGAAAACTCGCCCAGGAATCGCGCGTGTTCCGGCGCAATGACCAGCCCCAGCTCTTCGTTCAGCTCACGGGCCAGCGCATCGAGCGCCGACTCGCCGGCATCGATCTTGCCGCCCGGCTGCATGAACGCTTCAGTCCCGCGCTTGCGCACCAGCAGCGTCTTGCCATCGGCACGGGTCAGCAGCGCGGCGGCAATACGGAGCGTCTTCACCGTCACAGCACCACCTCGGTTTTCAGCGCGCGGGTTTCTTCGGCACGTTCCAGCGCCAGGGTGATCAACCGATCGATCAGCTCGGCGTAGCTCAATCCGCTGGCCTGCCAGAGTTTCGGGTACATGCTGATGGAGGTGAAGCCGGGGAGCGTGTTGACCTCGTTGATGATGATTTCCCGTGCCTCGGTGACAAAGAAATCCACCCGCGCCAAACCGGCGCACCCCAGCACGCGATAGGCCTGCAGCGCCACCTCACGCACGGCCTCGCTCATCTCTTCGGCCATCTGCGCGGGGATCGCGATGCGCGCCTGGCCGTCGTTCAGGTACTTGGTGTCGTAGGCGTAAAACTCGTCATTGGCCACGACCTCACCGCACACACTGACCTTCGGCTCGTGGTTGCCCAGCACGGCGCATTCCACTTCGCGACCGACGATACCCTGCTCGATCAGCACCTTGTTGTCGTACTCGAAGGCCAGCTTCAGGGCGGCGGAATAGCCGGGTTCGTCGGTCACTTTGCTCACGCCAACCGACGATCCCTGGCACGCCGGTTTGACGAAAAGCGGCAGGCCCAGCTGGGCGGAGACGCTGACGAAATCCACCGTCTCGCCACGCTGAAGGACCACGAACGGCGCGACCGATATACCCGCATCGCGCAGCAGCCGTTTGGTCACATCCTTGTCCATGCAAGCCGCGGAGCTCAGCACATCCGGGCCCACGAACGGAATGTCCAGCAGCCGCAGCATGCCTTGCAGGCAGCCGTCTTCCCCGAAACTGCCATGGATCAGCGGGAACACCACGTCGATGCGCGGCACCTCTGCGCCGGTCTGCACTTCTACGAATTGCGGCCCGCTGGCGCCCGGCATCAACGTAAGCAGCCGCCCGGAGTCACTGAGCTTGATGTGCGCAGGATCAGTAGGGTTCTGCAAGTAATCCTGCTCGTCGAAGCGCAGCCAGTGGCCCTGCTTGTCGACACCAATGAGGGTGATGGAGAAGTTGTTGCGATCAATCGCGTTGATCACGTTGCGCGCCGATTGCAACGACACTTCATGCTCGGAGGATTGCCCACCGAAAACGATGGCGACTGACTTTTTCAAAGGGGGATGCTCCTGAATTTCAGGTCGCAGAGCTAAAAGCAATTTGGCCGGATAGTCCAGTGCCAAGGTGGCTTGCGAGACGGAATACAGGAAAAACGGGGCAAAAAAATCCCGCGCCCGGGTGATCGACTGGCGATGCCCGGAGCGCGGGAGGTGCTGCTGTCATTCCTCTTTCCTGGCGCCGGAACCGAAGGTCGCGAAGCGCTTGTTGAAGCCCGCGATACGGCCTTCGGTGGTGGTCTTGCGCTGTTGACCGGTGTACATGGGATGCGACGCGCTGGACACGTCGAGGGCAACATAAGGGTAGGTGGTGCCATCGGTGTGCGTGTGTGTGCGATCGGTATCAACCGTGGAGCCGATCAGGAAAAACACATCGGCAGCAGTGTCGTGGAAGAGCACTTTACGGTAGTCGGGATGGATGTCGGGCTTCATCGTTTTTCTCCAGAATGTAAACAATCATGTAATACGTTATACAGTATCAATTCGATAAAGTTCAACCGCTAACGATTTTGTAACGGTTACAACTTTCGCCTTTTCCGCCGCTTCCCCTGCCGCTAACGTTCGCGCCTCTGACGACCTCAGCCCGGTCCTCGACGGGAACGGAATGAACAAAAACACCAGGAGGGAGTGCCATGCACTTGATCGATCGATACGAAATGAGTGTCCCGGGACACATGAAGCTGATTGACGCCCGCAGCGCGTTGAATCATCTGCAGCGTCTGGTCCAGGCAACTGGCGGTAAGCCTGAATCCGAGCAACTCGTCAGCCTGATCGAAACGATCGTGGAGGCTTTTCACGAAGCCGCTGACGACGTCATGCCGGTCAACGACCACGACGTGTTCATGCGCCAGGCGTGTGAATGGAACTACATCGCGCTGTCTCCCAAAGAGCGCGAAGTGCTCCACGAGATCCGCTGCTGCAACGACGAGGGCAAAGAAGACATTTATCGAATGGTCAGCGAGACGCTGGACCGCAAGCCGATGCTGATGCCGCAAGCTCAGTAATTCACGGTTGGGTTGGAAATCTGCGCGAAAAAAGGGGCGCCTGTGAGTTCCCCTGGTGCATTGCTCGTCGTTAAAAATGCCGGTTCCAGGCCAACCTGACGGTGTCGCAGGGATGAGATCGAATGAAAGCGTTGAGCCGCCGTCCACCAGTCGATTTCGGACTGCTCTACGGCTTGCGAGCCGAGACGGCAGGCTCACCTGAGCGCGCCATCGCATTTTCGTTTATTTCGAATAACATCCTCAGTTCTAGACAACGTTGTCAGGGTGGTCCCGGTGCATGCCGAACTGACGACTCAGGAAGCCGCTGATCTCCTCAACGTCTCTAGACCTCATTTCGTCAAGCTGCTTGGGGAAGGCGCTCTTCCTCACTTTAAAACCGGTCGCTACCGCAGAGTGTTGTTCTCTGACCTGATGGCGTTCAAGAACAAACGCGACGAAGCCAGCCGAAAACCGATGGATGATTTGTCCCGGCTTTCAGAAGAGCTATAGAGCGAGACATCCTGCAACATCCACCCTTTGCTTTTACCCCGCAAACCCGCCACCCTGCGCGCCGCCGATCAGACCCTGCTGACGGCAAGGAACCATGGCCCCATTGGCCCCTCTTCTTTAAACACCTTTGCAAGGCCCACCGTCATGACGAACGGACGCGACCATCGCATCGACTTCTTTCGGGGTCTGGCGCTGATTTTCATTTTTTGGGATCACGTGCCAGCCAACCCTTTCGCGCAACTGACACTGCGCAATTTTGGCTTCAGCGACGCCGCCGAGGTGTTCGTGTTTCTCGCCGGCTATGCCGCCGTACTCGCTTACGGGCGCGTGGCGCAGCGTGACGGTTATGTCGTGGCGTGCCTGCGTATCCTGCGGCGCACATGGGTGCTGTACGTCGCGCACATCTTCTTGCTGACGCTGCTGATGGGCATCGTTTTCGTCGCCAACAATCACGTCGAAACCCGGGACATGGTGCGCGAGATGGGCCTGGAGTATTTCGTCGGCAACCCGCAGCAGGCGCTGGCCGATGAGCTGTTGCTGCGCTTTAAACCCAACCTCACCGACCCGCTGCCGCTGTACATCCTGCTGATGGGCACGTTGCCGTTGATCCTGCCTGTCATGCTGCGCAACGCAGCGCTGGCGATCGGCCTGTCGATTGCGCTGTACATGATGGTGCCGCTGCTGGGCTGGAACCTGCGCGCCTACGAAGGCGGCGGTTACTGGTATTTCAATCCCGTCGCCTGGCAGTTGATCTTCGTGCTCGGCGGGGCCTTTGCCCTGCATACCCAACGGGCGCCAATCGTAATCGCCCCTGCTCGGCCGCTTTGGCAACAGCCGCTGTTTCTCATAGCCGCGGCTTACCTGCTGCTGGCCGGCGTCATCACCGTGCTGTGGAAATTTCCTGACGTGCATGACGCGCTACTACCTACCGCGCTCACCGAATTGATCTACCCAATCAGCAAAACCGACCTGTCGCCGGTGCGCCTGCTGCATTTCCTTGCGCTGGTGTCTGTCGTCGCGAAGACGCTGCCGACGTCGATGACCTGGCTCGACAACTGGCCTGTCCAGCAGACCTGCCGGATGGGCCGCTATTCGCTGGAGATCTTCTGCCTGGGCGTCCTCCTCGCCCCGCTGGCCGACATGGCGAACGCGCTGGCTGACGATGCCTGGCAAATGCGCGTGATCACCGCGTTGTTGGGGCTGGGATTGATGCTGCTGTTGTCGAACTGGCTGGAGTTGAACAAGCGATTGGGCAGTCCGAAAGCGGTGCAGGTGGTGAAGGTTTGAGAACCATGTCTCACTTGGATGGAGCTTCGGAAATTTCCTACTGGTTTATCAGGCAAAGCTTTTTCGCAGGATGCCGTTAGCTGAGGAGAGTCGATAAACAGTGGGAGGTAACGACGATGGAAATTTCAACGACAACGCGAGCATTTGCATTTCCAAAAGCACGTGAACCAGCAGACCCGCAGCAGACTAAGGCAGAAAACCCGAAAGCCCTCGAATCAGAAGAGCGCGACCGTAAGGATGCGGCACGCAGGCCATGGCGCAATGAGCCTGGCTTCGAAAAAGTCGGAAACTGGGAACAGTATCTATCGATTAAAGAAAGCTTCGCGATTTTGGAATTGGCTGCTCTTCGGCGCACCTATTACGAGTTCAAGAGCGATCTGGCAACTTTACATCCCGAGCTTGCAGGCAAGGACTTCAGCTTCGCGCTGGATGAAGAAGGCATTAAAATTCTTGACCCAAAAGGCGCGCTATCGCACGGGGAAAAAAATCGTCTGGCCCAGAGCTTGAGCCAGTACCGAGGCTTCGGTGAACAGCTTGCTTCTTTCACCAGAACTCTGGAATTACTGGCAACGCATGATCGCGACGGGCGTCAAGTTGCTCAAACTCAAGTCGCCAACCCTATTGGACAGTTTCCAGACCTCGGCAAGATATTAGACGCAGACACTGCACAGCTAGTTTGGCATCGAGACATAGATCCTCTCATCCAGCGCGCACGCATGTCTATTTCGGAAACGGTATAGGTCATTAATAAGCCTGACGGGCCACAGACCCGCCAGGCATTCACGTAATTGACTTAACTCAGCTTTTTATTTTCCGGTGATGACATACGTGCCCAAAAACCTTATCACCTTCGGAAGCTGCTGCGGTACCAGCCAGCTCAGACACTACATTAGTAAAGCGGTAGCTGCCGACATAATAGTAGCTTCTCCACGTACCCGGACCATATATATAATTAATATCACCTGATTCCCGCCCTCCATAGCATCGCTCGAAACTCACCACTTCCGTGACCCTTCCATTCTCGTCACTGACCACATCCCTGGAGATAGGCTTTATACGGGACTCTGCCAAGCTCATGTCCAGCCTCCCCATCGCGCCTTTTAGAGGTGTATCAAGAGAGTCTACAAAATAGGCTTCAATGTTAGCCTCAGTGTATCCCTGCACCAAGAGAAACGCTGGCTGAGTGTGTCCGCTCGGTATCCGTTTGATCCCATACTGATCCCGCAATTTAAATTCCTTGAGAACGGGATATGAGCCGAAGACGATTCCATATGGCTGCGGAACGAATGCAGCGCCCCTTTTATAGCTAACTCTAATCTGAATTTGACTTCCGGGCTCAAGTCCGGAAAACACCATCGTTTTTTCTGGTAAAAGCTGCCATTTGCCGTCATCGAGTACCTCAATATCCCAGAACACGTCGTCCGAAAAGTCATGAGAGCGTGCCACTACCACTTTCTGTCCTCGGACCGAGGTGAAGCTGTAATAATGAACATCGTCCGGACTGACAAGAACTTCTTTCTTCACATGCAGGGCGTCAGTTAGGGCCACCACTCCCGACATTTTACTTGGCGACTCTATGGGCGCGACCGCCCCCGGACTGCTTCCGGAGGTATCGCTGGGTGTGGTGCCGATCTGGAACGGTAACGCTGACGCCGAGCACATCACTAAGACTGCGCAACTCGCAAACGACCCAGTACAAAAATGTTTAATCTTCAAAGTTTATTCTCCATAGCCTGATGGCCTGTTGTTATTGTCAATCGACAAAATCAACTAATCAGCGATATGAAAAGCAATCAACCTCCTACCTCCATATTCGGAACCTTCCTACAAATTCACAGGTACATCTGGCACAGGAGATAAAACCAGCCTGGTCCCGAGCTATTTCCGACAGAACACAGTCACGCACCCCACAAACTCTTCACCCGCGCCCACCAGCGTCTACGCTTGTAACAAGTGCGATGTGCAGGTTTGACCGGGCTTACGATATGGGCGCTTTTTGGCATTCCGATACGAAGAAGGCTGCGGTCAAGGCTGACAGTCAGGGAAACGGATCAGTGCCAGCCCATGCTCGCCCACGGCGTTACGTCTGGCGGTTTTTGCTGGTGGCGGTGCTGATGGCAGCAGTGATCCTGGGATTTGTGGTCTCGACCGAGGTGCGCAGCTCCCGTTTGCAGGCCCAGGAGTTCAGTCATCTGGCCCAAGGCCTGAGCTACACCGTCGAAGCCGGTCCCAGCGACGCGATTGTGTATCCCGGTGACGGGCCTTTCGACAAGCGTCTGGGCTATTCCGCCCTTGGCGAATTCCTGCCGCGCTTGCTCAAGCGTGACTACCTGATCAGCGCCCAGGCGCGGTTCTCCCCTGATCTTATGTCCTACGCCAGGCGCGGTTTCTTCGTCCCGTATCAGGAGAAGATTCAATCCGGCCTGACCATTTCTGACTGTCGCGCCGCGCCGCTGTATCAGTACACCTACCCGCAGCAGCTGTACCCGACCTTTGCCGCGATCCCACCGGTGCTGGTCAACAGTCTGTTGTTCATCGAGAACCGCGACTTGCTGGATGATCAGCGCCCGCTGGCCAACCCGGCGGTGGATTGGCCAAGGTTCTTCAAGGCGGCGCTCTCTCAGGCGGCGAAAATGGTGGGGTTGCCGGGGCAATCGGCCGGTGGCAGCACGTTGGCGACACAGTTGGAGAAGTACCGGCACTCGCCGGACGGCCTGACGCTGTCGGGCAGCGAGAAGATTCGTCAGATGGTGTCCGCCAGCGTTCGCGCTTATCAGCCGGGGCAGCAGACCCTTGAGGCGCGGCAGCGGGTGGTGCGGGACTATCTCAACAGCGTGCCGCTGTCGGCGGTCCCGGGTCATGGTGAAGTCCACGGCATGGCCGAAGGGTTGCGGGTCTGGTACGGCGCGGACTTCGACCGCACCAACCAGTTGCTGGCGTCGACGGCAAAAGACGATAAAACCCTGACGGCGCAGGGCTTGGCGCTGCGCGAAGTCCTGTCGCTGGTGATCGCGCAGCGCAGGCCCTCGCACTTTCTGGCGAAGGGGCGCAAGGAGCTCGCGGATCTGGCTGACAGCCATCTGCGCGTGCTCGCGCAGAACCATGTCATCGATCAACCGCTGGCCGACGCCGCTCTGGCAGCCAGCGTGACCTATCGCGACTGGGTGCAGCAGCCGACCGTGCAACCGATTGAGAGCAACAAAGGCATCACCGTCGCCCGCACGCGGCTGTCGAACATGCTCAACCGTTCGCTCTACGACCTTGACCGCCTGGACCTTTCGGCCACCAGCACGCTGCAAAACGACCTGCAGGTCAGCGTCGGCCAGTACCTGCGCGACCTCGCCAAGCCCGAATTTGCCGGTCAGATGGGGCTGATCGGTGAGCATCTGCTGACGCCGGCCAGCACCCAGGCGGTGCGTTACAGCTTTACCCTGTTCGAGCGCGACCCCGATGGCTCGCGGGTGCGGGTGCAGACGGACAGCACGGATCAGCCGTTCGACATCAACGAGGGCAGCAAGCTGGAGCTGGGGTCGACGGCCAAGATGCGCGTGCTGACGACGTACTTGCAGATCATCGCTGAGCTGCACGACAAGTACGTCGATCTGCCCGCCAGCGCCCTGAGAACAATCCCGGTCGAAGAGTCCGACCGCCTCAGCCGCTGGGCGGTGGACTACCTGATTCAGAACAACGATCGGGACCTCGCGAAGATGCTCGCTGCGGCCCTCGATCGTCAGTATTCGGCCAGCCCCGGCGAAAGTTTTTTCACCGGCGGCGGCCTGCATCATTTCAATAATTTTCGCCGGGAGGACAACGCGCGCAACCCCACCCTTCGCGAGGCGTTGCGCGAGTCGATCAACTTGCCGTTCATTCGCCTGATGCGCGATCTGGTGCGTTACACCACCTATCAGTGGCACAACAACAGCGCGGTGTTGCTCAAGGACGACAGCGATCCGAGGCGCCAGGAATACCTGGCCGATTTCGCCGATCGCGAGGGCAAGTCGTTCCTGCTGCGCTTCTGGAAACGCTATAAAAACAAATCCACCCAAGACCGGCTCGACACCTTCCTCGACGGGGTACATCCCGCGGCGAGCCGACTTGCCGCCGTGCACCGTTACCTGCTGCCTGACGCTTCGCAAAGCGCGTTCAATGCGTTCGTGCGGGCGCACATGGCCGGGGAAAAGGGTAAAACGGCGCTCACCGAGAAGCGCCTGGACGACCTCTATTTCGCCTACGGCCCTGGAAAGTTTGATCTGCCGGATCAAGGCTACGTTGCCCGCGTTCATCCGCTGGATCTGTGGCTGGTGGGGTATCTGCTGCAGAACCCGGACGCCACGTTCAAGGATGCCGTCGCGGCCAGCCGTTTCGAGCGTCAGGAGGTCTACAGCTGGCTGTTCAAGAGCCAGCACAAGAGCGCGCGCGACAGCCGCATTCGTACGATGCTGGAGATCGAAGCGTTTCTCGACATCCACCAGCGCTGGCAGCGGCTGGGGTATCCGTTCGATCATCTGGTGCCGTCGCTGGCCACCGCCATTGGCAGTTCCGGTGATCGACCCGCCGCGCTTGCCGAACTCATCGGCATCATCCAGAACGATGGCATCCGCCTGCCGGTGTTGCGCATCGACAGCCTGCACTTTGCCGCGCAGACGCCTTATGAAACCCAGCTGGTCAACAACCCCGAGCTGGGCAAACGGGTGCTGCCCTCGGAAGTCGCCGCAGCCATGCGCGAGGCGCTTTCCCAAGTGGTCGATGCCGGCACGGCAAGGCGCGTGTCCGGCAGTTTCAAAACCCGTGACGGCAGCGTGCTGGCCATGGGCGGCAAAACCGGCACGGGCGACAACCGTATCGAAAGCATTGGCGCAGGGGGTCGAGTCCTGGCGTCCAAGGCCATCAACCGCACCGCGACGTTCGTGTTTTTCATCGGCGACAACCACTACGGCACGCTGACGGCCTACGTCCCGGGACGCGCCGCCGAGAGCTTCAAATTCACCTCCGCCCTTCCGGTGCAAGTCCTGAAAGGCATGGCGCCGATTCTCAATCCCTACTTGGAGCCGGGCACTTTCACCCAGTGCAAAGCGCCCGTCCCTACGCAGGTGGCCACGCTTCTGTAACTGGTATCCATCGATCCCATGCCTCTGAAACGGGACGACAACCGTTCGTCTTAACCCATCTTGTGGAAACAATAAGATATATCTTAAGGTATATCTAACTTGTACCAAGAGATGAAAAAAATGAAAGACCACTCACACGATCACCCCCACCACCACCGCCCACACTTCGGCGAACACGGCGACGGCCGCGATGGTTTCGAGAAACGTCCCGGCCGTGAACGCGGTGGCCGTGGGCCTCGGGTATTTGCCCCAGGCGACCTGAAATTGATGCTGCTGGCGCTGATCGCCGATCAGCCGTGCCATGGCTATGACTTGATTCGCCAGATCGAAGCGCTGTTCGACGGCGCCTACAGCCCGAGCCCCGGCGTGATATATCCGACGTTGACCTTTCTGGAAGAAAGCGAGTTGATCCAGGGCGATGCCGAGGGCGGCAAAAAACGCTATCGCATCACCGAGGCCGGCCAGCAGTTCCTGACCGAACAGGCCGTCGCGCTGGATGGCGTGAAAATGCGCATCGAAGTCAGCAAGCGCTCGTTGCGTGGGCATGATCGTCCGCCGGAAATCCACGAGGCCGTGCACAACCTGCGTCATGCGTTGCAGATGCACCACGGCCGCTGGAACCCTGAGGAGATCCTGCGGGTTCGCGACCTGCTGAACGACACCGCGAAAGCCATCGTCGACGGCCAACAACCCGCTGCGGAGAAATCTGAATGAATGCACCCCAGGGAATTCACCGCGTCAGCCACGAGATCAAACGTCGCACGCTGCAGGTGCTGAGGGTGACCGACATCACCCCGCGCATGCGCCGCATCACCTTGCACGGGCCGGAGCTTGAAGGGTTCATCAGTCTGGGCACGGACGACCACGTCAAACTGTTGTTCGCCACTACGCCCGAAGAGCAGGCGGCGCTGGACAGTGATGCACCGCTGCAAAACGCTGAAGGCCCGCGCCCGGCGATGCGCGATTACACCCCGCGTCGCTACGACCCGCAGTCCGGCGAGCTGGACATTGATTTCGTGCTGCATGGGGACGGTCCGGCAGCGACTTGGGCGGCCCAGGCCGAAGCCGGGCAAACGCTGAATATCGCCGGGCCCCGGGGCTCCATGATCGTGCCGGACATGTTCGACAGCTACCTGCTGATCGGCGACGAGACCGCCCTCCCCGCCATCGGTCGTCGGCTGGAAGCGTTGCCGGCGGGTCGGCGTGCGCTGGTGGTGGTTGAAATCGATAACCTGGCGGAGCGACAGGCGCTGACCAGCGATGCACAGACCGAGGTGATCTGGGTGGTGCGTGGCGAGCAGGATCTGCTTGAAGTCACGCGCCAACTGACCCTGCCGAATGGCGATTTATACGTTTGGGTGGCGACCGAATCGTCCTTGTCGCGCAAAGTGCGGCGCGTGCTGCTGGATGAGTTCAAGCTGGACGAGGCGTCGGTCAAAGCCGCGGGCTACTGGCGCGCGGACGGTTCGGACGAGGAGTGAGGCGTACGAGGTCGTCGGAGATGATTGAATATTGCCCGCGCCCGAGATTCAGGGCGCGTCAGCATTGTTGAATGCTTACAACTGCCCTCTGCCGCCCAACACCCGATCAATCAGGAAAACAAATGACCCGATTCCCACGAAACCCGCCAGCACGCCCAGCGCATTGGTCAGCGCCTTGGCCACCCCAAGGGTGCCGATGTCCAGGAATGGATAGAGGTAGTCGCCGAAGGCATTCCCACGCAGCAGCAAATAGCCGAAATACATGACGGGATACAGCGTCCAGATCAACACGTGTCGAGGTTTCAACAGGCCTTTGGGCACGAAGAACAACCAGTAGCCGAGGAACAGCAGCGGCATGACGTCGTGCAGCAATTCATCGGCGATCCACTGCCAGCCCTCGGGCGTCCACAGATGGCGCAGCAGCAGGTTGTAAGCGAGGCTCACCAGAATAATGCTGGTGGTGATGCCGGCGCAGACAGCGGGAGAACGGAAGAATCGGTACCCCGCCGAATGCCGGTCAATGACCGCGCAGCTGAGCGCCACCGCCACCAGCGTGTTGGTCACCACGGTGAAGAAACTGCAGAAGCGCACCAGGCCGCCGAGCAGGCTGGCGTGGTCGATCCATCGCCCCCAGAGAATCAGATAGAGCTGCACCGCAAGCCCGAACCAGCCAAGCATGGCGGCCGTGCTGATGAAGCGGCGCCGGCCTGGCGACAGGTGCAGCAGGGGGTTTTGCATTGCGTTCACATCCTTGGCAGTCAGCGAATCAGCTCGGGCGCTTGGTGCGCGCCAGCTTGATGTACAACCCTTCGACCTTCTCCCGCGCCCAGGGCGTCTTGCGCAAAAACGTCAGGCTGGACTTGATGCTCGGATCGCTCTTGAAGCAGCGAATGTCAATGCGCTCGGCCAGACCCGACCATTCGTAATGCTCGACCAGCGCAATGAGGATCTGCTCCAGCGTCACGCCGTGCAGCGGGTTGTTGTTGGGTGTGGTCATGACGGGCCTATGGACGCTGGTGGGACAAGACAGTTTCGCGAGCTGCGCACCTTAGCGGACGCAGTGATCAGTGTGAAGGCTGCAAGCACCCGAAGCAGCAACCGATATCAAAATGATTGCTTTTTTAGTGTTATGTTATAACACTTACAAATCGTACATTTTGAATCGTTCTGCAAGGAAACGCTGCATGTCCCGTCCCTCAAAACTCCGCCCGTGGCGCCTGACGCCACTCGCTGCCGCTTTGCTGATTGCCTCACCTGCGTACGCCATCGAAGTAGAGCCGCAAATCATCACCGCCAACCCGCTCGGCAGCGATCAACTCGCCTCGCCCAGCACGGTACTGACCGGCGATGAGCTGACCCTGCAACAGAAAGGCAGCCTCGGTGAGACGCTGAATAAACAGCCCGGCGTGTCCTCTTCTTATTTCGGACCGGGCGCGAGCCGGCCGATCATTCGGGGGCTGGACGGCGACCGCATCCGGATCCTGCGCAACGGGGTCGGTGCGCTCGACGCCTCGTCGTTATCCTACGATCACGCGGTGCCGCTGGACCCGGTCAACGTCGACCGCATTGAAATCGTGCGCGGCCCTGCGGCACTGCTTTACGGTGGCAGCGCCATCGGTGGCGTGGTCAACACGTTCGACAACCGCATCCCCACCGAATCCATCGAGGGCATTCAGGGCGCGGGCGAACTGCGTTACGGCGGTGCCGACACGACCCGCAGCAGCGCCGGGAAACTGGAAGCAGGCAATGGCACCTTTGCGTTGCACCTGGACGCCAATGCTCGTGAGTTCAACGACCTGAAAATCCCGGGCTATGCCCGCACCGCCGATCAACGCGCGCGGGATCCGCAAGACAGCGACAAGAAACATCGCCTGGGCAACAGCGATGGTCGGCAGGACGGAGGCGCCATAGGAGGCTCCTACACTTGGGACGACGGTTACGCCGGGGTTTCCTACAGCAACTACGATTCCAATTACGGTTCGCCTGCCGAGCAGGGCGTGCGCATCCGCATGAAGCAGGACCATTACGCGTTTGCCTCCGAGATCCGCAATCTCTCCGGCCCGTTCAGCTCGGTAAAACTCGACGCCGGTTACACCGATTACAAGCACATGGAGATCGAAGACGGCGAAGTCGGCACCACCTTCAAGAACAAGGGTTATGAAGCCCGCGTCGAGGCCCGGCACCAGCCCATCGGCCCGGTCGAGGGCGTCGTCGGCGCGCAAGTGACGCGCAGTGAGTTTTCAGCCCTGGGCGAAGAGGCCTTCGTGCCGCAGACCGATACGGACGCCGGTGCCTTGTTCATTCTGGAAGAACTGCAGGCCACCGACCGCCTCAAGCTCAGCCTGGGCGGGCGCATTGAACACACGACTGTGGACCCGGACAGCGGAGGCAACGCGCGATTCGCAAACGCCAGCCGCTCAAGCAGCTTTACCGCAGGGAGCGTTTCATCCGGGGCCGTTTACACCCTGACGCCGATCTGGTCGCTGGCGGCGACCCTTGGCTACACCGAGCGGGCGCCGACGTTCTATGAGCTCTACGCCGATGGTGCTCACGTCGCCACCGGCACGTACGAGCTCGGTGATGCGGACCTGTCGAAGGAGAAAGCCGTTTCCAGCGATCTGGCGCTGCGCTTCGACAACGGTACCCACAAAGGAAGTGTCGGCGTGTTCTATAGCCACTTCTCCAACTACATCGGACTGCTGGGCAGCGGCCGCACATTGAACGATGAAGGCGCTGACGACCCCGACGGCATTCCCGAATACACCTATTCAGGCGTGCGCGCACGGTTTGCCGGGTTCGAGGCCAAGGATCACTGGAAGCTCGGCGAAACCCGCTATGGCAATTTCGCCTTGGAGCTGTCCGGCGATTACACCCGCGCCAAGAATCTTGATACGGGAGAAGCCCTGCCGCGGATCGCGCCTTTGCGGCTCCAAAGCGGGTTGTTGTGGGAACTGGACAAGTGGCAAGCGAGGATCGACCTCGAACACGCCGCTTCCCAACGGCGCGTACCGGACAACGAAACCGGCACCGACGGCTACACGACGTTGGGGGCGAGCGCCGGCTACACGTTCAAGGTGGGCGGCAGTCAGTGGCTGGCGTTCGTCAGCGGCGAGAACCTGACCAATCAAACCGTGCGTTACGCCAGCTCCATTCTGCGCGACATCGCACCGGCAGAAGGGCGCAGCGTGGAGGTCGGGCTACGGACGACGTTTTAACGCCGTCACCTGAACGGTCACGCCGCAAACCTGAGGGTGACCCCAGGGCCTCTTCCCGGCTAAAGCCGGTCCCACAATTTGGATCGCGTGCATTCAGCGCATTCCTGCTGGCACGACGCAGGATCTTAGTGGGACCGGCTTCAGCCGGGAAGGCGTCAGTCGTCATGCCGCAACGTTCAGGGTGCACACACTGGCCTCTTCCCGGCTAAAGCCGGTCCTACAATTTGAGCGCATCCATTCAGCCGGGAGCGTCAGCCATCACACCGCAGAATCCTACAACCTGAACTCCCCTCTAAACGCACATCCATGCGCCCTCTGTAAGGGTTGGCGGGGCTTCACCCTGCTCTCTTACAAAGCAGACACCCGGGCCAGACCATGGACAGCGCTACCCTGGCCACACGCCACTGTTACGCCAACCGCAACGATCCATGTCGCAATTTCGACTTTTTTAAAAAACGTTAGCGTCCTATCATCGCCGCCCTAAACGCTGAAACGGCTAACTCGTCATTGATTAAGACCTTGCAATGCGCCTCCCAAGCATTGCGAGCGGCGTCGCCCTTTGCTCTCGAATAACTCAAAAAGACCTCACGCCCTATGCCCCGTCATCTGAAACGCCCGACCTGCAAATCGTCCCGAGCCCTTCGTCATGCCAGCGCCCTGAGCCTTGCCGCATTGGAGTTTGCAAGCTGTGCCCATGCTGCACCGGCGTTCGACAGCGCGTCGCCGTGGATGCTGGGTGACTGGGGCGGCAAGCGCAGTGAGCTTTCCGAACAGGGCTACGACTTCAAGCTCGACTCAGTCATCGAAGTGGGCTCCAACCTGCACGGCGGTTACAACCACGACAAGGCGACGCGTTACAGCGACCAGTTCGCCCTCGGTGCGCACATGGATCTGCAGAAGATCCTCGGCTGGCACGA
The DNA here is from genome assembly GCF_041060465.1 of Pseudomonas sp. W2Oct36. Lineage (NCBI taxonomy): Bacteria > Pseudomonadati > Pseudomonadota > Gammaproteobacteria > Pseudomonadales > Pseudomonadaceae > Pseudomonas > Pseudomonas sp. W2Oct36. Next base: position 69,378 of record NZ_JAUERW010000003.1, read on the forward strand.
CGCTGAATTTCAACTGACCCTCACCAACCGTAACGGCGACAACATCAGCAACGACCGCGTGGGCGATCCGCGCACCGGCACCATTTCGTCGTCCCAGGAAGTCTGGGGCCGCGGCAACGTCACACGCCTGACCGACCTCTGGTACCAGCAGAAATTTCTCGACCAGACGCTCAGCGTCAAGGTCGGCCGGTTCAACGAAGGCGAAGATTTCAACACCTTCCCGTGCGACTTCCAGAACCTGGCACTGTGCGGCTCCCAGGTCGGCAACTGGGACGGCGGGATCTGGTACAACTGGCCGGTCAGCCAGTGGGCAATGCGCGTCAAATATCAGCTGACCCCTGAACTGTTCGTGCAGGTTGGTGCGTTCGAACAGAACCCCTCCAACCTGGAAAACGATAACGCCTTCAAACTCAGCGGCAGCGGTACCCAGGGCGCCGTGTTGCCGGTCGAGGTGGTCTGGTCGCCGAAGGTCAACGGCCTGCCGGGCGAATACCGCGCCGGTTACTACTACAGCACCGCCGACAGCAGCGACGTTTCCAAGGACAGCAACGGTCGATACGCCGCCCGGAGTGGCGATAACTACGCCTCGTCGTCCAGCAAACACGGCATGTGGCTGACCCTGCGCCAGCAAGTGACCAGCGAGTCCAGCGACAACGACCGCGGCTTGAGCCTGTTCGCCAACGGCACGCTGCACGACAAGAAAACCAACATGATCGACAACTTTGTTGCCCTCGGTGCGACGTACAAAGGCCCGTTCGATGCGCGCCCCGAGGATGACATCGGCGTCGGCATCAGCCGCATCCACGTCAACCCGGCGTACCGCAAGAACAGCAACCTGCGCAATCAGGCCGAAGGCGTTGCGGACTACAACGACCCGGCGTTTCTGCCCGTGCAGGACACCGAATACAACGCCGAAATCTACTACGGCGTGCACGTCGCCAACTGGCTGACCGTGCGCCCGAACCTGCAATTCATCCGCCATCCGGGCGGTGTGAATCAGGTTGATGACGCGCTGGTCGCGGGGTTGAAAATCCAGTCCTCGTTCTGATCAGCCCAGCTCGCCCGTCTGCACCCAGGCATCGGCATTGAAGGCATGGCTTATCCGCCGCGCCTTCACGCCAACACGCGTTAACCACCACATCGTTACGGAGTACAACACTTATGAGCACTGAGGGTGCTTTCGGTAAGGGTCGCCTGCTTCCGAGCTTGCTCGGGCTGGTCATTCTGATAATGGGCCTGGCCTTGCTGGTCGGCGGCATCAAACTGCTGACGCTGGGCGGGTCGCTTTACTACCTGCTGGCCGGCATCGGCTTCGCCATCACCGGCGTCCTGCTGATGATGGGTCGCGGCGCGGCATTCAGCCTGTACGCACTGGTGCTGTTCGCCAGTACCGTGTGGGCGCTATGGGAAGTGGGTCTGGATTGGTGGCAGCTGGTGCCGCGTCTGGCACTCTGGTTTGCCCTGGGCATCGTGATGCTGCTGCCATGGTTCCGTCGTCCAGTCCTGCGTGGCCAGGTCGGCGATACGGGTACCCGCGCATTGGGCGCCGCTGTGATCGTGGCGGGCATCGCCGCGCTGGCCAGCCAATTTACTAACCCCGGTGAAATCAAAGGCCAACTGGACCGCGAAACCGCCGGCACCACCAGCGCCGCGCCGGCCATGCCTGACGGCGACTGGCAGTCCTACGGCCGCACGGCCTTCGGCGATCGCTACTCGCCGCTGTCGCAGATCACCCCGGACAACGTCAGCAAGCTGGTCCCGGCGTGGACCTATCGCACGGGCGACATTCCGGGTCCGAACGACCCGGGTGAGACCACGGCCGAAAACACTCCGCTGAAAGTCAACGGCATGCTCTACGTCTGCACGCCGCACAGCCAGGTCATCGCACTGGACCCGGACACCGGCAAGGAAATCTGGCGCTTCGATCCGAAGATCAGCAGCGGCAAGGCGGCCAACTTCAAGGGTTGGGCGCACATGACCTGCCGTGGCGTGTCGTATCACGATGACGCCGCCTACGCTGCCACCGCGCCGACCGACGCTGCCGCACCTGCGCAAAGCCCGGCCGCTCCGGCGGTTGCCGGCGCAGCCAATGCCTGCCCGCGTCGCATCTTCCTGCCGACCGCCGACACCCGTTTGATCGCCCTGAACGCCGACACCGGCAAGATGTGTGAAGACTTCGGCACCAACGGTTCGATCGACCTGAGCGCCAACATCGGCACTTACGCACCGGGCGGTTACTATTCGACGTCGCCACCGGCAGTGACCAAAGACCTCGTGGTCATTGGCGGTCACGTCACCGATAACGTTTCCACCGACGAGCCGTCGGGCGTGATCCGTGCGTTCGACGTGCACACCGGCCGGCTGGTCTGGAACTGGGACAGCGGCAATCCGGACGACACCACGCCGCTTGCCGAGGGCAAGACCTACACCCGCAACTCGCCCAACATGTGGTCGATGTTCAGCGTCGACGAAAAGCTGGGCATGCTCTACCTGCCGATGGGCAACCAGATGCCTGATCAGTGGGGCGGCGACCGCACCGAGGCCTCGGAGAAATTCAGCGCCGGTCTGGTCGCGCTGGACATCGCCACCGGTCACGTGAAATGGAGCTTCCAATTCACTCACCACGACCTGTGGGACATGGACGTCGGCGGTCAGCCAACGCTCATGGACATGAAAACCGCTGACGGCGTGAAGCCTGCTGTTCTGGCCTCGACCAAGCAAGGCAGCATCTATGTGCTGGACCGCAGCAACGGTCAGCCCATCGTACCGATCAACGAAATCCCTGTACCCCAGGGCGCTGTTGCCGGCGATCACACGTCGCCTACCCAGCCGAAGTCCGATCTGAACTTCATGCCGCCGCCGCTGAAAGAGCGCGACATGTGGGGCGTGACGCCGTTTGATCAGATGCTCTGCCGCATCGACTTCAAATCCCTGCGTTATGAAGGTCCGTTCACTCCGCCATCGCTGCAAGGCACGTTGGTGTACCCGGGTAACTTCGGTGTGTTCGACTGGGGCGGCATTTCGGTCGATCCGGTGCGTCAGATTGCTTTCGTGAACCCGAGCTACATGGCGTTCCGTTCCAAACTGGTGCCGGCGGCTGAAGTCGCAGGCGGCCCGGGTCGCAAGAGCGAAACCGAAGGCGTGCAGCCGAACAAGGGCGCGCCTTATGGTGTGATCCTCGAAGCAATGCTGTCGCCAATGGGCCTGCCGTGCCAGGCGCCAGCGTGGGGTTATGTGGCGGCGGTCGATCTGACCAACCACCAGACCATCTGGAAGCACAAGAACGGCACCGTGCGTGACAGCGCGCCGGTTCCGATCCCGCTGACCATGGGCGTTCCAAGCCTGGGCGGCACGTTCATCACTGCCAGTGGTGTGTCGTTCCTCAGTGCCACGCTGGACCAGTACCTGCGCGCCTACGACGTTCGTAACGGCAAGCAGTTGTGGGAAGGCCGCCTGCCAGCAGGCGCCCAAACCACGCCGATGACTTACACCGGCAAGGACGGCAAGCAATACGTGCTGGTCGTTGCAGGCGGTCACGGTTCGCTGGGCACCAAACAGGGCGATTACGTCATCGCCTACAAACTGCCGGATTGATCCGCTTCACTGATTAGCGTCGTGCAGTAACAGAAAAGGCGGTCCCGAACGGTGACCGCCTTTTTTATGCGCGCCGAAACGCGCAAAAGGGGACAGATTTATTTACAACGCTTCACCGTAAATAAATCTGTCCCCTTTTGCGGTCCCCTTTAGCGCCCCTACTTCTCGATCACCTCACCACGCTGGGGCGCCAGCCTGGCGATAAAACGGTTCTGCGTCGTCACCGCAATGTGCTGCTCGTTCATCGCATCGATAAGGTTCTCGACCAACGCATTGAAATCGCTGCGGCTGAGTTTCATGCCCTTGTGCACTTCTTCCAGGGAGTCACCGGTGTACGTGCACGGCCCGCCGGCTTCGACGCAAAACCTTTCCACCAGCTTGTCGCGTACCCGAACGATGTCGACCTTGGCGAAGTATTTATAAATGCGGTCATCCTGAGCAATGTGCAGCAGCATGCCTTCGACGATTTTCTGGATGCCGGCGCGCTGGCCCAAGTCCTGATAGAGGCTGTCGTCCTTGGGCGGCTGTTGGGCGCACCCCGCCAGCAACGACAGACTGAGCCCGAGAATCAGCCACTGAGACCGCCCCATCAGAAACTCCCCTGCACGGAAAGGTAGGTGCCGTTCTGGTTGTCCAGCGTGGCGATTTCACCGAGCCGGGCGTAGGCCAGCACCACGGAAACATGCTTGTTGGGAAACCAGCCGACAAAGAAGTCCGCCCAGTCGCTTTCGCCGGCGAACGACAGATTGTCGGGCTTCTCGCGGTAGTCCATGCCCACTGCCCAATGCGGGTTGAGCAGGATGGCTGCGCCGCCCTCTTTCAGTACGCTGCGGGTATCGCGCCGGTCGCCGCCAAAGCCCATCAACCCGGTTTCGTTGGCACGGCTGTAACGCAGGCCGGCGTTGACCACCACGTTGTAGCCAAAGGCCGCGCCCATGAACAGACGGCTCGCGGTGACATAACCCTCGACGTCCGAATCGCGCTTGGCGCCCACCAGGCTGGGGATGAGGAAATCGTTCTGGTGTTTGTATTCCAGCCCCGCCGACACCTGCGGCAACTGATCGTAGATCAGGTCGCCAAACAGGCGAACCTTCACGCCGAAGATGTCCTGGGTGAGGTTGTCATCCGGGAGGTTGAGCTTGCTGACCAGTGAGCCCAGGTCGAAGCGTTGATGGGCGTAGGAAACCTCAATCCGATTGCCGTAGGACGCTGCAGCGCCGACCACATCGAGGGTGTAGTCCGGCAAGTCGACGTGGGTGGCGAACGCGTTGCCGCCCCACTCGCCCTGCTCGTCATACCCGGCCAGCATGGCCCAGGGGATGATCCCGCCGCCTGCGCCGCCTTCAATGCTGCTGGCGCCGCCGGTGGCGATCAGGCGCCCCTGCTCGGCTTCGGCCGCCGGCGCGAACCATGTCGCGCAGCCTCCGACCACGCTGGCAAGCAGCACGGGATTCAAGTACGTCGAAAGGCGTCGTGCCATAAATCCGTGTTCCATCAATACACCGTCATGCGGGGTGGGAGCTGGGAGCGGGCAATCCAGGCTTCGAAAGCGATCGCATCGAGCGGACGGCTGATCAGGTAACCCTGCGCGGTGTCGCAGTGCCAGCGCTCCAGTAAACGCAGGCTGTGTTCGTACTCGACGCCTTCGGCGACCACCTTCAGGCCCAGGTTGTGGCTCATCTCGATGGTCGACCGCACGATGACGGCGTCTTCGCTGGTTTCATCCAGATCGCGCACGAAGGACTGATCGATCTTCAATTCCTGCACCGGCAGCCGCTTGAGGTGCGCCAGCGAGGAGTAACCGGTGCCGAAATCATCCACCGACAGGCTGATGCCGAATTCGCGCAGGCGATTGAGCACCTTCAGCGACTGCTCGGGCTCGCGCATGATGGCGCTTTCGGTGATCTCGAAAATCAACTGTTCGGCCGGCACGCGGTACAGCTTGAGCAGCGCAGCAACGCGGTCAGCCAGATTGCCGTCCAACAGGTCGTCCGCCGAGATGTTCACCGACACCTGCAGAACCAGACCGCGATATGCCCATTCGGCCAACTGGCGCAGGGCTTCTTCGATCACCCAGTTGGTGAGGATCTGAATACTGCCGGTGCGCTCTGCCAGCACGATGAACTCGGCCGGGGACACCGAGCCGAATTGCGGGTGCTGCCAGCGCAGCAAGGCTTCGGCCTGAGTCACGCGGCCGTTGCGGATGTCCAGTTTGGGCTGGTAATGCAGGGACAGTTCGCCATTGCGTGCGGCCTGACGCAGGTCGCGGATCAGGCTGATCTGGCGCAAGTGGGCGACATCGCGACCGTCCACATAGACCTGCAGACGCCCCGGCAGCTGCGCCGCGTCTTGCCGCGCAATGGAGGCACGTCTGAGCAACTCGGACGCCGAATCGCCATTGGCCGGATAGGCCGCGATGCCGATGCAGGCATCCATCGCGATGTCCTGCTCGCCAATGCGCTGAGGCTTGACCAATAGACGCTGCAGCCGGTCAGCCACCGCGACGGCACTGTCGGTTTCAGCGTTGTGCACCAGCAGCAGAAATTCGTTGTCGGAGAGCCGCGCCACCGTATCACCGGGACGCAGCGGCTCCTGCAGTTGCTCGCTGATGATGCGCAGCAGTTGCTCGACTCCCTCGAGACCGACATTGGTGCTGATCGCGCGGAAGTTATCGATGCCCAGATAAAGCAGGGCCACTGGCCGTTGAGCAATGACCGCGCTGCCGAGGCGTTCCATGACCAGCGCGCGATTGGGCAGCCCGGTGAGTGGATCATGCAGGGCGTTGTGGGCCAGTTGCAGCTCACGCTCGGCGATCCCGCTCTGCATCGAATTGATAGCGCTGGCGAGCAGCCCCAGTTCATCCCGGCGATCCAGCACCACGGGGGTGGCGTAATCACCTTCGCCAATGCGCCGGGCCGCCTGGGCCAGGGCACTCACCGGCCGCGACAGGTTGCGCGCCAGTAACAACGCGCCGACCAGCGAGCACGCCAGCGCCACGACAGTGATCCAGAACAGCGTCTTGTCCAGCGGCGCGAATGCCTGCATGGCCTGATCCAGCGGGCTCTGCAGGAGGGCCACGACCTCGCTGTCGCTGTTGCTCCCCAGGCGCAGGGTTTTGCTCAGAAAACTCTGGTTTTGATGCTCGGTCATCTGCATCTCGTCGCTGGGCGGGTTCATCATCACCCCGCGCAGGCTGTCAAACAGCGGCGCCGGTTGAGTGCTGATCATCTGACCCGGCTGCTTTTGCACGATCGACAGAAACGACACCTGCAAACCGCTCAACGAGCGCAGTTCCTGCGCCAGATCACCGTCCATGCTGAAGCCCATCACCACGCGCGCAATCGGCAGCGGTGCGAGGACCGTGCTCTCCACCAGCAAGTGCGGCTGGCCCTGCAACGGCACGATGAGCATCGACTGATTCTTACCCTTGAGCTCACGCAACGCCTGGGTGTAGGGAAACGGCGAGCCTTCGGGGATCTGCGCGACGGTGCTGGCCATGACCGTGCCGTCCATGCCCAGCAGGAACATGTCATTGGCGTTGATTCTGGCGCCGTGATTGAGCAGCACCGAGCGGATGGTCGCCGAGTCCGCCGATGCCACGGCGTCACGGAAGCCGAAATCGGTGGACAGCAATTGCACGGCGTCGCGCAGCCGCTTGCCGCGCATTTCCAGCAAACCTTCGAACACTCGGGTGCCGACTTCGAGCTGTGCCTGGGCCTGCTTGCGAACCGCGTCCTGGGTCGCCGCTCTCACCGCAATAAACACGGCGAAGACCACGATCAGCAGCAGCATGATCAACACGCCGGCAATCCGCGCCTGAAAGCTGATGCGCACCTTCATTCGTGGGCTGCTTTATGAAAGGCATCGCCGAACGCGCTGGGCGTCGGCGCGGCCGGGGTGTTATCAGCGTTGGGCTGCACAGCGATGGTAAACCGTTGCTTGAGGCCGCCGGCCGGGATGTCGATGTCGCCACCGGACACGGGCAGCATGTCGGCCCCCTGGGGGTGCCAGAGAGTGACGGCGTAGTGACCGGCGGGCACTTGATCCAGGGTCAGCGCGCCCTTGTCGTTGCTGACGCCGAACCAGCCATCGTCGGTGACGTACACATACCCGATCATGTTGTCGTGGACGTTGCAGCCGAGCACGACCACGCCCGGCTTGTCGAACAGCACGGGGGCCGACGGGGTACCACCATACAACCGCAATTCAAAACGCTTGGGCGTCGAGAACGAATACACCTGATGGCGGATTTGATCGCTGTTGGGGAAACTGATTTCCGTCCCACTGCGGACGGCCAGCACGTGGGGGGCAAATTGCACATCGCGCTGGTCCATGTCGGCTTTCATCGGCCCGGCAGGCGGCGCCGTTGCGCCGCGCAGGGTAAGCACCGCGTCGGGAAGCGGCTTGCCCTGGGCATCAACGAATTCGGCGGTCAGGCTGGCCGCACTGGCAAGGGTGCCCTGCAGCGCGGTTACAACCAGCAACAATGAAATAAAAACGTGGCGCATGACAGATGTTCCAGACAGCGAGGCCGGCAGAGCCTCCGTGGCGATGATTTCCAGCGTAGCCCACATCGGCGGTCAGCGATATCAGACGGACTTCCAGCAAAGCACATGGCCTTCATTAGTGGAATGCCAAGGCCTGGCGCAACGCCTTACAGGCTTTAAAACGATCCCCCGTCATTGCTATCGACCGACGCTATTGAAACCTGAGCCAATCTGCCCCATCTAAGGCTCATCTCCATTTATGCAGGTGCCCCATGAGCGACCAGCAATCCGACGCCAACCAGCCGCACCCGGACGACGATCACGAGCACGAAATCCTCGGCTCCGACAGCAAGCGCCTCGCCCTGCCCGGCCAGAACCTGCCGGATCAGGTGTACATCATTCCGATCCACAACCGTCCTTTCTTCCCCGCCCAAGTGCTGCCGGTCATCGTCAACGAAGAGCCCTGGGCCGAAACGCTGGAGCTGGTCAGCAAGTCTGATCACCACTCCCTGGCGCTGTTCTTCATGGACACCCCGCCCGACGATCCCCGTCATTTCGACACCAAGGCGTTGCCGGAGTACGGCACGCTGGTCAAGGTGCACCACGCCAGCCGTGAAAACGGCAAGCTGCAGTTCGTCGCCCAGGGCCTGAGCCGCGTGCGCATCAAGACTTGGCTCAAGCACCACCGCCCGCCGTTTCTGGTGGAGGTCGAATACCCCCATCAGCCCAACGAGCCGACCGACGAGGTCAAGGCCTACGGCATGGCGCTGATCAACGCGATCAAGGAGCTGCTGCCGCTCAACCCGCTGTACAGCGAAGAATTGAAGAACTACCTCAATCGCTTCAGCCCCAACGACCCGTCGCCGCTGACCGACTTCGCCGCCGCCTTGACCTCCGCCACGGGCGTCGAGCTGCAGCAGGTGCTCGATTGCGTGCCCGTGCTCAAGCGCATGGAAAAAGTCCTGCCGATGCTGCGCAAGGAAGTCGAAGTCGCGCGCCTGCAGAAAGAAATCTCCGCCGAAGTGAACCGCAAGATCGGCGAGCACCAGCGTGAGTTCTTCCTCAAGGAACAGCTCAAAGTCATTCAGCAGGAACTGGGGCTGACCAAGGACGACCGCAGCGCAGATATCGAACAGTTCGAAGAGCGCCTGGTGGGCAAGACCCTGCCACCGCAGGCGCGCAAGCGCATCGACGAAGAGATCAACAAGCTGTCGGTGCTGGAAACCGGTTCGCCGGAATACGCCGTCACCCGTAATTACCTGGACTGGGCAAGCTCGGTGCCGTGGGGCGTGTTCGGTGACGACAAGCTCGACCTGAAGCATGCGCGCAAGGTGCTCGATCAACACCACGCTGGCCTTGATGACATCAAGAGCCGCATCCTCGAGTTCTTGGCCGTCGGCGCCTACAAGGGTGAAATCTCCGGCTCCATCGTGCTGCTGGTCGGCCCGCCGGGCGTGGGTAAAACCAGCGTCGGCAAATCCATCGCAGAATCCCTGGGCCGTCCGTTCTACCGTTTCAGCGTTGGCGGCATGCGCGACGAGGCCGAGATCAAGGGCCACCGTCGCACGTACATCGGCGCCCAGCCGGGCAAGCTGGTGCAGGCGCTGAAAGACGTGGAGGTCATGAACCCGGTCATCATGCTCGACGAGATCGACAAGATGGGCCAGAGCTTCCAGGGCGACCCGGCCTCGGCGCTGCTCGAGACCCTGGACCCGGAGCAGAACGTCGAATTCCTCGACCACTATCTGGACCTGCGTCTGGACCTCTCGAAGGTCCTGTTCATCTGCACCGCGAACACCCTGGACTCGATCCCCGGCCCGCTGCTGGACCGGATGGAAGTGATTCGGCTGTCCGGCTATATCACCGAAGAAAAGCTCGCCATTGCCAAGCGCCACCTGTGGCCCAAGCAACTGGCCAAGGCCGGCGTTTCGAAAAACAGCCTGATGATCAGCGACAGTGCATTGCGCGCGGTGATTGACGGGTACGCGCGGGAAGCCGGAGTGCGGCAGCTGGAAAAACAGCTGGGCAAACTGGTGCGCAAAGCGGTGGTCAAGCTGCTGGACAACCCGGACACCGTGGTCAAGATCGGCCCGAAAGAGCTGGAAGCCTCCTTGGGCATGGCCGTGTTCCGCAACGAGCAAGTGCTGTCGGGCACCGGCGTGATCACCGGCCTGGCCTGGACCAGCATGGGCGGCGCGACGCTGCCGATCGAAGCGACACGGATCCATACGCTCAACCGCGGCTTCAAGCTCACCGGACAGCTGGGCGACGTGATGAAGGAATCTGCCGAAATCGCTTACAGCTACGTCAGCTCCAATCTGGCGAAGTTTGGCGGCGATAAGAGCTTCTTCGACGAAGCCTTCGTCCACTTGCACGTGCCGGAAGGTGCGACGCCGAAAGACGGGCCAAGTGCGGGCGTCACCATGGCCAGCGCGCTGCTGTCGCTGGCGCGTAACCAGGCGCCGAAAAAAGGCGTGGCGATGACCGGCGAACTGACCCTGACCGGCCACGTACTGCCGATTGGCGGCGTGCGGGAGAAGGTCATTGCGGCGCGGCGGCAGAAGATCTACGAGCTGATCCTCCCGGAAGCCAACCGAGGCAACTTCGAAGAACTGCCGGATTACCTGAAAGAAGGCATCACCGCACACTTCGCCAAACGCTTTGCGGATGTGGCGAAGATATTGTTCTAAGACGGACCAGCATCACTTCCACAGGGGCGAATCGTGACCTGTGGAAGTGGGCTTCAGACAAGGAGTTCAACATGCTCGACTTCAACAACAAAGGCTTTTTCAAACTCAAGCAGAACAACGAATACGCTGAGCGTGTGGCCGCGCTGCTGCTTGAGGATGAAACCGTCATCGACGCCTACAAGTCGATGCGCGACGGCGTCGTCTTCACGACCAAGCGGATCATTTCCGTCAACGTGCAAGGCATTACCGGCAGCAAGAAGGACTTCACTTCATTGCCGTATAAAAACATCGTGGCTTACTCGGTGGAAACGTCCGGCACCTTCGACCTCGACTCGGAACTCGAGATCTACTTCTCAGCCCTGGGCAAAGTGAAGTTCGAATTCACCGGGAAGACCTCCATCGTCGAAATTTCCAGGTACATTTCCCAATTCGTTCTCTGAACCAACGCATTTGGCCCAGTCACATGCGAACGTGGTTGCGCATCACAGGGGACTGATTTATTTACACGCTTCTCCGTAAATTAATCTGTCCCCGTCCAGGCACGCTTAAAACTACCCGATCTTCCGCATCAAAGGGGACTCGCATCAAAGGGGACTGATTTATTTACACGCTTCTCCGTAAATTAATCTGTCCCCGTCCAGGCACGCTTAAAACCACCCGATCTTCGGTTATCCTCACCCCAAACGTTGCCCACGACCGGAGCCTTCATGACCCCTGCCCGCCTGCTCGTCCCGCTCAGCCTCTCCCTCCTTGCCGCTTGCGCGGCGACACCGAAGCAGATCGTTTCCCTGGACGATCAGCAAGACTGCCCGCTCACCCTCAAAACCGGCCAGACCCTCATGCTGATGCTGCCCAGCAACCCCACCACCGGGCACCGCTGGCTGATGCAAAACCCCGCGCCGTCGATACTCGCCAGCCTCGGGCCGGAGGTGTTCAATGCCTCTAAAGATGTAGGCCTGGTGGGTGAAGGCGGTCAGTCGGTCTGGCGCTACCGAGCCGCCAATGCGGGCACGGGCCATCTGATGATGGTCTACCAGCAGCCGTGGGCGCCGGAAGTGGCGCCAGAACGCACCTTCGATTGCGTGATCACCGTGAACTGATCGAAAGGGGACTGATTTATTTACACGCTTCTCCGTAAATAAATCTGTCCCCGTCCATGTATTTACACGCGTCTCCGTAAATCAATCTGTCCCCGTCCATGCAAGTCGCCAAGCACTGGCGTAAGCCCCGTCATTCGGTCAGTAACTGCGCCGCATCGAAGCCCATGCGCAAGTTGCCCCAATGACGGCCGTCGAAGAAAAACGGCACGTCGATCTCGGTCATGATTTCCCCCGTGTCGCGCAGGTAGGTTTGCAACAGGAAGCGCTGTTGGTTACCCGCTGCACGCAGGCCGATGGGGTCAGCGAACATGCGCTTGTTCCGGCAGACCGGCAGGTCGACAGCCCGGTCACCCGTAGGTTTTTTCGACACCCAGCTGTTATTCACCGGGCAGTAGCCCTTGGCGTCAACGATGAAGGTGACCTTGCCCCCCAGCGTGCCTTTGGTCAGCGCGTCGCACTCCTCCTGACAGATCTGGGCGAAGCGCTCGCTGTAGCTGGTCGTGTATTGCTTGGGGTCAGTCCCGGGGATCAGTTTGTAGTTCTGATCGAACAGGTTGACCCCTTCACGTTGCAGCGCGGCCAGACGCACCTGGAGTCGGTCGCGGCAATGACTGGCGCGGGTAATGCCGGCGTCCAGCGCGCCGTGCCCGAGGACAAAGCGTCCCAGCAGCGCCTGGACCTTTTCCGCCACGCCCGACAGATCGCGGGTGGCGGTAGCGGAATGCTGCATGCGCTGGTCGATGGACTGGCTGTCCGCATGAATCTGGGTGACGCGGTTATTGATGCCGGTGTTGCTGTCGGCGAACTGCAAGATGTGCGAGGCGATGTCTTCCAACTTGATGTGAGTGGATTCGAAATCGCCGATCATGCTCTCGAAATGCCCTGACGCGCGCTCGACCACTTTCTGGGTCTCCCGGGCGCTATGGCTGATCTGGGTGGTCTGCTCGTGGGTCGAGCTCACTTCCAGCAGCATGGCGTCGATGTTCTGGGAAATGTCTTCGGTGGCACGACTGACGTTCTGGGCCAGGGTCCGGACTTCGTCGGCAACCACCGCGAAACCACGGCCGCTCTCCCCCGCACGCGCCGCCTCGATCGCCGCGTTGAGCGCCAGAAGGTTGGTCTGGGAGGAAATCTGTTGAATCAATCCGACGATGGATTTGATGCTCGACGAGCGTTGGTTCAGCGCCGACACCAGCGTACCGAACTCATTCAGGCTGGTGGAAATCTCACTGATGTTGCCGGTCACTTCCAGCAGCTCGGTGTAGGAGTCGCGGGCCATGCTGAGGTTCTGCGCGGTGGTCCCGGAAATGCCCTGGGTCTGCCGGGATACCTCGGCAATCCGCCCGACTGCGTCGTTGCTCTGCTCCATGACTTCCCTGGCGAAGCGCGCCTGATGGGTCGCGCTGTCGCTGGAATCGCTGATGTTTTTCAGCGAGCGCGCGGACTCCACGGCAATGTGCACGGTCAGCGCCTGAACGCTGCTGATGATCTCCCGCTGCTTGGCGAGAAACCGGTTGCAGGTGCTCGCCAGCACGCGAATTTCATCATGGGTCAACAGCGGCAAGTCCTTGGACAGGTCGCCCTCGCCATTGGCAATGCCTTCCAGCGCCAGCGTCATCTGGGTCACCGGCCGCACGATCAGGTGGCGGAAATACCAGACCATGAAACTGACCAGGCACAGGGTGAACAGCGTACTGCCCAGAATGGCGTTGCTCAGCACATCGAGTTTGCCTTCGATCATGCCTAGCGTCCCCGCCGGCAACTGCGCGGCGCGCAACTGAAGCAGAATGTCCGCGCGGATGCTCACGGCCACCCAATACACCACGGCGCTCACCATCACCATCAGGAAAAGGCTCGACAGCTTCTTGGTCAAAGAATCGAAAAACTGCCGCTCGACGGACTCGTACAACGCCTTGAACGCATGCATGCCACGGTTCCCTGTGTCTGGTAATGAAATGGGTTGCAACTACGGTTCTTCGACTGAGGATGGGAAAGCTTTAATGCGGTGGGGTGAACATCGATAAATGACATTGATTCTCAATTATAACTTCCCGATACTTGAGAACCATCATCATTCGTTACATTCGCCGGAGCTTCGCCCGCCATGCGCCACTCGATCCCCTTTTGCCCAAAGGCCCTTTCGTTAATCGCACTGAGCGTGCTTAACACAGCGAATGCCGAAGACACAGCGCTCAGCCTGCCCGCCACCGACGTGACGTCAACGGCCACCTACGGTGACACCGGCGACCCGCTCGGTTATCAAGGCAAACCCGGCAGTACCACTACCCGGCTGGACCTGACCAAACAGCAAACGCCTCAAGGTATTACCAACATCAAGCGCGAGCAAATGGATGACTTCAAGCTCAACAGCATTCGCGACGTATTAACCAGTACCCCCGGCGTCAACGTGCAAAAAGTCGAAACTGACCGCACCTATTTCACCGCGCGCGGTTTCGACATCAACAACTTCCAGTACGACGGCACGGCCATGCCGATGACCAATGGGTTGCTGGTGGGCGACATTGACCTGGCGCCCTATGAACAGGTCGATATCGTTCACGGCGCCAACGGTTTGATGTCCGGATCCGGCAACCCTTCGGCCACGGTCAACTTCATCCGCAAACGCCCGACCTACGATCCCCAGGCGAAGATCGACGTGACTGCCGGTTCCTGGGACAAACGCCGGGTGGACATCGACGTTTCCGGGCCACTGACCGACTCAGGCAACGTGCGCGGACGCGTCATCTACGCCAACGAAAACGGCAACTCATACCTTGATCGTTACTCCCGCGAGAAGAACATCTTCAGCGGTCTGCTGGCATTCGACCTGAGCGACAGCGACACGCTGACCCTTGGTTACGAGGACCAGAAAACCAACGCCAATGGCTCAAGCTGGGGCGCACTGCCGTTGGTCGATGGCAATGGCAACGCCATCCATTACAGCAGCACCCATTCCAATATTTCCCAGCCGTGGGTGCATTGGGACGTTCACACGCAACGTGCGTTTGCCGAGTGGGAGCACACCTTCGCCAATGACTGGAAGTCGAAGCTGACCGTCGCCGGCGCCGAGCACCGCGAAGACACCGAGATGTTCTACATGTACGGCGACAGCACCTCACCCACCGGTTACACCGGGTTGGGCTCCAAGTACAAAGACAAGAACCTCGAACTCAGTGGTGATTACTCCCTGAGCGGGCCCTTCATGCTGGGCGGTCGCGAACATCAACTCACGCTAGGGGCGAACGCTGCACGCCAGCGCAACCGCGAATCGTCGCAGTATGGCGACATACTCAACTACTCGCCTGTCACCCTTGAAGATGCGCTGCATGGCTACCTGCCGCGGCCGAATTACGTCGCTGCGTTACCCGCTGCGACCTCGAACTACACCGATCGCCAGAAGAGCGTTTACGCCGGCGCGCGTTTCAGCCTGACCGACGACCTGCATGTGATCACCGGTGCCCGCATGCTCAGCGCCGACAGCAATGGCGACAACTACGGCTCCGCGCGCAAGGTGCGCATTCACGGCAAAGTCACGCCGTACGCCGGCATCGTCTACGACCTGACCCCCGAATACGCGCTGTACGCCAGTTACACCGAAGTCTTCAATCCGCAGTATTACCTCGACGGCCAAGGCCGGGTGCTCGATCCGCTTGAAGGCAAAAGCTACGAAGCGGGCATCAAGGGACAGTTGATGGACAAGAAGCTCAACGTCAGCGCAGCGGTGTTCCATGCCAAGCAGGACAACGTGCCGGGCAGTTCGGTGTATGACGCCAGCCTTGGCGGCTACGTGTACGAGGCGATGTCCTACGACAGCAGCGGCCTGGAGCTGGAAGCGTCCGGCGAAGTGGCACCCGGCCTGCAAATCAACGGCGGGTACACCTACGTCTATATCACCGACGACAACGACAGCCGTGCGCGCAAATTCATCCCGCGCCACGCCCTGACGTCGTCCATGACCTACCAGTTGCCAATGGCACCGAAGGTCAAGGTCGGCGGCAGCCTGAGCTGGCAGAGCAAGACCCAGAACGACGACGCACCGGCCGCCCGGCAGGACGCCTACGCGCTCATCGGCCTGATGACCCGCTATGACATCGATCAGCACTGGAGCACCCAGTTCAACCTCAACAACCTCACCAACGAGAAATACCAACAGAGCCTGCGCTACAACCAAAGCAACTTCGGTGATCCACGCAACTTAACCGCGTCGGTAAGCTGGACATACTGATAACACGGCTTGCGTCTCAGCCGCCCAAGTGCAACCGGGGCGGCTTTTGCCGTTGAGGGGCAAACGTCTGCACACGAACGATGAGATGAGGTTCCAGCCGAGGGACGGAATTGGCTAAAATGCCGCACTTTTCGCCTTGTCCCCCGGAATCGCCGTGAGCCCAGAACCCGACCGCCTATTCGCCCAGCCGCTGCCCCAGGTGCCCGACTTCGCTTTCAACGAAGACGTCGTGCGGGTGTTCCCGGACATGATCAAGCGCTCGGTACCGGGCTACCCGACCATCGTCGAAAACCTCGGCGTGCTCGCGGCGCAGTTCGCCCAGTCCCACAGCGTGCTCTACGACCTGGGCAGCTCACTGGGCGCCGTCACTCAGGCGTTGCGCCGGCATGTGCGGACCGAGGATTGCCGGGTGATCGCCATCGACAACTCGTCGGCCATGGTCGAGCGCTGCCGCGAATACCTCAACGCCCAGGACTCGATGTACCAGGAGTTGCTGCCGGTGGAGGTCATCGACGGCGATATCCTGGGTCTGGAGTTTCAGCCGGCCTCTGTCGTTGCCCTGAACTTCACCCTGCAGTTCATCGCCCCCGAGCAACGCCTCGCCCTGTTGACTCGCATCCGCCAGTCGCTGCTGCCCGGCGGCGCGCTGATCCTGTCGGAGAAGCTGCGCTTTGATGACACCGAAGAGCACGCGCTGCTCAGCGATCTGCACGTCGCCTTCAAACGCGCCAACGGTTACAGCGAGCTGGAGATCGCGCAGAAACGCAGCGCGATCGAAAATGTGATGAAACCCGACAGTCTTGAACAGCACCGCGAACGCTTGCTGGCCGCCGGTTTCAGTAAAGTCGTGCCCTGGTTCCAGTGCCTTAATTTCGCCTCGTTGATTGCCCTGCCATGATTGATCTCGCTCCCCTGGTCCGCCGTCTGGCGGGCACGCCACTGTATGCCTGGGCCCAAGGCCTGCAGGCGCAACTCGACGCGAAGATGGAAAAGGGTCACGGCGACCTCGAACGCTGGCAAGGCGCCCTGAATGCCTTGCCTGATCTGACGCCAAGCCGCATCGAGCTCAAGGACGATTTTATCCTCGACGCCGACTGCGACGATGCCACCCGCGAGCAGACCCGTGCTGCGCTGATGGGCCTGTCGCCGTGGCGCAAAGGCCCTTTTGATGTGTTCGGCGTGCACGTCGACACCGAATGGCGCTCGGACTGGAAATGGTCGCGGGTGTCGCCGCACCTTGATCTGAGAGGCAAGCGCGTTCTGGATGTGGGCTGCGGCAACGGCTATTATCAGTGGCGCATGCTGGGGGCCGGGGCCGACAGCGTGATCGGCGTTGACCCGAACTGGCTGTTCTTCTGCCAGTTCCAGGCCATGCAGCGCTACCTGCCGAACCTGCCGGCATGGCACCTGCCGTTCACCCTGGAAGATCTACCCGCGCGGCTGGAAGGCTTCGACACGGTGTTCTCCATGGGCGTGCTCTATCACCGCAAATCCCCCATCGATCACCTGCTGGCACTCAAGGATTGCCTGGTCAAAGGCGGCGAGCTGGTGCTGGAAACCATGGTGGTCGAAGGCGACGCGAATCAGGTGCTGGTGCCGGAAGACCGCTACTCGCAGATGCGCAACGTCTGGTTCCTGCCCTCAGTCCCGGCGCTGGAACTGTGGCTGCGCCGCGCGGGTTTTGTGGATGTGCGCTGCGTCGACGTCAGCACCACCACGGTAGAGGAACAGCGCGGCACCGACTGGATGCGCTTTCAATCGTTGAGCGACTTTCTCGATCCCGCTGATCACAGCAAGACCGTGGAAGGACTGCCTGCACCGCGGCGTGCGGTGATCGTTGGGCGCAAGCCGTAAACCCACAACGGCGCCATCGCGCGCGCTCGTGGAGCATGACAACACCGCAGCTGTCATTGCGGACAAATCACCCGTGGGAGCGAGCTTGCTCGCGAAGGCGATGGTGGTCGTCCCTTCAGATCACTGGCGGTGAGAAGAACTCGCCGCTGCCAGAATCAACGCCTTCATCTCCGATACCGCGGACTTGAAGCCGACAAACAGGGCATGGGCCACCAGCGCATGGCCGATGTTCAGTTCGTTGATGCCCTTGATCGCCGCGATCGCTTCAACGTTGTGATAGTGCAAACCATGACCGGCATTGACGATCAGGCCCTGGGCCAGACCAAAAGCAACGCCATCGGCAACGCGCTTGAGCTCTTCGGCGACGGCCGCCGGGGTTTCGGCATCGGCATAACGGCCCGTGTGCAGCTCGATGGCCGGCGCGCCAACCCGGGCCGACGCGGCAATCTGGCGCTCATCGGCGTCGATGAACAGCGACACTTCGCTGCCGATGGCAGACAACCGCTCCACCGCCGCCTTGATGCGCGCTTCCTGACCGGCGACATCCAGCCCGCCCTCCGTGGTCAGTTCCTGACGGGTTTCCGGCACCAGGCAGATGTGCGCCGGCCGAATGCGCTCGGCGAACGCCATCATCGCTTCGGTGACGCCCATCTCGAAATTCATGCGCGTTTGCAGCACGTCTTTGAGCAGCAATACATCGCGTTCCTGAATGTGCCGACGGTCCTCACGCAAATGCACGGTGATGCCGTCGGCACCCGCTTCCTCGGCATCCAGCGCGGCCTTGACCGGATCGGGATAGCGCGTCCCGCGGGCCTGGCGCAGGGTAGCAACGTGGTCGATGTTCACGCCGAGCAGAATGCGAGTGCTGTGGGTCACGGGGTTCTCCTGATTACTGTGGCGGTGCCAGCCAGTAGTGGCTGATTGCGCAAGCGAGGAAGGATTTTCTAGGTTTGCGCCGCTGGACGCTAGAGTTTGCGAAACAATTCACGGCTGACCAGCGGCCGCCCACCCAGATGCACGGCCAGGGCCTGGCGCATCAGACGCTTGGCCGCCGACAGCGCGCCCGGCGAAGTCCAGTCCGCTTCAGACATCGCCTGCAATTCGGCGCCCTGAAACAATCCCGGCTGAAACAGATACACCCGCTCAAGGCCTGCGTCCACCTGAAGCCGGTACAGGCCGTCGCTGGCCAGGGGATCACCGTTGACGTCTGCATCCAGCGCAAAGCCGTAACCGAGATCGTCCAACAGCCGCCATTCGAACGAGCGCAGCAACGGTTCCAGCGCGCGCCCTTCGGCCAGGGCCACAAGGGTCGCAGCGTAATGCTCGAACACGCCCGGGTGCGGGTCTTCGGCGGGCAACAGACGAATCAGCAATTCATTGAGATAGAGACCGCTGAACAGCGCCTCGCCTTCCAGCCACGTAGCGACGCCGACGCCTTCCATGCGCCCCACGTTCTTCAGCTCGCCCCGGCCGCGAAACTCCACTTCGAGCGGCACGAACGGACGCGCCATCGTCCCCGCCTTTCCCCGAGCGCTGCGCAACACCGCACGCAAGCGACCCTTCGGGGTAATGAAATCGACCAGTGCGCTGTTTTCGCGGTACGCACGGCTGTGCAACACATAAGCGAGCTGACCGACGGGAGGGGTTTGTGACATGGCTATCTCGATGAAAGAACGCGGCCGGACGGGCAATCTGAAACGACTGTGGGAGTGAGGTTGCCTGCGAACAGGCGATCCCAGTCAACATCAAATGCTGAATGTCACATCCTCTTCGCGAGCAAGCTCGCTCCCACACGTGTTCGGCACAACCAGACTCTTAGATTACAAGTCGCCGTAACCCAGCGAACGCAACGCGCGCTCGTCATCGGACCAGCCGCCTTTGACCTTGACCCACAGATTGAGCATGACCTTGGAATCGAACAATACTTCCATGTCACGACGCGCATCCGAGCCAATGCGCTTGATGCGCTCGCCCTTGTCGCCAATGATGATTTTCTTCTGCCCGTCGCGCTCGACCAGAATGAGCGCGTGAATATGCAGCGTCTTGCCCTGCTGCTTGAATTGCTCGATCTCGACGGTGATCTGGTACGGCAGCTCGGCGCCAAGCTGACGCATGATCTTCTCGCGCACCAGTTCCGCTGCGAGAAAACGGCTGCTGCGGTCGGTGATCTGATCTTCCGGGAAGAAGTGCTCATTCTCCGGCAACTGATCGGCAATGACCTTCTCCAGCGCTTCCAGGTTATGCCCCTGCTGCGCCGAGATCGGGATGATCTGGGCGTTCGGCAGTTGCTCCTGCAGCCAGGACAAATGCGGCATCAGCGCGCTCTTGTCTTCGATGCGATCGGTCTTGTTCAGCGCCACGATCAACGGGCCGGTCACGTACTGCACGCGCTCGAGAACCATCTGGTCCTCTTCGGTCCACTTGGTGCGGTCGACCACGAAAATCACCACATCGACGTCTTTCAACGCTGCCGAGGCGGTCTTGTTCATGTAGCGGTTAAGCGCTTTGTCGCTGTTTTTGTGCATGCCGGGGGTATCGACATAGACCGCCTGCACGGCGCCTTCAGTCTTGATGCCAAGCATGTTGTGCCGGGTCGTCTGCGGCTTGCGCGACGTGATTGCCAGTTTCTGGCCGAGGATGTGGTTCAGCAGCGTCGACTTGCCCACGTTTGGCCGGCCAACAATGGCAACATAGCCACAGCGTGTTGCAGGTGAATCAGTCATTGCCATTCTCCACACCCAGGGCGATAAGGGCTGCGGCCGCTGCTACCTGTTCGGCAATGCGACGGCTTACGCCTTGTCCCCGGCTTTTTTCATTCAATAAAGAGATCTCGCATTCGACGAAGAAGATTCGGCAATGCGGCTCGCCCTGGATATCCACCACTTCATAGCGTGGCAGATCGCAGGCGCGTGACTGAAGGAATTCCTGCAGCCGTGTTTTCGGGTCTTTGTTGGTGTCGACCAGGGTCAGGGTTTCGAACTCGCTGGCCAGCCAGGCGAGCACGCGCTCCCTTGCCATGTCCATCCCGGCGTCGAGGTAGATCGCACCGATCAGGGCTTCCAGTGCGTCAGCCAGAATCGACTCACGGCGAAAGCCGCCGCTCTTCAACTCACCCGAGCCCAGGCGCAGGTATTCGCCCAGATCGAAACCGCGGGCCAGAAGCGCAAGGGTCTCGCCTTTCACCAGACGGGCGCGCAGACGGGACAACTGACCTTCACGCGCCTGGGGGAAACGCTCGAACAGCGCTTCGCCGGCGACGAAGTTGAGAATGGCATCACCGAGGAATTCCAGACGCTCGTTGTTGCGTCCGGCAAAGCTGCGGTGGGTCAGCGCCAGGATCATCAGCTCCTGATCCTTGAAGGTATAGCCGAGCTGACGCTCCAGGCGACTCAATGAAACGCTCACGGTTTACCCACGCTGAATTCGTGGTCGAACTTGACCACCAGATCGATGTTCTGGATCAGTGACTCACGTTTTTCGTAGTTCAAATGAGCGAGGAACCTGTTGTTCTCCGTCGTCACAGTTAACGCCTTGTTCAAATCCAAATCCCGAATGTTATTAACCTGCATACCTTTGGCCACATAGGCGTAAAGGTCACCGGCGTTGGTGATGTCTGCCGTGCGGTCAGTGCCGGCACTTTCGATGATTTTCTTCATAGACAGGTAGTCCATGTAATGCGGCACGATCTTGGCGGCAGCGCTTCCAAGGAACGCCAGAATCGCCAGCAACACCAGCCAGCCGATGAACGAGAGGCCTTTTTGCGGACCGGCAGACGTCATGATTGTTTTCAAGAGTAGCCCTTCCCTGTCACCTGCGAGATCGGCCACGCAACATGGCCCTGAATGACATACGGCGCTGCCAATGGCAGCGCCGCATCGGTTACTTGATCAGACCGACTCGCGAGAAGTTCGGAAAGTGGCTGAGCTTGGGTTCAGGCCAGCTCATCCAGACCGCGAAGGCCTTGCCGACGATGTTCTTGTCGGGGACCATGCCCAGCTCGTCCTTGGGAATGTTGGGATCATCCCAGTAACGGCTGTCATTCGAATTGTCGCGGTTGTCGCCCATCATGAAGTAGTGCGCGGCCGGAACGGTCCATTCATGATCAGGCGGCGCGCGGTAGCGGCTCATTTCCTGACGGATCTGGTGTTCCACTTCGCCCAGCTTCTCGTTGTAAAGCTCTGCGCTGCCCAGCGTGCCCGGCTCCGAACCGATCAGCTGCTTGGCCACCAACTGACCGTTGATGAACAACTGCTTGTCGTTGGTGTAGCGAATCACGTCACCTGGCAGGCCGATCACCCGCTTGATGTAGTTCACGTTGGGATCGCTTGGGTAACGGAACACCATCACGTCACCACGCTGCGGGTCTCCGACCGGGATGACCTTGAGGTCGATCACCGGCAGGCGGATGCCATACGAGAACTTGTTGACCAGGATGAAATCGCCCACGTCCAGCGTCGGTTTCATCGAGCCCGACGGGATCTGGAACGGCTCAACCAGAAACGAGCGCAGGACCAGAACGATGAACAACACCGGAAAGAACGATTTGCCGTATTCGACCAGAAACGGCTCCTTGTTCAACCGCTCCACGACCGCGACATCAGGCTGGCTCACGCTGCCCTGATAGTTCGCTATCGCGTTACGGCGACGCGGCGCCAATATGACCAGATCGAACAGGGCCAGCAAACCGCAGACAAACACGGCGACGACCAGCAACAGCGGGAAATTTAGTGACATAGGGCCTGACTATTCCAACCTGAGCACTGCAAGAAAGGCTTCTTGTGGAATTTCCACGTTGCCGACCTGCTTCATGCGTTTTTTACCGGCCTTCTGCTTCTCGAGCAGCTTGCGCTTACGGCTGACGTCACCACCGTAACATTTGGCCAGTACGTTCTTTCTGAGCGCCTTGACGGTTGTACGCGCGATAATCTGACCGCCAATGGCGGCCTGGATTGCCACGTCGAACATCTGACGAGGAATCAGTTCTTTCATCTTTTCGGTCAACGCGCGGCCTTTGTAGGCGGCGTTGTCACGGTGCACGATCAGCGCCAGAGCGTCGACCTTGTCGCCGTTGATCATCACGTCCAGGCGAACCAGATTGGCCGACTGATAGCGATCGAAATGGTAGTCCAGCGACGCATAACCGCGGCTGGTCGACTTCAGTCGGTCGAAGAAATCCAGCACCACTTCGTTCATCGGCAAATCGTAGGTCACTTGGACCTGCGTGCCGAGGAACAGCATGTCGTGCTGAATGCCACGCTTCTCGATACACAGCGTAATGACGTTGCCCAGGTGCTCTTGAGGCACAAGAATGTTCGCCCGCACGATCGGCTCGCGCATGTCCTCGATGGTGGACAGGTCTGGCAATTTCGACGGGTTGTCGACGTAAATGGTTTCACCGGTCTTCAGCAGAAGCTCGAAGATGACCGTCGGTGCGGTGGTGATCAGGTCAAGGTCGTACTCGCGCTCAAGGCGCTCCTGGATGATCTCCATGTGCAGCATGCCGAGGAAGCCGCAGCGGAAGCCGAAGCCCAGCGCGTCCGAGCTTTCCGGCAGATACTGCAGGGAAGAGTCATTCAGCGTCAGCTTTTGCAGCGCGTCGCGGAAGTCTTCGAAGTCATCGGAGCTGACCGGGAACAGACCGGCGTAGACCTGCGGCTGGATGCGCTTGAAACCGGGCAGCACCGGAACGTCCGGGGTGGTGCTCAGGGTCAGGGTGTCACCCACTGGCGCGCCGTGAATGTCCTTGATGCCGGCGATGATGAAGCCCACTTCGCCCGCTTTCAGATCAGCGGTGGCGCTGTGCTTGGGGTTGAACACGCCCACGCTATCGACGAGGTGCATCTTGCCGGTCGACTTGACCAGAATCTTGTCGCCCTTCTTGACGCGGCCGTGACGCACACGCACCAGGGAAACAACGCCCAGGTAGTTGTCGAACCACGAATCGATGATCAGCGCTTGCAGGGGATCTTCGATGTTGCCGGTCGGTGCCGGGATGGTGTGAACCAGACGCTCCAGCACTTCGTCGACGCCCAGGCCGGTCTTGGCGCTACAGACCACGGCGTCGGTGGCATCAATGCCGATGATCTTTTCGATTTCTTCCTTGACCCGGTCCGGATCGGCCTGGGGCAGGTCAATCTTGTTCAGGACCGGCATGACTTCCAGGCCCTGTTCGATAGCGGTGTAGCAGTTGGCGACGGATTGGGCTTCTACGCCCTGACCGGCATCGACCACCAGCAACGCGCCCTCACATGCCGCCAGCGAGCGGCTGACTTCGTAGGTGAAGTCAACGTGCCCCGGGGTATCAATAAAGTTGAGCTGGTAGGTGATCCCGTCCTTCGCTTTGTAATAAAGCGTGACGCTGTGGGCTTTGATCGTAATCCCGCGCTCACGCTCCAGGTCCATGGAATCGAGGACCTGAGCTTCCATCTCGCGCTCGGTCAGGCCGCCGCACATCTGGATAAATCGGTCAGCCAGCGTCGACTTGCCATGGTCAATGTGGGCGATGATGGAGAAATTGCGGATATGACTCAAATCACTCACGGATCAACACTCGAAAAAGGTCGCAGGCAGACTGCCCGCCAAAAATAGCCGGGAATTGTACCTGAAGGAACGATCAGGCGTCACGTTCACGCGCAGCGCCTGCTCGCCATGCACCCTGGGGGCACAAAAAAAGGAGCGGTCTGACCGCTCCTTTTTGCTGTTCCCGACGGGTTATTCCGCCAGTTTGAACGTGATGAATGTCGCACGACCCTGACGCAGCACGCGCATGGAGACAGAGCGATTCTTCGGCAAGCCCTTGGCCACTTCAGTGAACTGCTTGGACGAAGTGATCGCCTGGTTGTTCAGGTGAGTGATGACATCACCCGACTGCAGACCGATCAGCGACGCAGGACCGTCCTGGACTTCCTTGATGACGACGCCGCCCTTCAGGTCCAGCGACTTCATCTGTTCAGCGGTCAGATCGACCACGGAAACGCCCAGGCGGTTGCTGCTGCGCTCAACACCGGTGTCAGCCGCGCCCATCTCTTCGCCTTCGGCCGGCAGTGCACCCACAGTCACCGTGAGCTTCTGACGCTTGCCGTCGCGAATCACTTCCAGCTCGGCCTTGCTGCCGTCTTTCAGGTTGCCAATCAGGTGCGGCAAGTCTGCGGACATGACGATAGGCGTGCCATTGGCGCTCAGGATCACGTCGCCGACCTGCAAACCACCTTTTGCGGCCGGTCCGTCTTCAAGCACTTGAGCCACCAGCGCACCGGCCGGCTTGTCCAGACCGAAGGATTCGGCCAGGTCTTTGTTCACTTCCTGGATGACGACGCCCAACCAGCCACGATTGACCTTGCCACTGGCCTTGAGCTGGTTGGCAACATCCATCGCCACGTCGATCGGGATGGCGAACGACAGGCCCATGAAGCCACCGGAACGGGTGAAGATCTGCGAGTTGATACCCACCACTTCGCCCGCCATGTTGAACAGCGGCCCACCCGAGTTACCCGGGTTGATCGCCACATCGGTCTGGATGAATGGCACGTAGGTATCATTCGGCAGACTGCGGCCCTTGGCGCTGACGATGCCTTTGGTCACGGAGTGATCGAAGCCGAACGGCGAGCCGATCGCCAGCACCCATTCACCGACTTTCAGCTTGTCGGAATTACCCAGCTTGACGGTGGGAAGGTCCTTGCCGTCGATCTTCAGCACCGCGACGTCGGTACGAGGATCGGTGCCGATCAGCTTGGCCTTCATTTCGCTGCGATCTGAAAGACGCACGAGAATCTCATCGGCACCATCGATCACGTGATTGTTGGTCAGGATGAACCCGTCGGCGGAGATGATGAAGCCCGAGCCGAGTGACTGCGCCTCACGCTGACGATCCCCCTTGCCGCCCCCTGGCGCACGGGAGCCTGGCGGCGTGCTGCGCTCAAGGAATTCACGAAGCATCGGTGGCAGGCCTTCCAGATCAGGCATCTGACCCTGGGCAACCGCGCGGTCCGGCAGTTTTTGACGCGTACTGATGTTGACGACTGCAGGGGAAGCCTGCTCCACCAGAGAGGTGAAGTCCGGCAGGGCTTCGGCCTGAGCAGTGAAGACCTGTCCAAGCATCAGCACAGCGGCCATCCAGGCCAGGTAAGGTTTCAAGCGTGGTATCGACATATGGCTCCCGTTTACAACGAGCATGGTTAAGCGGTACGAGCCCGCAGGCTCGCGAAGCATCTGTGTGTCGCGGCTTCCCGTGACACCTGTGTCTGCTCCAGTTTCCTGGACCCTGAAACAACAAAGGCCACAGCTGCGAAGCTGTGACCTATAGAAAAAAATACACCCGATTGCAACCGACAAAGCGCACTAAACATTTCAGCAGTACCAGTGAAGCCCATATTTAAAGGCTTGTGAACGTGAAACGACCGAATGAAACCTTTTTCATAGTGGCCATCACCGGCGTGCAGAATCAGTTCTTGCTCGTGGTCGCAGCATCGTCGCGCATCGACAACGCAATGCGCTCGGCGGTCCCGATGGGGATCTCGCCCACCACGGTCACCATCGCATCACCCTTGGGTGTGGTTACGCGACGGGAGACGGCAACGGTTGGCCCTAACTGAGTGCGGATGTCCGTGACCGCGGCGCCAGTGACGGGCTCGACGAACACCGAAAAACGGGCGAGGCCATCGTCATACATCAGGCTCGTCACAAGACTTTTCGAGTCCGGATCCTTGCGTACGGCAGCGCTGCTCAGGTCAAAACCGGGAGGCAACCAGTCCGAGCGCCACACAACATTCTGCTTTGGCGCATCTGCTTTGGACCTGGCCACTTCAACCGGCTTGCAGTCAGCACCGGGCGTCAGCATCTGATCAGTCAGCGACTGCGAGGTGTTGAGGTCGGTGAACTGGAAGCGCTCGAGCAATTGGCCCTTGTCACTGAGCAACAACGACTTCAATGGCAGACCGGTTTCACTGTCGAGGTGCAGTTCGATGCCGTAGCGGTGCTGATCACGGGGGGTAAGCGTCACCACATTGGCCACACGTCCGGCAACACGCGAGGTGCCTGCTGACTTGATGTCATACCAGGATGACAACCTGACAGCATCAAAAGCTCGGGCCGGAGAATCGGGAACGCTGGACACACCCTCTTCGAGGGTACCGCTCACGCACTGGGTAACCCCGTCGACGCGCAGTACTTCCTGAGGAGAGCCATCCAGTTGAAGTAGATGCTCGCGAACCTTGCCGTCGGCGACGCGCTGCCAGATTCGGTGAGTAGAGAAGCTTCCGTTACGCTCATAAACGAATGTGCCGGTGTAGCTTTGCCGTTGCTCGGCCTGCGCAAGACGTTTCAGCTGGTCTTGCGCGTCATCGGCATGAGCTGGAAGGACCAGCCATCCACCCAGCAGAAGCGGCAGTAGAGGGATGGCGCGCATGATCCTCCTTAACGGTTTTCCAGGCTTGCAGCACGAGCGTATGGCAGAGCGCCTTCAGCGCCTTTCATGGCAGCTTGCTGAGCATGCTGACGCAGGTAACCTGGCAGACGTTGGTCATGCCAACCGGCCTGGTTCTGCAGCACACCACTGGCCATCGGACCCGGGGACTGCTCGCCCTCGGTGTAGCCTGCGAGCACCGCCGGACCTTTGGCCTGCGGCATTGCGACGTTGGCCGGCTGGGATTGCTGAGCCAGTTGCGCCCCGGCAATTTCGTCCTGGTTGTACAAGCGTACACCAGCCAGAACGGCAACAGTCACCGAGGCGGCTACGGCCAAGCGACCCAGCGTACGCCAAGGGCCGCGACCGGCCTTCAACGGGCTCACTTCATCAGCGATTCCGGCAGCAACGGCAGCCGAAATATCCAGATGAGGCAGCAACAGTTCTTTATGCATTGCTGCACGGGCAATCTGATAACGGGACCAGGTGGCTCGTGTGTCTGCATCTTCAATGGCGCTAAGCACCCGACGCAGTTCCAATTCGTCCGCTTCGTTATCCATCACCGCGGACAGCGATTCCTGCAGGGCTTCACGACTCATGGCGGTTCCTCTCTTGTGGCTATCGCCGCTGTCTCAGGTTTCCTGCAACAGAGGTTGCAAGGCTTTGTCGATGGCTTCCCGAGCGCGAAAAATGCGAGAGCGCACGGTACCAACCGGACATTGCATGACACTGGCAATGTCTTCGTAACTCAGACCGTCGAACTCACGCAACGTTAAAGCTGTACGCAAATCTTCTGGCAGTAGCTGGATGGTTCTATGGACGGTGCCTTCGATCTCATCCCGCAGCAATGCCCGTTCTGGCGACTCGATGTCCTTGAGGCCGTGGTCGCCATCGTAGAACTCCGCGTCTTCCGATCTGACATCGCTATCCGGCGGACGCCGACCTCGCGACACCAGATAGTTCTTCGCCGTGTTAATGGCGATACGGTACAGCCACGTATAAAACGCACTGTCACCGCGGAAGTTACCAAGTGCGCGATAAGCTTTGATAAAAGCCTCTTGAGCAACATCCTGGGCTTCGTGGGTGTCGTGAACAAATCTCACGATCAACCCAAGAATCTTGTGCTGATATTTCACCACTAGCAGATCAAACGCTCGCTTGTCGCCGCGCTGTACGCGTTCAACCAGCTGCTGATCTTCTTCCTGGGTTAGCATGAACACTCCTCATAAAGCTTAAAGGAGCATCGCATCGGCTCTTTCGCAGGCTTGCAAACATAGACTCGGGCTTTAAGCAAAAGTTCTCCCCCCTTCAAGCAAGTTTCCGGCGGGCGTCTGCTGCCCGCACAGAAAACGCCGCTCGAACCAGGTCGGCTGCGTAAATAATCTTGTCATCAAAAACGTTCGTACTGGCTGGAAACTGCCACTGCGCAACGTCGACGCTGTTCCTTTATGGGCAACCCACTATTGAACGTGCGGGTTCGTGAAAAGTTCCCATCGTTCATTATTGGCCGTAAGACACATCCCCCGTCAGTTGTAGGACTCAATCCATATGAAGCTGTGGGAAAGATCGCATCCATCAAACGGGGTGCGGGAGATTGCGAGTTGGCGCACACTCCGCTCCCACCGTGATTCACCGTTGCCATAAAGCGCGGACATTGTGCCGTTCCACACTTGCTTATACTAGTGGCCATTTAGACGCCGGTACCTGAGATGAGTCAGCATTTCCAGCACGACGTATTGGTAATAGGCTCCGGCGCAGCCGGTTTGAGTCTTGCACTGACACTGCCCGGGCATTTGCGCGTGGCGGTCCTCAGCAAAGGCGATCTGGCGAACGGCTCGACGTTCTGGGCTCAGGGCGGCGTTGCGGCGGTGCTGGATGACGCCGACACCATACAGTCACACGTGGAAGACACCCTCAACGCGGGCGGCGGCCTGTGCCATGAGGACGCAGTCCGGTTTACCGTCGAGCACAGCCGCGAGGCCATCCAATGGCTGATCGACCTTGGCGTGCCCTTTACCCGCGATGACCCCTCGACCGTCGTGGACGGCGGCTTCGAGTTTCACCTCACCCGCGAAGGGGGGCACAGCCATCGCCGGATTATTCATGCCGCCGACGCCACCGGCGCGGCGATCTTCCGCACATTGCTGGCGCAGGCCAGCGCACGCCCCAATATCGAATTGCTGGAACAGCGCGTGGCAGTCGATCTCATCACCGAGTCCCGGCTGGGCCTGCAAGGGCAGCGTTGCCTGGGCGCCTATGTGCTGGATCGTTTGACGGGAGAGGTCGACACCCACAGCGCGCGTTTCACCATTCTGGCGTCCGGCGGCGCGGCGAAAGTCTACCTCTACACCAGCAACCCAGACGGCGCTTGCGGCGACGGCATAGCGATGGCCTGGCGCGCGGGCTGCCGCGTGGGCAATCTGGAGTTCAACCAGTTCCACCCCACCTGCCTGTACCACCCCCAGGCCAAGAGCTTTCTGATTACCGAAGCCCTGCGCGGCGAAGGCGCTTACCTGAAGCTGCCCGATGGCGAACGCTTCATGCAGCGTTTTGACCCAAGGGCCGAACTGGCTCCCCGTGACATCGTTGCCCGGGCGATTGACCACGAGATGAAACGCCTGGGCGCCGACTGCGTGTTTCTGGACATCAGTCACCAGTCCGAAGACTTCATCAAGAGCCACTTCCCGACCGTGTACGAGCGTTGCCTCACGTTCGGTATCGACATCACCCGTCAACCGATTCCGGTGGTGCCGGCGGCGCACTACACCTGTGGCGGCGTTATGGTTGACCAACAGGGCCGCACCGATGTGCCTGGACTGTATGCGATCGGCGAGACCAGCTTCACCGGCCTGCACGGCGCCAACCGCATGGCCAGCAACTCGCTGCTGGAGTGCTTCGTGTACGCCCGCTCGGCTGCGGCAGACATCGTGACTCAGCTTGAGCACGTCCCCCAGCCGCAAAATCTGCCGGCATGGGATTCGAGCCAGGTGACCGATTCCGACGAAGACGTGATCATCGCCCACAACTGGGATGAGCTGCGTCGGTTTATGTGGGACTACGTGGGCATCGTGCGCACCAACAAGCGTCTGCAGCGCGCCCAGCATCGGGTGCGGCTGTTGCTGGACGAAATCGACGAGTTCTACAGCAACTACAAGGTCAGTCGCGATCTGATCGAGCTGCGCAACCTGGCCCAAGTGGCAGAGCTGATGATTGCTTCAGCGATGGCGCGCAAAGAAAGCCGCGGTCTGCACTACACGCTGGATTACCCCGACATGCTGCCCGAAGCGCTGGACACTATTCTGGTGCCGCCCACCTTCGCCGGCTGAACTTCAGGCGCAAACGCAGGCGTCGGTGACTGTCCGGGGCCATGGCGTCTGCCGGGATGCACAGGCTTCGCACCCACATGCGGCTCAGCCAATGGCCCGTCATCCGCCTGAAACGCAGCACAACCAGGTGCGGCAGCGCCAGGCTGTCGGGGCGCAGCTGCACCGGTTGCCAGCCGCCCTCCTCGCTCCACAACGCCCAGCCGCTGCCGTCACGGCGCAGCCCCGTAGATGACTGAGGCCGGTCCAGCAGAATGAACGTCCGGAGACTGCGTGCTGCGTGCAATGCGCACAGCAAGACGCCGATGGCTTTTGCCCACAAGGGAATTGAAAGGAAAACGGTCGACGCCAGCGCAAGGATTTGCGTGACGAGGTACGCCGTCAGCAGCGCCCGGGAAGGCTGCCAACGGCATTCGAAGCGATCACTTCGGCTGGACACGGTCCAGGATCATCCGAACCATGCGTTGCAGCTCCGGATCTTCGGATTCCGCGCGCTGCATGAACCAGCCGAACATGTCCTGATCTTCACAGGTCAGCAGGCGCACGTAGAGGTCGCGATCGACCTGATTGAGCGTCGGGTAGACTTCTTTGACGAACGGCACCAGCAATACGTCCAGCTCGAGCATGCCGCGACGGCTGTGCCAAAAGAGGCGATTGAGTTCAACATCTTCGACCATGGAGGGCTCCTCGAATTTGCCGGCGAGTATACAGGCGCATCGTCCCGGGGCGTACTTGCAGTTAGTCGCAGCTTTTTGCGTATACCCATTAACGACACGCGGCACTATGATGGTGCCCCAGACTTCTACCCTGCGATGACTCATGGCCGTTCCAGCATTTTTCTGCCCCCTGTCCCATGAAGGTGTGCTCGCCGTTCGCGGCGTGGATGCCGGCAAATTCCTGCAAGGCCAACTGACTTGCAACATCGACTACCTGAGCGAAGGCAAAGCCACCCTCGGTGCGCGCTGCACGCAAAAGGGCCGCATGCAGTCGAGCTTCCGCATCCTGCTCGAAGGTGATGGCGTGCTGCTGGCGATGGCCAGCGAGCTGATCGAAGCGCAATTGCTGGACCTGAAGAAATACGCTGTCTTCTCCAAATCCAAACTGACCGACGAAAGCGTGTCCTGGGTGCGATTCGGCTTGCAGGATGGCGACGGGGCACTGGTCAGCCTTGGCCTCGACCTTGCGCAGGAGACCGACTCGGTGGTCCGCGCCAATGACCTCATCGCCATTCGCGTCTCCCCTGCCCGCGCCGAATTGTGGGTACGTGCCGAGCAGGCCGATGACGTGCGCAGCCGGCTGATCTCCCACGTGCCGCAAGAGCCGCTCAACGACTGGTTGCTGGGGCAGATTCGCGCCGGCATCGGCCAGGTGGTCGGGCAGACTCGCGAAGAATTCATTCCACAGATGATCAACCTGCAAGCCGTGGGCGGTGTGAGTTTCAAGAAAGGTTGCTACACCGGCCAGGAGATCGTGGCGCGCATGCAGTACCTCGGCAAGCTGAAACGCCGGCTGTACCGCCTGACCATGGGCAGCACAGAACTGCCTGAACCGGGGGCTGCACTGTTTTCGCCGGTTCATTCAAGCGCAGTAGGCAACGTTGTGATCGCGGCCCGGTCTGATGTCGGGATCGAGGTGCTGGCGGTCTTGCAGGCGGATGCGGCGGAAGATGGCCGGATCCATCTGGGTGCGGCAGATGGCGAGGCCCTGCAAATGAGCGAATTGCCATACACCCTCGACGCGAAGCTCGAAACACAGCGTTGAACCCGGTTGAGGCATGTGCAAGACGTCGGCGTAGTTGCCAGCGCCGTCCCCTCGTGTGGACGGCCGTTGGCCGGAATGCAATGTCCAGAGATCCAATATGAGTAGCATGGCTGACGAAGTGCAGAGGGATCTGATCAAGGCGATCGACAAGGATGCTCTGTTTCTGCCAACTCTCCCCGAAGTTGCACTGAAAATCCGCCTCGCGGCGGAAGACTCGGAAATCTCCATTGCTGCACTGAGCAAGGTCATCGGCAGCGACACCGCGCTTTCCGCACGGCTGATCAAAGTCGTCAACAGCCCCCTGCTGCGGCCCAATTTCGAAGTCAGCGACGTGCTGACGGCGGTCCGACGGCTGGGCGTTAACTACAGCTGTAACCTGGCCATCGGGCTGGTGGTGGAGCAGATGTTTCACGCCAAATCCGACGTCATCGAAACCAAGATGCGCGACATCTGGAAACTCAGCATGCAGGTGGCCGGGGTGTGTAATGTCCTCAGTTACCGCAGTGCGCGCCTCAAGGCTGACAAGGCCACGCTGGCCGGGCTCATCCACCTGATTGGTGTGTTGCCGATCCTGACGTACGCCGAGGACAACTACGAGTTGCTCGCCGACCCGATCAGCCTCAATCATGTTATCGAACGCATCCATCCAATCATCGGCGAGCGGCTGCTGCGCTCATGGGATTTCCCGGACGGCCTGGCGATCGTGCCCCGGGAATTCCAGAATTTCAGCCGTGTCTCGGGTCAGGCTGACTACGTGGATCTGGTCCAGGTCGCGACGATTCACATTCACGAAATGAACGGCACGCCGTACTCGAATCTGCAGTTTCAGGCCGTGCCGGCCGTGGCGCGGTTGGGCCTGAACATGGCCGATGGCGGGCTGATCAATGAGATGAACCAGGCAATGACGCTGTTGTACTGATCCTGTTGACCTAACCGGTCAAACCAGTCCCACCAGCCCCGACTCCGGCACCATAAAGCTCACCCTCACTTTCAAGCCCCGCTGTGCGCCGTCATGCAAGGTGATACGCGCCAGGTGTGCCCTGCAGATCTCCCCCACGATCGCCAACCCCAGACCGGAACCCTTGCTCTGCTGATTACGCCGGTAGAAGCGCTCGAACACTCGCTCGCGCTCGTGGGCGGGGATGCCGGGGCCGTCGTCCTCGACTTCAAGCACACACGGCGCATGAACACGCAAAATCACGTTGCCGCCCGCCGGGGTATGAGCCAGGGCGTTATCCACCAGGTTGCTCAGCAGTTCGTTGAGCAACGTGGGTTCGCCGCGCATCCACACCGGCTCGTCGGCTTCCAGCGCCAATGCCACACCCCGTGCATGGGCCAGCGGCGCCATGGCCATGCCCAGCTCCCGGGCCAGCTGACTGAGGTCGAGCAATTGTGCGCCGCCCTCCGCAATGGCCCGCGCGCCATTTTCGATGCGTGCCAGCGACAGCAACTGGTTGGCCAGGTGGGTCAGTTTGTCGGTGCCGGAGGCGGCGCTCTCCAGCGTGTTACGCCACGCCGCAGGCTCCTGATCACGCAGCCCCAGCTCCAGCCGCGCCTTTAATGCAGCCAGCGGCGTGCGTAATTCATGGGCGGCGTCGGCGATGAATTGCGCCTGACGCTCGAACTGCATGCGCAGCCGTTCGGTGAAGTGATTGAGGGAGCTGACCAGCGGACGCAGCTCGTGCTGCACTTCGACCAGCGGCAACGAGCGCAAATCGTCAGGCTGGCGTTCTTCCACCGCCGTGCGCAAGCGGTCCAGGGGTCGCAACGCGGCGCTGACCGTGAACCAGACCAGCAGCAGAGCGCCGCTGCCGAGCATGCCCAGACGCAGCAGGGTATCGGCCATCAGGGCCTGGGCCATGTCGACCCGCGCCTCTTCGGTTTCCGCCACGCGAATCTCGGCCATGCCGTTCATGTTCGGCTCGCTCACGGCCTTGAGCAGGCTCACCACTCGCACATCCTGCCCCTGATAACGCGCGCTGTAGAACTTGGCGAGCGCCGGATAGGCGTCGGTGCGCGGCGTGCCTTGGGGCGGCGCGGGAATGTTTTCGTAGCCCGAAATGAGCTTCTGATTGATGTCGTTGACCTGGTAGTAGATGCGCCCCGCGCTGTCGTAGGCGAAGGTGTCCAGGGCCACATACGGTACGTCGGCGCTGAGGGTGCCGTCGCGTTCCGACAACCCGGCAGCGATGGTCCGCGCCGAAGCCAGCAAGGTGCGATCGTAAGCAGTGTCTGCCGCTTCGCGTCCGTTCCAGTAGGCGCTCATGCCGCTGGCGATCATCAGCACCACCAGCAGCAGACCGAGGTTCCACAGCAAGCGCCAGCGCAGGCTGTTTTCCGCTGAAGGGAACGGATTAAGCATCCCGGCTTTCCAGCAGATAACCCAGACCCCGAAACGTGACGATCGCAATCGGGTGCCCGTCGAGCTTCTTGCGCAGACGGTGCACGTAGATTTCGATGGCGTCGGCGCTGGCCTCTTCGTCCAGGCCGAATACCTGGGCCGCCAGTTGCTCCTTGCTCATCACCCGACCGGGCCGGGCGATGAGCGATTCAAGCACCGATTGCTCGCGGGAGGTCAGCGTGAGGAGTTCTTCGCCCAAGGTGAAGCGGCGGGTGTCGAGGTCGTAGACCAGCTCCCCGCAGCGTTGCTGGCGTTCGCCACCCAGTACGCTACGGCGCAACAACGCCTTGACCCGCGCTTCCAGCTCGGACAGCTCGAAGGGTTTGGCCAGGTAGTCGTCGGCGCCGAGGTTGAGGCCGTGGACCCTGTCCTTGACGTCGCTGCGGGCCGTCAGCATCAGCACGGGCGTGTTCTTGCCCCGCGCCCGCAGACGCGCCAGCACTTCGAAGCCGTCCATGCGCGGCAGGCCGACGTCGAGCACCACCGCGGCATATTCTTCGCTACTCAGGGCCAGATCAGCTGCGACGCCGTCGTGCAGAACGTCAACGGTCATGCCGCTGCTCTTGAGGGCCAGCGCGACACTTTCAGCCAGTTGCAGATGATCTTCGACGAGCAGGACACGCATCGACTTCTCCAGAGTGGGCATTTTATGGGCCGAGTTTACAGGGGCGCCGTCGTCTGTGAAGGTCCGGCGCGCGGGAACAGCCACCTCCTGCGCTTGAGGCGGATCAGTTGAAAGCTTCCTGAAAGGTAGTTGAAAGGTTCACGAAAGCTTCGCTGATTAGGATCCCGTTACGACTTGTCACGATTGCGTCCCGCGCGACGCTGCTGATGCCAGGGCCGTGACGAAAAACGCCTTGATGCGTTTTCAACAATAAAAACAATATCGGAGTCATCAGTGATGCCCTCACTGCCATCATCGGCCCTCGTGCCGTCAGAATCCCATTGTGTTTACTGTTCACCTCGCAGCCCTGTTGCGCGGTGTTTCGTCACGTCCGCATTGCGTCGGCCCACTCCTTCTCAAGGTTGTGGGACGACTGCCTGACAAACGTACAACCGCCTGCCCCCATTAAAACAACAACTCCTCTGGAGACGGACCATGAACCTATCGTTGCGCCAAATCAGCGTTGCCGCCAGCTGCATGCTGATGGCCACCCAATTGTGGGCCGCCGAGCCCAATCGTCCTGAATGCATCGCGCCGGCTTCCCCCGGCGGTGGCTTCGACCTGACGTGCAAACTGGCGCAGAGCGCGCTGATCAACGAGAAAATCCTCTCCAAACCGATGCGCGTCACCTACATGCCAGGCGGCGTCGGCGCCGTGGCGTACAACGCGGTGGTCGCCCAGCGCCCTGCCGACGCCGGCACGCTGGTGGCCTGGTCCAGCGGCTCGCTGCTGAACCTGGCGCAGGGCAAATTCGGCCGTTACGATGAAAACGCCGTGCGCTGGCTGGCCGCCGTCGGCACCAGCTACGGCGCGATCGCAGTCAAGGCTGACTCGCCTTACAAGAACCTCGACGATCTGGTTAAAGCGCTGAAAGCCGACCCGGGCAAAGTCGTCATCGGCTCAGGCGGCACCGTGGGCAGCCAGGACTGGATGCAGACCGCACTCATCGCCAAAGCGGCCGGCATCAACCCGCGGGAGCTGCGTTATGTCGCCCTCGAAGGCGGCGGTGAAATCGCCACTGCCCTGCTCGGCGGCCACATCCAAGTGGGCTCCACCGACATTTCCGACTCCATGCCGCACATTCTCAGCGGCGACATGCGCCTGCTGGCAGTGTTCTCTGAAGAGCGTCTGGACGAGCCGGAAATGAAGAACATTCCGACCGCCAAGGAACAGGGCTACGACATCGTCTGGCCGGTGGTGCGCGGCTTCTATCTGGGGCCAAAGGTGTCGGACGAGGAATACAACTGGTGGAAAGCGGCATTCGACAAGCTGCTGGCCTCGGAAGACTTCGCCAAGCTGCGCGATCAGCGTGAGCTGTTCCCGTTCGCCATGACCGGTGAAGAGTTGGACAAGTACGTGAAAACCCGCGTCGCCGAGTACAAAACGCTGGCCAAGGAATTCGGCCTGATTCAGTGACTGAACCCATCGAAGCGTACTCGATTGACTGAGGATTGCGCCGCCTGCGCGGTGGCGTGATCCGGGAGCTTTCCATGGTTATACAACGCATTTTCGCCGTCGTGCTGCTGCTGGTCTGTATCGGCCTCGCCATGATGGCATGGCCTTATCAGGCGCCGTTTTCCTACGAACCTGTCGGCCCTCGCGCTTTCCCGCTGCTGATGCTGGCGCTGATGGGCATCTCGCTGCTGTACATGGCGATCCGTCCGACACCGATCGTGCACTCCGAGGAAGAACCGGCGCTGGACCGTCCGACGCTGATCAAAATCGGCATCTGCACCCTGCTGTTGCTGGTATTCGCCGGGTTGTTCGAGCCGCTGGGCTTCGTGCTGAGCAGCATTCTGATCGGCATCCCCATGGCGCGCCTGTACGGTGGCCGCTGGCTGCCAAGCGTCGTGATCATCACCTTCATGAGCATCGCGCTGTACGTGCTGTTCGACAAAGTGATGGATGTGCCCCTGCCCCTCGGCCTGCTCGACGTTCTGGAGAACTGATATGGACACTCTCGGCTATCTCGGCCAGGGCTTCGGCGTCGCGCTGACCCCTTACAACCTGATCACCGCCCTTTCCGGCACGCTGATCGGCACCGTCGTCGGCCTGCTGCCCGGCCTGGGTCCGATCAATGGCGTGGCGCTGTTGATCCCGATCGCATTCGCGTTGGGCCTGCCGCCGGAATCGGCGTTAATCCTGCTGGCAGCGGTGTACCTGGGCTGCGAATACGGCGG
Organism: Pseudomonas sp. W2Oct36; assembly: GCF_041060465.1. Classification (NCBI taxonomy): domain Bacteria; kingdom Pseudomonadati; phylum Pseudomonadota; class Gammaproteobacteria; order Pseudomonadales; family Pseudomonadaceae; genus Pseudomonas; species Pseudomonas sp. W2Oct36. The sequence goes on from NZ_JAUERW010000003.1 coordinate 107,057, forward strand.
CCGCATCAGCTCCATTCTGCTGAACATTCCGGGCGAAGCATCGACCGTGATGACCGCGCTGGACGGCTACCCGATGGCACGTCAGGGCATGGCCGGCGTGGCGTTGTCGCTGTCGGCATGGAGTTCGTTCATCGGCGCGTTCATCGCCACCTGCGGCATGGTCATGTTCGCGCCGCTGCTGGCGAAATGGGCAATTGCCTTCGGGCCGGCGGAGTACTTCGTGCTGATGGTGTTCGCCATCGTCTGCCTGGGCGGCATGGCCGGCGATCGACCGCTGAAAACCTTTGTGGCGGCGTTGATCGGGCTGTTTCTGTCGAGCATCGGTATCGACGCCAACAGCGGCGTGTACCGCTTCACCGGTGACAACATCCATCTGGCGGACGGCATTCAATTCGTCGTGCTGGTGCTGGGCCTGTTCTCGATCAGCGAAATCCTGTTGTTGCTGGAGAAAACCCATCGCGGCCAGGAAGCGGTGAAAGCCACCGGGCGCATGATGTTCAACTTCAAGGAAGCCAGTTCGGTGTTCTGGGTGAACATCCGTTGCGGTCTGATGGGCTTCATCATGGGCGTGCTGCCGGGTGCCGGGGCAACGCTGGCCAGCGCCGTGACCTACATGTCCGAGAAACGCATCGCCGGCGCAAGTGGCAAGTTCGGACAGGGCGACATGCGCGGTCTGGCGGCGCCGGAAACCGCCATTGGCGCAACGGCCTGCGGCGCGCTGGTGCCGATGCTGACGCTGGGCGTTCCGGGTTCGGGCACCACGGCAGTGATGATCGGCGCCCTGTCGCTGTACAACATCACACCGGGGCCACTGCTGTTTCAACAGCAACCGGACATCGTCTGGGGCCTGATCGCGTCGTTGTTCGTCGCCAACATCATGCTGGTGATCCTCAACATCCCGATGATCCGCATCTTCACCCGCATCCTGTCGGTGCCGAACTGGGCACTGGTGCCAGTGATCGCGATCATCACCGGGATCGGCGTCTACGCGGTGCATGCCACCACCTTCGACTTGTTCCTGATGGTCGGCATCGGCATCTTCGGCTACATCCTGCGCAAGCTGGATTTCCCGCTGTCGCCGATTCTGCTGGGGTTCATCCTCGGCGGGCTGATGGAGCAGAACCTGCGTCGCGCGCTGTCGATTTCCAACGGCGGCCTGGAGATTCTGTGGTCGAGCCCGATCACCCTGGGCATGTGGGTAGTGACGGCGTTCATGCTGGTGTTCCCGCTGATCCGCATCTGGCGCAAGCGCTCCAGGCAGCGTCGCGCGCTGGCCGATGTCTGACCGGCCATTCAGCACGTGGTGGGGCACACCGCTGGTCGGCCTGCTGGGGGGATTTCTCGCCAGTCAGGTCGGCTGGCCACTGCCCTGGATGGTCGGCTCGTTACTGGCGATCATTCTGGTCCGCTGCCTCACGCCCTGGCAGCTGGCTGAAATCCCCGGCGGCCGCAAATGCGGCCAATGGGTGGTCGGGATCGGCATCGGCCTGCACTTCACCCCCGTGGTCATCGAACAAGTCCTTTCCCATTTCGGCCTGATTTTTATCGGTGCGCTGGTCACCAGCGTCTCCAGCGTGGTGGGCGTGTGGCTGATGCTGCGCACCGGCGAGGACCGCGCGACGGCGTTCTTTTCCAGCATGCCCGGCGGCTCGGGCGAAATGGTCAACCTTGGCGCACGCAACGGCGCGATTCTCAGCAACGTCGCCGCCGGGCAAAGCCTGCGGGTGCTGGCGGTGGTGCTGTGCGTGCCGGCGATCTTCAAATATCTGATGGGCGACGGCGGCGCGCCGTCCCACGCGACGGTGGTGGACTGGCGGTGGCTGATGCTGCTGTTTCCGCTGGGCGCGCTGGTGGCCTGGGGCTGGCAGCGGTTGAAACAGCCCAATCCGTGGCTGTTCGGGCCTTTACTGATCAGTGCGGTGATCAGCGTCAGTTTCGATCTGCACATCGGCCTGCCTCAGGGCGGCAGTCAGTTGGGGCAATGGCTGATCGGCAGCGGCCTGGGTTGCCACTTCAACCGCGCGTTCTTCCGTCGCGCGCCGTCATTCATCGGCCGCACGTTGCTGGGGACGGCGCTGACGATGAGCATCGCGGCGTTGTGCGCACTGGGGCTGAGCGCGTTGACCCATCTGGACTTGCGCTCGTTGACGCTGGGGATGATGCCCGGCGGGATTGCCGAAATGAGCCTAACGGCGGAGGTGCTGCAACTGTCGGTTCCGCTGGTGACGGCGATGCAGGTGATGCGGTTGTTGTTCGTGTTGTTTCTGGCCGAGCCGTTGTTTCGGTATTGGGATCGCAAGGCCTGCGCAGGCAAAAAATTGTAGGAGCGTGGCTTGTCCCGCGATCTGGCGCGCAGCGGCAGCACACCAGCCATCGATTTCTTCCCTGATCCACCCCATGCGCCCATTCCACGACCGGTTCCCGGCCGATCGCGGGACAAGCCAGGCTCCTACATCGGGATCTGCGGCCGGCGCAGATGTTGGGCGCGCTCCTAGAAACTTCGCGGCGGACGAAGCATTTGCGTCAGACGCTGGCTGGCAATCGCCACTCGATCGGCGCCAGGCCGTTCTGCTCCAGAAACTTGTTTGTCAGACCAAAATGGCCGCAGCCCAGAAACCCTTTGTACGCTGACAGTGGCGATGGGTGCACGGCGGTCAGGATCAGGTGTTTGGATGCATCGATCAGTTTTTTCTTGCTCTGCGCATGGGCGCCCCACAGCAGGAACACCAGGTGCGGCTGCTGGGCGCTGACGGTTTCGATGATCTTGTCGGTGAAATGCTGCCAGCCTTTGCCTGCATGGGAGGCGGCGTTGGCGCGTTCGACGGTGAGCGTGGTGTTGAGCATCAGCACGCCCTGCTCGGCCCACGACTGCAGATAACCGTGGTTGGGGATGTCGATGTTCAAGTCGCGCTTGAGCTCTTTGTAGATGTTGACCAGCGAAGGCGGCGCCGGCACGCCCGGCTGCACCGAGAAGCACAGGCCGTGGGCCTGATTGGGGCCGTGATACGGGTCCTGACCGAGGATGACCACCTTCACGTTATCCAGCGGCGTCGAGTTCAGCGCATTGAAGATCAACGGTCCCGGCGGATAGATTTCCTTGCCCGCCGCATGCTCCTGACGCAGAAATTCGCGCAGCTCGCCCATGTAAGGCTTCTCGAATTCGTCGCGCAGGGCCTGCTTCCAGCTGGCCTCCAGTTTGATGCGGTCGTCGTTTGTCATGGTGTAATCCGGCAGAAACAATGCGCAACTTTAGGGACTGTGGCTGATTATTTCCAGCGCAGCGCACCGTGGGCTTTCCTACACTCGTTCACAGCCGCCGGTTTGCAACTTCCGGGCGTCGAGAGGACTCACAAGCCTCGAGAGATCCCCGTACCACTGATAAGAGGTCACGATGAATCTGCAATTTGAAGAGCTCACCGCCACGGACGGTGCCCGCCTGGGCATCGCCACGCTGGATGCGGAAAAATCCCTGAATGCCCTGTCGCTGCCGATGATTCTTGCGCTGCAGGACCGACTGAACGACTGGGCGAGCGACCCGCAAATTGTCTGCGTGTTGCTGCGCGGCAATGGCGAGAAAGCCTTCTGCGCCGGCGGTGACGTGCGCGCGCTGGTCGAGGCCGGGAGCGGTCAGCCCGGTACGGTTCCGCCGCTGGCTGCGCAGTTTTTCGCGGCGGAGTATCGACTGGATTACACGCTGCACACCTACCCCAAACCGCTGATCTGCTGGGGCCACGGTTATGTATTGGGCGGCGGGATGGGCTTGCTGCAAGGGGCGAACATTCGTGTCGTCACACCAAGCAGCCGGCTGGCGATGCCGGAAGTCAGCATCGGCCTGTTTCCTGACGTCGGCGCCAGTTGGTTCCTGTCGCGACTGCCGGGGAAACTGGGGCTGTTCCTTGGATTGACCGGCGCGCACATCAACGGCCGTGACGCGTTGGATCTAGGGCTCGCCGATCGCTTTCTGCTGGACGATCAGCAGGAGGAGATGATCGACCGGCTGTTGCAGCTCAATTGGCAGGAGCAGAAGAAGGTGCAACTGACCAGCCTGTTCAGGGCCCTGCAGCTGGAGGCCGTGGATCAGATGCCTGCCGCGCAATGGCTGCCTCGTCGCGAGACCGTAGATGAGCTGCTGGATGTGGCCGACGCGCCGAGCGCCTGGCATGCGTTGAAGCATCATTTGAATGCCGATGACCTTTTACTGGCCAAGGCGGCGAAGACCCTGACGGATGGCTGCCCGATGACGGCGCACCTGGTGTGGGAGCAGATCGAACGGGCGCGGCATCTGTCGTTGGCCGAGGTGTTTCAGATGGAATACACCATGGCCCTGAATTGCTGTCGACATCCTGAGTTCGCCGAGGGGGTGCGCGCGCGGCTGATCGACAAGGATCAAACGCCCCACTGGCACTGGCAGGACATTTCTAACATTCCTCTGGCGGTGGTGGACGCGCATTTCGAAAAAGCCTGGGAAGGCCGACACCCGCTGGCGGATTTGTCGGAGTATTGAGGCGTTGGTTCATGCCTGCATGGAGGGTGTTCTAACGGGCCTCTTCCCGGCTGAAGCCGGTCCTACTACTGGAATGCGTACCCCCTGTATATTAAAAGGGGTCTGATTTATTTGATTTTCAGAAAACGGGGACAGATTAATTTACGGTGAAGCGTTGTAAATAAATCAGTCCCCTTTAACACCCTTTAACAGGACTGGCTTTAGCCGGGGAAGCGTCAGGTGGTACACCTCAACCGTGAGATTCATCCCATAAAAAACGGCGCTCCTCGGAGCGCCGTTTTGTTGTGACTCAGCGATTGCCGCCACCCGGTCCGCCGTGGCCGCCACGGCCGAAACCGCCGTCTCCTCGGTGGCCGCCTCCCCCGGGGCCAAAGCCGGGACGCGGGCCGCCGCCACCACCGCCGCCGCCAGGATTGCCATGCCAACCGCCGCCTGGGCCGGGGCCATTGCCGCCGCCGGGTCTCGGACCTGGGGGCGGTGGACGATAGCCGTTGCCGCCACCGTTATAGCCACCCCCGCCATGGTACCCACCCCCTCCACCGTTCCAATTGCCACCGCCATAACCGGGACGCCCCCCGTATCCGGGACGGCCACCTCCGTATCCAGGCCCGTAATAACGGGGTGGAGGCGCGTAATAACGCGGTGGCGGCGCATAGTAGCGGGGCGCCGAGTAGTAACGCGGCGAGGAGTAATACACCGCTCCGCCTGAATACACCGGAGCGACCGGGCGATAACTGTCGTACACGTAACCGCTGCTGTAGCCACTGCTATAGATGGGCTGCGTGTAGCTCTCTGATTCGTAATAACCTCCGTAACAACCTGCAAGGGACAGCGTCATCAAAGCGGTAAGCAATCGTCGATACATGGCGGCCTCCCGGACCGCGGTAGAGCTCGAACCAGCGGCGCTGGTCGGCGTTCCCGAAACTGCCGAGAACGTTAACTGAGACTGCGAATTGCGGACCTAGTGCCCCAACGCGGCACCCAGGCGCCAGACGGCGCCCTGCTTCAGTGCACGTCTCGACCGTCCTGAAACGACCTGCGCCTGCCCGACTCAGGCGCCACAAGGGTTTGCGGGACTTGGCACAACTCTCGCTTTAATGATCGGGTGCAGGAGTCATCTCAGGTTCACGGCACCACAATTTGCAATAGCCGACTAGGGTTCCGGCTCGCCTTCCAGCGAGTGGCTGGTCCGAGAGTTGGCGACCTCCAGTAGAGGTTACACGGCGGGATAAAAGCCCGGGAGACAGGACACCAGTGGTGTCGCCGTGCTCCTGACCGTCCCTTTTCGCTACTGGAGACACCCATGCAAAAGTCCCGTCTGTTCAGTCTGCTCACCGCAGGCGTCTTCGCAGCATTGAGCCTCTCGGCCACCGCCGCCCCGAAAAAAGATTTCGACGTCTGCTGGACCATTTACGCCGGCTGGATGCCATGGGAATACGCAGGGACTCAAGGCATCGTCGACAAGTGGGCCAAGAAGTACGGCATCCACATCAAAGTCACCCAGCTCAACGACTACGTCGAATCCATCAACCAGTACACCGCCGGCCAGTTCGATGGCTGCACCATGACCAACATGGACGCCCTCACCATTCCCGCCGCCGGTGGCGTTGAAAGCACGGCGCTGGTGGTCAGCGACTTCTCCAACGGCAACGACGGCATCGTCATCAAGGGCGACGGCAAGAAAGTCACCGACCTCAAGGGCATGGACGTCAATCTGGTCGAGCTGTCGGTGTCCCACTACCTCCTCGCCCGCGCGCTGGATTCGGTGGACCTGACCGAGAAAGACCTCAAAGTCGTCAACACCTCCGACGCCGACATCGCCGCCGCTTTCAATACCAGCGAGGTCAAGGCCGTCACCACCTGGAACCCGATGCTTTCGGAGATCAAGGCCAAGCCCGGCGTCACCGAAGTGTTCGACTCCAGCAAGATCCCTGGCGAGATCATGGACATGATGGTGGTCAACACCCAGACCCTGAAAGACAACCCGGCACTGGGCAAAGCCCTGACCGGCGCGTGGTTTGAAGTGGTGGCGCTGATGAACGCCAAATCCGCCGAATCGAAAGCCGCACTGGAGCACATGGCCCAGGCGTCGGGCACCGATCTGGCCGGGTTCCAGTCGCAACTGGACACCACCAAGCTGTTCGCCACGCCCAAGGAAGCGCTGGAATTCGCCACCAGCAAGCAACTGCCGGCGACCATGCGCAGGGTCGCTGACTTCTCCTTCGAACACGGTTTGCTTGGCGAAGGCGCCAGAGACGCCAGCGCGGTCGGCATGACCTTCGCAGGCGGCGTGACCGAAGGCGACAAGGCCAACCTCAAGCTGCACTTCGACCCGAGCTACGTGCAGATGGCTGCCGACGGCACGTTGTAAAAACCAAGGGTCTTTGCCATGCGTTTGATAAACCGCCGCCCGGATCGCGCCAGTCGATTGATCCTGGTGCTCCTGCCGTTCGCCCTGTTGCTGTTCGCCTATTTCACGGGCTCGGCGACGCGGCTGACGGAAAACCCCAACGACAAGCTGCTGCCCAGCGCCGTGCAGATGACCGATGCGATCAAACGGGTGGCGTTCGTGCCCGATCAACGCACCGGCGAATACATCCTCTGGCAGGACACCGGCGCCAGTCTGCAGCGCCTCGCGATCGGCCTGGCGATCAGCGCCATTGTCGGGTTGTGCCTGGGCATTGCGTCGGGCGTGCTGCCGTTATTCAGCGCGCCGCTGTCGCCGTTACTGACCGTGCTCTCGATGGTGCCGCCGCTGGCGATTCTGCCGATCCTGTTCATCGTCTTCGGTCTGGGCGAGCTGTCGAAGGTGATGCTCATCGTCATCGGCATCACGCCGGTGCTGGCCCGTGATCTGGAGCAGCGCGCCCGGGAGATTCCGGTCGAACTGCTGATCAAGGCGCAGACCCTGGGAGCCTCGACCTGGACGCTGATCCTGCGGGTGGTACTGCCGCAGTTGCTGCCGCGCCTGTTGATCTCGCTGCGGCTGGTGCTGGGGTCGGCGTGGCTGTTTCTGATCGCGGCCGAAGCCATCGCCTCCACGGACGGTCTGGGTTACCGGATCTTTCTGGTGCGGCGCTATCTGGCGATGGACATGATTCTGCCCTACGTGGTGTGGATCACCCTCCTCGCCTGGCTGATGGACTGGGGCCTGAAAGCGCTCACACGCAAGGCATTCCCGTGGTACGAGGGCGCGCGCCCATGAGCTTCATTTCGGTCAAAAACGTCTGGCAGCAATACGGCGATCAGGTGGTGCTCGAAGGCCTGAACCTGAGCATCGCCGAAGGCGAGTTCTGCACGCTGGTGGGCGCGTCGGGCTGCGGTAAATCGACGTTCCTGCGCCTGCTGCTGGGCCAGGAAGTCGCCAGCAAAGGCACGATCCTGCTGGATGGCCAACCGCTGGCGAAGGAACCGGATTCGACCCGTGGCGTGGTGTTTCAGCGCTATTCGGTGTTCCCGCACTTGTCGGTGCTGGACAACGTCGCGCTGGGCCTTGAATTGCCGCGCTCGGCGTTGCTCGGGCGGCTGTTCGGTACCGCCAAGCGCGACGCCCGCGACCAGGCGGCGGCGCTGTTGCACAAGGTCGGCCTCGATCACGCGCTGGACAAGTACCCGACGCAATTGTCGGGCGGCATGCAGCAGCGTCTGGCCATCGCCCAGGCGCTGATCATGAAGCCTCGGGTGCTGCTGCTCGACGAGCCTTTCGGCGCCCTCGATCCCGGCATCCGCAAGGACATGCACGCGCTGCTGCTGGAGCTGTGGCGCGTGACCAAGCTGACGGTGTTCATGGTCACCCACGACCTGTCCGAAGGCTTCAACCTCGGCACCCGCCTGCTGGTGTTCGACAAGGTGCGCATCGACCCCCACGCCCCCGGCGCCTATGGCGCGCGCATCACTTACGACATTCCCCTGAACAGCGATCGTCGCGCCGCCCGGGTGGCGCTCGATTCGCTGAAAACGGCTTGAAGGACATTGCCCATGACTGACTCAACCACACTGTTTCCCGTCTTCGCCGAAGAGCTGCTGCCCGGCGGCGGCCACCTGTCGTTCGTGCTCAAACGCGGCGAACTGCTGCGGCTGACTGACCTGAACGGCAACGCCAACGTCAGCCTGACGATGTTCAACGCCCATGAAAAAACCGAGCGCCTGAACCTGCCCGACAGCCTCAAGTGCCAGCACACCGCCAAGCTCACGGCGGGCCATTGCCTGTATTCGGACATGGGCCGCGTGCTGGCGGCGATCACCGCCGACACCTGCGGCTGGAGCGACAGCATCGGCGGCGTGCTGTGCGCCGAAGAGGTCAGCGAGAAATACGGCCAGGGCCGCTATCAGGAACTGCGCAACGGCTTCTTCCGCAACGGCGCCGACAACCTGCTGGTGGAAATGGGCAAGTGGGGCCTGGGGCTTTCCGACCTGTTGATGACGCTGAACCTGTTCAGCCGGGTCAACGTCGACGATCACGGCGCGCTGGCCTTCGTGCCGAGCAATTCCAGAGCGGGGGACAGCATCGAGTTGTACGCGCCGATGGACACGCTGGTGGTCATGACCGCCCTGCAACACCCGATGGACCCCAACCCCGAATATGCGCCGCAACCCGTCCAGCTGAGCTGGATGAAGGCCGACCCCAGCGTCGCCGAACACTGCCGCACGTCCCGCGAAGAAAACGTGCGTGGCTTCATCAATACCGATCGCCTGTTCGCCTGAGGAGACTTGCCATGAGCACTGCACACTCTCATCACCACACGAACGCCCCCGTTTCCATCACCCACATCCCGGCCGGCGAGCCATCACTGACCGAACTCAAGGCCGGGCAAACCCTGCGCCTGCTCGATCTCGAAGGCAATCAGGCGGTCGACACGCTGTTCTACAGCCTCGCCAACCCCCGCGAACGCTACGACGTGCAACGGACGCTGCGCCGGCAGAACAACGTTTACCTGAGCAAAGGCAGCGTCCTTTATTCGAACCTGGGCAAGCCGATGCTGACCATCGTCGAAGACACCTGCGGACGCCACGATACCCTCGGCGGCGCCTGCGCCCAGGAGAGCAATACCGTGCGTTACGCGCTGGAAAAAAAGCACATGCACAGCTGCCGCGACAGCTACCTGCGGGCCTGCATCCATGACGGTCGGCTGGGCAAGCGCGACATCGGCCCGAACATCAACTTCTTCATGAACGTGCCGGTCACGGAGGACGGCGGGCTGACCTTCGAAGACGGCATTTCCGGCGCCGGCAAGTACGTCGAACTGCGCGCCGAGATGGACGTGATCGTGCTGATTTCCAACTGCCCGCAGCTCAACAACCCGTGCAACGGCTACAACCCGACCCCGGCGGAACTGCTCGTCTGGGACTGATCGCTGACCACAGTTTTAAAGGCCTCAAGGCTTCGGCGCGAGGGACGGCCTTCGTGCAACGCGTACCACAGCGGGACGGCCCGCTACCCAGTGAGGGACTGATCGCTATCAGTCCCCGGGGTCTATGCCATGTTCGACAAACTGCTGATTGCCAACCGCGGCGCCATTGCCTGCCGCATCCTGCGCACCCTCCGCGACCTGCAGGTCGAGGGCGTCGCGGTGTACGCCGAAGCGGACGCTGCCAGCCTGCACATCCTGCAAGCCGACGAAGCCCACAGCCTGGGCGACGGTGGTGCTGCTGGCACGTACCTGGCCGTGGACAAGATTCTGGCCATCGCTCAATCCACCGGCGCCAATGCGATTCACCCGGGTTACGGTTTCCTGTCAGAGAACGCGGCCTTCGCCCAGGCCTGTGAAGACGCCGGCATCGCCTTCGTCGGCCCGACGCCTGAGCAGCTGCGGGTTTTCGGCCTCAAGCATACCGCCCGCGCCCTCGCGAAACAGCACGGCGTGCCGATGCTCGAAGGCACCGAGCTGCTGGACAGCGTTGACGCTGCATTGAGCGCTGCTGAAACCATCGGCTACCCAGTGATGCTGAAAAGCACGGCGGGCGGCGGCGGCATCGGTATGCGGGTGTGCCGCAGCGCCAGTGAACTGAGCGAGTCGTTCGAGGCCGTCAAGCGCCTGGGCCAGAACAACTTCAGCGACGCCGGCGTGTTCATCGAGAAGTACATCCAGCGTGCCCGCCATCTGGAAGTGCAGGTGTTCGGCGACGGTTGTGGCGAGGTGATCGCCCTCGGCGTGCGCGATTGCTCGGTGCAGCGTCGCAATCAGAAAGTCCTCGAAGAAACCCCTGCGCCGAACCTCCCTGCCGGCATGGCCGATGAGCTGTGCGCCGCGGCGATCAAGCTGGCGAAAGCGGTGAACTATCGCAGCGCCGGCACCGTGGAGTTCGTCTTCGACAGCGACGATCAGCGCTTTTATTTTCTGGAAGTGAACACCCGATTGCAGGTCGAGCACGGCGTGACCGAGCAGGTCTGGGGCGTGGACCTGGTGAGCTGGATGATTCAGCTCGCGGCCGGTGATCTGCCGCCGCTCGTTGAATTGCGCGCGGGTCTACAGCCCGTCGGCCACGCGATTCAGGCGCGTTTGTACGCCGAAGACCCGGGCCGGGATTTCCAGCCCAGCCCGGGCTTGCTGACCTCGGTGCACTTCCCCGCCGCCGACGGCCAACACCTGCGCATCGACACGTGGGTCGAGGCCGGGTGCGAGATTCCGCCGTTTTTCGATCCGATGATCGCCAAGGTCATCAGCTGGGCGCCGGACAGAGCGTCCGCCAGCGACGGCCTGGCTCAGGCATTGAGCGAGACGCGGCTGTACGGGATCGAGACCAACCGCGACTACTTGCGGCAGATCATCGCGGACGTGCCGTTCGCCAGCGGCCAGCCGTGGACGCGGTGCCTTGAGGGGCTGACCTATCGCGCCGACACGTTCGAGGTCCTGAGCGGCGGCACCCAGACCAGCGTTCAGGATTACCCGGGGCGCCTGGGTTACTGGGCAGTGGGCGTGTCGCCGTCGGGTCCGATGGACAGCCGATCGTTGCGTCTGGGCAATGCTCTGGTGGGTAACGCTGAAGGGTGCGCCGCGCTGGAAATCACCATGAGCGGTCCGACGCTGCGCTTCAATACCGATGCGGTCATCGCCGTGACGGGCGCGGTCATTCCGCTGACGCTGGATGGCGACGCGCAGCCGATGAATCAATCGTTGCTTGTGCCTGCCGGATCGACTTTAGCGTTCGGGACCATTTCGGGCGCCGGTGCCCGCAGTTATCTGTGCGTGCGGGGCGGGCTGGACGTGCCGTGTTATCTGGGCAGCAAGAGCACGTTCACCCTGGGCCAGTTTGGCGGGCATGGCGGGCGAGCGTTGCGTGCAGGGGACGTGCTACATGTTGCGCCGTTGTCTGACCGCAGCGCAGGCGAACGGCTTGAACCGACGCAAGTCGCCGAGCTGCCGGAGGTGCGAGATATCCGGGTGATCTATGGCCCACACGCGGCTCCCGAATATTTCACCGAGCGCTACATCGAGACCTTCTTCGCCACCGATTGGGAAGTGCATTTCAACTCCAGCCGTACCGGCGTGCGCCTGATCGGGCCGAAACCGGAATGGGTGCGTGCCGACGGCGGCGAAGCGGGTCTGCACCCGTCGAACATTCATGACAATCCGTATGCCATCGGCGCAGTGGATTTCACCGGGGACATGCCGGTGATTCTTGGGCCGGACGGGCCGAGCCTGGGCGGTTTTGTCTGCCCGGTGACGATCATCGAGGCGGATCTGTGGCAGTTGGGGCAGCTCAAGGCCGGGGACAAAGTGCGGTTTTATCCGGTGAGTGTCGACGCGGCCCGCTGGCTGAAACTGAACACTGATCTGTGTGGGAAGGAGCTTGCTCGCGAAGAGGTCGGTACACCCCATGAGTCTATGGCGGCTGGGCCATCGCATTCGTGGGCAAGCGCGCTCCTACAGTCACCCATCGTTCTTGATATAGGTGAAAACGATACCCGCCTGGTCGCCCGCCTTTCCGGCGACACGCATCTGTTGCTGGAGATCGGCGCGCCGGAGCTGGATCTGGTGCTGCGCTTCCGGGGCCATGCGCTGATGCAGGCGCTGGAAAGCAAACAGCTGACCGGGGTGATTGACCTGACGCCAGGCATTCGTTCGCTACAGGTGCATTACCAGCCCGAGCAACTGCCGTTGAATACCCTGCTCGATGTGGTCGCCGGCGAGTGGGACGGGGTCTGCGCCAGCAAGAATCTGGAGGTGCCGTCACGCATCGTTCATCTGCCGTTGTCGTGGGACGACCCGGCCTGTCAGTTGGCCATCGAGAAGTACATGACCACCGTGCGCAAGGACGCGCCGTGGTGCCCGAGCAACCTGGAATTCATCCGCCGCATCAACGACCTGCCAAACCTCGACGAAGTGCACCGCACCGTCTTCGAGGCCAGCTACCTGGTGATGGGGCTGGGCGACGTCTACCTCGGTGCGCCGGTCGCCACGCCACTGGATCCCCGACATCGGCTGGTCACCACCAAATACAACCCGGCGCGGACCTGGACCGCCGAGAACTCCGTCGGCATCGGCGGCGCGTACATGTGCGTCTACGGCATGGAAGGTCCCGGCGGTTATCAGTTCGTGGGCCGCACGTTGCAGATGTGGAACCGTTATCGCGCCGTGGCGGCGTTCGATGGCAAACCGTGGCTGCTGCGGTTTTTCGATCAGATCCGTTTTTATCCGGTCAGCGCCGACGAGCTGCTGACCATCCGCCGCGATTTCCCCCTCGGTCGATACCCGCTGCAGATCGAGCACAGCACGCTCAATCTGACCGAGTACCAAGCCTTTCTGGCCGATGAAGCGCAGAGCATTGCGGCATTCCGCACTCAGCAGCAAAGCGCGTTCAACGCCGAACGCGAGCGCTGGATCGCCAACGGCCAGGCCTCGTTCGAAAGCGACGAAGCGGTGGCCGAATCCACGGAAGAAGCCCCGTTGCAAAACGGGCAGACCAGTATCGACAGCCACATTGCCGGCAATCTCTGGCAAGTGCAGGTCAGCGTCGGTCAGCGCGTCGAAGCGGGCGAAACCCTGGTGATTCTGGAGTCGATGAAGATGGAGATCCCGTTGCTGGCACCCCATGCCGGTGTCGTCAGTGACGTCCGCGTGCAACCCGGCTCGGCGGTCCGCGCTGGGCAACGGGTGGTCGTGCTGGACGTTGGCTGACTGGCACTGTTGCGGCTTGCGGCTTGCGGCTTGCGGCTTGCGGCTTGCGGCTTGCGGCTTGCGGCTGCGGCTTGCGGCTTTCATACAGGCATAAAACGCGGTGGCATACGCAATACATAGTTACCGCCATTGCAACCCGGCATCGCGCCATAGTGGGCACCTTTCCACGTGGCGCGATTTTTCATGAACGACCGCAGCAGCGCTCATTCCGCGAGCGGCCTTGATCTCATTTCCAACGACACCCTGCCCCATGGCGGGGATTTCAGCGTTTCGCCGTTCGTCGAGCCTTTGAGTCCGGTTGAATCCCTGGAGACCGCCGCCGTCGCGCCCGCTGAACCTCACTCGCTCAACCACAAACGTTTGATGCGCCAGGCCGTCAGCCCGGTCGCCGAATTGTTGTACGGATCATTCTGGGTCCTTAAAGCCTGGCAACTCGATCTGGCGTTTCCGCACTCAATCGTCCGCCATCTGGACCAGAGGCTGGAGGAAACGCTGCAGGCCCGATTCGCCACGGCAATCGACATCGATGAGCTGCACGTCAGTTTTGACACTGCGCTGGAGCCAGCCGTGGAGGTCGACGGCCGGGAGCGTTTCGAGCTGCGCCTGACGCTACGCGAGCTGGGCCGGGAGACGCTGAACCCGCTCGCACTTCTCGCCCTTCAACGCTGCGCCGAGGCTGATCGCCCGCTGTCGGCCTCGACGCCCTCGCTGACCGTCTCCGTGTTTTTCGAGCTGCTCATTGAAGCCCGATGGACACTGGAATATGAGCAGATGCAGCGTCAGTTCTGGGAGCAGCACGGCGACACATGGGCGATGCTCGCCAGGCTGGCGTTTCTCGATGGCCTGACCCGCTTGCATTCGCGCAAGCGCATCGATAACGAGGGCCATCTGCTGGCGCTCGATGCACTGGGGCTCAGCCGTTTTCCGCAACAGCTTCAGGACCTGCAGCCGATCAGGCCACCGGCACGCTCGACCGTGCGCGGGTTGGCGCTGAACGGCGAGATCATCCCCGGTATCTTCCATGTACGATCCAACACCACGGGGCATTGCTATGTGCATGTGCTGGACAGCGCGCCCCACTGCCATGAGTACATCAGCGATGACGCGCCCTGGAAGGCGGACAAGGTGCTGGAGGCGATCAACGCCTCGGCCTGGCATCGGCTCAATCTCTCCCTGGACGGCACGCGCACGGCCCTCACGCTGGGGGATCCTTCGGACGACGTGTTCGCTCAACTGCGTGTTGCCCAGCAACGCTTTTGGGCTGCGCGACTGACCGGCGGCGACACGGTTGAATCGCCCGACGCTCTCATCGACGACGACCACGCGGCGCTCATGCCCATCGAGCCAGCGTTGGCCCTGGTCAGCGCCCTCGATCACTGGCACCACCATGAGCCATTGCTGGCGCGAATCCCGACGCCCCTCGGGGTTGCAAATCGGCTCATGGGCCAGTGGCTCAGGCAGATGTCTCCCCGGCTCAAACCGGTCCCGTTGAATCAAACGCACACTTTGATCACAGACCCGCAGCAGGTGTTCATCCGCTACCTGCCCGGCACGTCGAGGACGCCTTGGGGCCACCCGCGAATCGCGGCGGCCAACGTCATCGTTGCGCCAGATGAAACGCCCGTCACGCTGAGTCAGGCACTGCTGAGCCGTTTCAGGGCGCTTCAACCTCAGGGGTACGATGACGAAGGCGGGCGCTGGGTCGTGTATGCCGACCCCAGCGGCAAAGGGACGTGGTCGGCGGAAGCGGAGCTTAATATCAGCGCAACCAGCGTCGAGGCCTACATTCAGGGCATCGATTTTCTCGGGCTCATGCAGCACCAACTCGGCCGGTTCTGGCAGCAGCAACGCGCCGACGTCGAGCGTTCACTCTGGTCGACGTTCATCGGCCAGGCGCTGCTGGCCCTGAAGAACGGCGATCTTCCAAGGGACAGCTTCCACAGGGTCACCGATGCTGTAGAGCAGGCTCAGCAGGTGCATCTGCCGGACACGCCACTTTTCGGGACAGCACTCATACGCTGGAGCGCTGCGGGCTTTTACGTGGGCAACGGCCTGCCACTCGGTGCCGACTGCCCTCCTTGCGTCGGCTTGCTGATGATCAGGGCTCCAGGCCAGGAAGGCGGCGTGCTTTATCAAGCCGGTCAGTCCAGGCCCTTCGTGCCTTTCAGCGGTCGTCAGGCGCTCATCGACCATCTGACTGCCGCCGCCGCCGACCCTGCCTGGCGCGAGACAGTGCTCAGCTACATGCCGCGCCGTCTTCACGTCAGGCTTGGTTATATCCTCGAGCTGTGGGGCGGGGTTCGTGCGCCGGCCGAACCGGTTTCGATCCTGCGTCCCTGGACCGAGCCGCTTTACAGCCCGGACACCCATGCCGCTCGGCAACATCAATGGGACGAGCAGAAACTGTCCGGCTCGCCCATGGGCTTCATCTGTGAGGGCCTGCGTCTTAACAGCCAGTACGACGCCGAGGACCGCATCGTCACCGACCGAGAGCAGGCACTCGGCAGCTGGCTTCAACACCTCAATCGCCTGCAACTGCTGCTGGCACCGATGGCGCTCTTGCTGCCGGCGGCCTCGGTTGCGGCGCTGACAGCCAGCGCGGCAAGTGTCGCGCTCGGCATTCAGGCCGCCAACCTCCCCGGCGACCGTCAGGAAGAGCGGCGCCAGGTGATGTTCGCCATTCTGTCTCTGGGACTGTTACACATGGCGCCGGCCACACCACGGCTGCTCCAGGCGTTCCGCAAACTGGCAGCGCCGACTAAAGCCCTGAGCCGAGGGCTTGGGCGGGGGCTTGGACAGGGGCTTACGCGAGGCCAGTCCGCTCCACCTGCCCATCGTTTCGGGGACTGGCTGCGGCGCTCGACCCATGCACGCAAAACGCTGATCAAGCCGTTTTTCAATGGCACTGCGCTGATGAAGACATGGCGCGTGGCGGGCAGCGCCGAATTCGGTACGTCAGCGGTTCAGGTGTGGAAACTGGGGCGCAAGTTTCTGTTGTGGACCTCGCACCGGAGCCAGGCCCGCACGCTGGTCGTCAGCAGCCATGGCTACTACCTGCCCTGGACACGCACGACAGCAATCCCCAACGGCACGGAGCTCAGAACCTTCGCGCCCCACGGCCATGAACTGGTGGACCCGATACTGCACCGGATTGCCAGCCAGTCCGTACGGCCCTACGCAATGCTGAACAGTACACAGACGCTGCCCGGCCCGGGCGTCGGGCCGTTTCATGACATGCTGGCGCGGGACACGCTGATGGCCGGCACCTTGCTGCCGGGGCGCATCAAGAACTACACCCTGGCGAAATTTCAGAGCGAGCACTATGAGAGTTATCGGGACATCAGCCAGATCGTGCGCAACAGTCATCAGCCGCCGCTGCCCAGTCCACTGCCGAAAACGCCCATGGATGTGCTGACCGTGCGCAACCGGTTCGGCATGACCAACCCGACCCTGCAGGACCTGTTCGGGGCGTTGCATCGGCAAGGAATTCATTACGACAACATCCTGCTGGTGCATTGCCGATGCCCTGCCGTGGGATCATTGCTGGGGCGCTCCCCCTCTTTTGTAGCCCCCCCGGGCCCATCGCCGATTACCCCGTAGGCGCATCGGCCGAGATCACATGCTCATGGCGCAAGACAGGGCGGCGCGCTAGCATTGGCGGCATTCAAAGGCGGCGCCCTACATGGACACTCACATCATCGACACGAGCATCTGTCCGGTTTGCGGCGCCGGTAACCGCTGCACCTTGGCTGATCCGCGCACAGTGGACCAGGCCTGCTGGTGTTTCACCGCCGAGATCGACCCGGCGGTATTGGCAGCCCTGCCCGAAGAGGTCCGTGGACTGGCATGCCTCTGCCCGCGATGTGCCGGCCTTGAAGCGGCGAGCCGCGATGCGTCTTGACCGTTTCCTCAGCAACCTGCCGCGCTTCAGCCGCAAGGACGTGCGCCTGGTGCTGATCGCAGGCCGTGTGCAGGTCGACGGGGTGCCGGTCAAAAACCCGCTGCATGAGGTGCGCGAATTCAGTCAGGTGCGGATCGATGACCAAGTCCTTCAGCTCGGCAAACCCGCCCGCTACTTCATGCTGAACAAGCCCCAGGGTTGCGTCAGCGCGACCGTCGATCCGCAGCACCCCACCGTGCTCGATCTGCTCGATGAACCGGACAAGGACGATCTGCACATCGCCGGCCGCCTGGATTTCAACACGTCCGGGCTAATGCTGATCACCAACGATGGCCAGTGGTCGCGACGCCTGACGCAGCCAACCACCAAATTGGCGAAGGTCTATTACGTCGAGACCGAAGACGAAATCGGCGCGCATTACATCGAGAAATTCGCTGAAGGGTTTTATTTCGCGTTCGAGGACCTGACGACACAGCCCGCCGCGCTGACGATTCTTGCCAGTCATCGCGCCCGGTTGAGCATCGTCGAAGGGCGTTACCATCAGGTCAAGCGCATGTTCGGCCACTTCGACAACAAGGTGACCCGGCTGCACCGCGAAAGCATGGGCCCCTTGATGCTCGACCCCACGCTGAAGCCCGGACAGTACAGAACGCTGAGTGCCGATGAAATCGCGTTGATCTGAAACCTGAGTCCTATTGCCTACCTGTCACGAAACCCGTGCAACGTGTCTGCGCGCACCCCGTTTTTTCGTCAGGAGACATGGAGATGAAAGCAGAAATCGCTGTGCTGGATATACAGGGCCAGTTCCGGGTGTATACGGAGCTGTACCGCGCAGACGCCGCCGAGCAGACCATCATTCTGGTCAATGGCTCGCTTGCCACGACCACCTCCTTCGCTCAGGCCGTGCGCAACCTTCACCCGCAATTCAACGTCGTGCTGTACGACCCGCCCTACGCCGGTAAATCTAAACCCCACAATGCCCATGAACGGCCGCTCACCAAAGAGATTGAAGGCCAGCTGCTTCTGGAGCTGATCGACCATTTCAACGCCGAACTCCTGATGTCGTTCTCATGGGGCGGCGCGGCGGCACTGGTCGCTCTGGCGCACCGGCCCAAGCGAATCGAAAAGGCAGTCATCAGCTCGTTCTCTCCCGTCATCAGCGACCCGCTGCGCGACTATCTCGAGCGCGGCCGGCAATTCTTCGGCACTTACAATCGTCACGGGGTCGGGGAGTTGCTCAACAGCACCCTGGGCAAACACCTGCCCTCGCTGTTCAAACGCTACAACCACAAGCACGTCAGCTCTCTGGATTTGCATGAGTACGCGCAGATGCACCACCACATCGATCATGTGTTGGACCCGAGCAATCATCCTCAGATGAAAGCGGCGAAGCGCATCAATGTGCCGGTGCTGTTCATGAACGGCGCGTGGGACGAATACACCTCGGCTGCCGACGCCCGGCACTTCGCTCACTACATCCGCGATTGCCACTTCAGCACCCTTCAGGATGCCGGGCACTTTCTGGACATGGAGAACAAGGCGGCATGCCTGGCATCGAAAAATGCACTGCATGGGTTTCTGACGCCCGCGCCTGAACCCCGCCGCGTTCATTACAGAACGGGGCAGTTGCAACAGGCGTTTGCGGTGTGATTGGAATGGGAAATGATAGGACAGCAGCCGGGGAAGGAAGGGTTTGCTGCAGAGCCTGATGAGTGCCATTGGACGGCGAATCAGGGGTCGACGAGGTGGCATTTGGTCGGTGCGGCATATAACGCTTCAATTAACACGCAGCATCTGGTACAAAGTCAGCCGCGCCAAAGGCGTCGATTTAAAAGCGGGTATAGTTTAGTGGTAAAACGAAAGCTTCCCAAGCTTTAGTTGAGGGTTCGATTCCCTCTACCCGCTCCATCTCCCCCAGTGTTTCCGGGCCTTTCAGCCCTCCTTCTCTCAGAATCAACCTCGCCTCTTGCCCTCGCCTTCTAAAAGCCCGAGACAGGCCGCCCCCTCTCACGCATCGACTTCGCTACCGCTGATCCCCTGCTGAAAATCCGCAGCAAAGTTTTCACCGACGCTGCCGATACAGAGAAACCAGTCGCTCGAAATCCACAGATCGACCGACCAAATCTCAAGGCAGTGACGATCATGCAACACATTCCCCTGGCAACCTTCGAATCCATTGGCTGCGCTGAATGCCGAAACCTTGAAGGGCTGGGATTCGACTTCACCATGGCTTTTCAGCCTATTTTCAACGTCACCACGGGCGCGCCCTTCGCTTACGAGGCGCTGGTAAGGGGTGTCAACGGCGAGTCCGCCGCGTTTATCCTGGGCCAGGTCAACGACGGCAACCGATACCGTTTCGATCAGGCATGCCGAGTGCGGGCCATCGAGCTCGCTACCCAGTTGGGCCTTCCCGCGATTCCAGACTGCAAGCTGAGTATCAACTTCCTGCCCAAAGCGGTGTATCGGGCGGAAACCTGCATTCGCGCAACCCTTGAAGCGTCTCGGACGTTCGACTTCCCGGTGGATCGGCTTATGTTCGAGGTCACCGAAGGCGAGCGCGTCGAAGACCCGAACCATCTCAAGTCGATTTTTGAAGAGTACGCGCGGCAAGGTTTCACCACCGCTATAGATGACTTCGGATCAGGATATTCCGGCCTCAACATGCTGGCGATGTTTCAGCCACAGGTGCTGAAAATCGACATGGCGCTCACCCGTGATATCGACCGGGACGGTGTACGTCAGGCGATTGTTGAAGGGATTGTGCTGGTTTCGAAGCGTCTGGGTATCACCGTGGTCGCCGAAGGCATCGAGACCTGCGAAGAGCGCGACGCCTTGCTGGGCCTGGGCGTCGAACTGATGCAGGGCTACCTGTTTGCCAAGCCCATGGTGGGGCAATTGCAGCCGATGCCGTCGCATCTGATAAGCGGCTCGGACGTTGTCGAAGTCGCTTGATTCCCAGAGCAATCGTTGACGATCCTGGGGTTAGGGGTCAGTTATGAAGGCGACACATCACTCCGCCGCGTGAGTGGCTGCCTGTTCGATCAACGCGGCCACTTCCTGCGGACGGGACTGGTACACCGAGTGACTGGCGCCTTTGATCTCGATGGTGTGGCTGTTGGCCCGCTTGGCGTACATGCGTTCAAGGTCCGGGTTGATGATCCGGTCCGCCCCGGCCACTGCGTACCAGCTAGGTTTGGTTTTCCACGCAGGCACCCCAGCGGGCGTGGTGAATACCGACGCAGCGGTCGGCTCTTGGGAAATGGCTTCGAACTCAGCCTGAGCCTTGGGCAGGTCAGCCGCGAAATCCGCCGGGTAGAACGCCGGGGCAAGGGACAGGAAACCGTCAGCGGTTTGCTTCACCGCCTTGGTGGCGTTAGGAAATAATTTGCCGTTCTGCGCTTCGGTTTCACCCTGATCCAGCGCGTGAGCGGCGATGTACACCAAGCCTACGACGTGCGCGTCATTGCCGACGTCCGTGATGATCGCGCCGCCATAACTGTGACCGACCAGAATCGTCGGGCCATCCTGCTGGTCAACGATGCGCTTGACCGCCGTCACGTCATCGGCGAACGACGTCAGTGGGTGTTCAGCGATCGAGACGTGGTACCCGTCCTTGCGCAGGATCTCGTAGACCGGCTTCCAGCCCGAGCCGTTCACAAAGGCGCCGTGGACCAACACGATGTTCTTCACCGGGGCAGCCTGCGCCGCACTGGCAACGCCCAGCGCCAGGGCGCCCGCCGTAAAAACGCTTAGCAGCAATGACGCGTTGATTCTGTTCATGGGGTGCTCCCTCAATGTGCATTCATGGTCGGCGGCTTGACCGGGATAGCCAAAGCCTGGCCCCGCCCTTCGTTGTGAATCATTGAATGCGCTGCACGTATCTGCAGTGTGTCGCTGAGGGGGGAGCTTTCAGTCAGCACGTATCGGCAAGGGGTCTGGATACACGGGTATACAAAGCGGGCGCTTTTTTTGTGGGACTGACGTTAGCCGGGAAGAGGCAAGTGGGTTCGTCGTCAGTTCTGCAGCGTGTCGGATGACGCTTTCCCGGCTAAAGCCGGTCCCACAATGGAGTCCGCCGCCTGTCCCACTGAATGCACGCAATTCAAATGTGGGACCGGCTTTAGCCGGGAAGATGCATGTGTGGTCGCTATCAGTTTTGCAGTGCGCCGCCTGCCCCCTTCCTGGCTAAAGCCAGTCCTACAATGGGCTCGCCGCCAGTACCGCTGAACGCACGCAATCAAATGTAGGACCGGCTTCAGCCGGGAACAGGTCGGTTGCCCATCCGCCCCATTGAAAGTGCTGCAGCAGGCTTGAGCGGAACCAGGATGCTGAACAAATCTCCACCCGGCCTATAGGCACAACCAGTCACCCACAAAAAAGCCCGGAAATTCCGGGCTTGTTCGTGCCGTCAACGCTTACGCCGCAAGGCTCGGCGACGACAGTGGCTTTTTGTATTCAGCCTTCATCGCTTCCATCTGCGCACCAAGCTCTTCCAGCTTCTTCTTGCCCAGCAACTTTTCAGCTTGCGGGAACATCTCTTCCTCTTCTTCCTCGATGTGGTGCTCCAGCAGCTCTTTGACCACTTTCACACGACCGGAGAACTCCGGGGTGGCAGGGTCAGTTTGCTTGAGGTCCGGCAGCACAAGGGCATCGACAGTGCGGTGCTCTTCCTTGGCTTCGTAGTACATGATGTCCTGCTCTTTACCGCCCGCCTCTTTGAAAGCCGGATAAAGAATTTCTTCTTCGATCTTGGTGTGGATGGTGATTTCCATTTCCAGCTTGGCCAGCAAGTCCGTGCGCTTTTTAACACCGCGCTCAGTGGACTCACTCAGTTGGGTCAAGATGGCCTTTACGCGTTCATGGTCGGCTTTCAACAGTTCGATGGCGTTCATATAGATTTCCTCTAGATCACGGTAGGCGGGTCGATCTAAGTGCCGACCCTGCTGGTTCGTGATGAGTATTGCATCGAGCGTGCCGAAAAAGCGGAGTATCAAAAAGCGCAACGAATCAGACAGTTAGCAAAAGACGTGAAATACGGAATCGTGCAGCCTGCATGAAACTTCGCGAACGGATAGTGCAGTTCACGAGTTGCCATCCGCCTGATTGAGCTCCGGCAAAGCCAGAGCTCAACTAGCGATAAATAGCGTTATTAGTGCGATTTAGTCGCAGGCGCCAACGCCGTCCGCTCTTGATAAGCCGGCAGGGAAGCCGCGAACGCCATGGCTTCTTCGCGAGTGGAGAACGAGCCTAGTTGGTCGTGATGGGTGCAGACCCGCCAAGGACCGTTGTTCACGTTGATCACATCGTAGCCGTTGAAATGCGTCTTGCTGAGCATTGCGGTATGCATGGCGATCTCCCCTCATTCAAGAGAGTGTTGTGGGTTGTCGGATAAAACCTTACACCCGCCATTCACTCTATAGACGTTACCGAGACCAGCGGTGCCCTGCCAAGAATGCTCGAAGCCGACATGCCGCGTTGACAACGCCGACCTGGGTTTCTATAAGTCCCCTCCGTTCTGGCGTCCGGTCAGTACCTGCTCACCTGAAAGCGAAGCGAGATGATGGAATTCACGGATTTTGATGCCGAACTGGCCGACTGGAACACCCTGCAAGCCGCCGCTCCCTGCTCGGGACTGCTGCTGGGCAACGGCGCCAGTCTTGCCGTATGGAAGAACTTCGCCTATGACTCGCTGTTCGAGCTGGCGCAGACCACGCGCAACAAACCCCTGAGCGCCACCGAGCTGGCGCTGTTCAAATCCATGGAAACGGAAAATTTCGAGCCGGTGCTCAGCGGCTTGAAAGTCGCCATGCGGGTCAATGCGGCGCTGACGATTGGTTCGTCATCGCCACGCAATCGCTATTTCGCGATCAAGGAAGCCCTGATTCACGGCATCCGCTCGGCGCATATTCCGTGGCGGCTGATGGAAGCGGCCACCATCGCCAGGATCAGCGACGCCCTGAGCCGCTACCAGACGGTGTATTCCACCAACTACGACCTGCTGGCGTACTGGGCGGCGATGCATGGCGCGCAGCCATTCGATGATCTGTTCGACGACGATGCGATGTTCAACCTGCACCGCACCGACAGCCACGCCACCCGCGTCTTGTATCTGCACGGCGGCATGCACCTGGTGAAGAATTTCGACGGTACGGCGCGCAAGTTGATGTCCTCGGAAAGCACCCTGTTGGGCAGCTTCGCGATCAATGCGCTGGAGGATGTGCCGCTGTTTGTCTGCGAAGGCCGCAGTGACGACAAGATGAAGATCATCCGCGGTTCGGACTATCTGTCGTTTTGCCACGCCCAACTGGCGCAGCATCAGGGCGCGCTGTGCGTCTTCGGCCACTCGCTGGGCAAGCAGGATCGACACATCCTGAACGCCATTCTCCAGGCCCGCCCCAAATCCATCGCCATCTCGGTGCTGCCGCGCAGTGACGCCTTCATCCAGCACCAGAAACGCCGCTACAGCGAACTGTTTGAAGGGCAGAACATCGAGCTGACATTCTTCAACGCCACCACCCACCCGCTGGGCGATCCGACACTGGCGGTGCCGGTGGCGCGATTGAAGGAAGCGCTGGAGTTGAAGAAGAGCTGAGGGTTAGCGCGGCGAGTGCTCATATTCCCAACCCCGACAGGCCAATGCCACGTGCTTGGGGATAAGTGCAGCACCGCTGCTGTAAACAGTAATGGTTCGACGCGTAAAGCCCAGCTCGATGGCCGCTGCCGAGAGCGAAAGGTTGTTCTTTGCCATCCACTGTTTGAAGTCCCGCGTCGGCATGACTTCACCGGCCAGCTTCAGCGCGAGCCGGTGAAGCGTCGACGCAGACAGCTCGATATCATTCCCCCACGACACGTCGAATCCCCAATCACCCACAGTCACCTGACTGAACAGCGTTTCATCCTTCAGCGGCACCAGCGCTTCAAATTGGTCGATGTAGGCGGATAAATCAACGGTATGACGCTTGCCGTTGTTCCAGTCGAGGATCAACGAGCGGCTGTTCGCGACAGGTTGCGCAGCGACGATGCGTAATTTGCTGGTCATGTCTCAAGTCCTCCGATTCTGCTCATACCAGATACGCCACAAGTCCCGGGTATGATTCCTGGCCCTTTGCAGCGCTTCTTTCAGCGCCTTCCCCTCAGCGCCCCTGCCTAAGACCCTTAAACCGTCAATCTGCGCGAGTGACTCCCCGTCAGGCGTCTGGACATGGAAATGGAAATGGGGCGGGGCATGGTCGTCCGGACAGATTTTGATCTTCCAGTTGCGATTGTTATGTACGGTAGCCATGGCGGGATACTAGAGAAATTTTTCCCCAGGACAAACTCTGCTGACAAAAACAAAAACCGGACCCTGCGAGGTCCGGTCTCCAGTCGCTCACCGCTTCGAATCTTCCCAGCCGCTGCCCTTTACTCGTTACCTTCCGACAACGCCCCCACCACCACTGCCCCACTCTGATTGTGTTTGCTGACGCTGGTGGCGACCGATTCGGTGGTCAGGCGCATGCTGCTGAGGGCGGCGAGTCGGTCGCTGCTCGTCGTGTGCACGACGCTGCCCGACCATTGAGCGGCCACCGTCGCCAGCCATGCGAAAAGGAATACCACGACACCCTGCAACGCCCATTTTCCGATAACCGACACGATGGTTCTCCTGGCTGAATTCGACGGCATCAATTTGACCTTCTAACTGTTGCAGCAACATTGCATTCAACTTCTGCACCAACATTTAGAGCGATTCAGTCCGCAGCCGCAAAATCCTCGAAAACGGCATTTCCGCCCTCGCCCCCTTCCCGGCTAAAGCCCGTCCCACTGGGTGCAGTCTCTTCCCGGCTGAAGCCGGTCCTACAAATACGGCCGTCGCCAATCCCGCTGAATGCGCGCAATTCAAATGTAGGACCGGCTTCAGCCGGGAAGAGGCCGGTTTGAGCGCCGGAGGATTAACGGGTGAAGTGTACGGACGATTCCGCACGCAGCTGTAAAAGGCCGCCACTCCGCTTCTGTGGCTGAATGAGCTCGCGTTTCGCACCCACAAGAACAAGGCAAGACCTTCTATGTCCTCTCGTGAAAACACCGGCATGGTCCTCGGACTGATCGGCGTGGTGATCTTCAGTCTGACGCTGCCCATGACCCGCATCGTGGTGCAGGAAATCCATCCCTTGCTCAACGGGCTGGGCCGCGCCTTGTTTGCGGCGGTGCCGGCGGCGGCGTTGCTGCTCTGGCGCAGAGAAAAATTGCCGACCCGCGCGCAGTTCAAGGCGCTCATGGTCGTGGCGTTGGGAGTGATCGTCGGGTTCCCGGTGCTCTCGGCCTGGGCCATGAAAACCCTGCCGGCCTCCCACGGCGCACTGGTCAATGGCCTGCAACCGCTGCTGGTCGCCATCTACGCCGCATGGCTTTCCCATGAACGACCGTCGAAAGCCTTCTGGGCCTGCGCGGCCATGGGCAGCGTTCTGGTGCTGGGTTACGCGCTGATCAGCGGCGCCGGCAATCTTCAGGCCGGTGATGTGCTGATGGTCGCCGCAGTGGCGATCGGCGGGCTGGGTTATGCCGAAGGTGGCCGTCTGGCCAAGGAGATGGGGGGCTGGCAGGTCATCTGCTGGGCGCTGGTCATTTCGATCCCGGTATTGATCGTGCCCGTCAGCTATCTGGCGTGGCAGCACCAGGGCCCGATTTCTCCCGGCACCTGGTGGGCCTTCGGGTACGTGTCGCTGTTCTCGCAATTCATCGGATTCTTCGCCTGGTACGCCGGGCTGGCCATGGGCGGCATCGCGCGGGTCAGCCAGATTCAGCTGGTGCAGCTGTTCTTCACCATGGCCTTTTCGGCGCTGTTTTTCGGTGAGCACATTGATCCGACGACCTGGATCTTCGCCGCCGGTGTCGTGGTCACACTGGCCATCGGGCGCAAAACGGCGGTGATTGCACCCAAGCCGGTTGCTGCCGCTCGCGTTTAGCCGAGCAGACCGTCGGCCTGGAGCAAGCGCTCCAGGCACTGTTCCTGAATACCGTAGAACACTTTCAGCTCCTGGATCTTTGCCAGCAATTCAGCAGGGTCCGCCGGGGTGGCGCGCTTGACCGCCAGAATCATCTTGTTCTTGTTGGTGTGCTCCAGCGAGATGAACTCGAAGACCTTGGTTTCATAACCGCAGGCCTCCAGCAGCAACGCGCGCAAAGCATCGGTGACCATCTCGGCCTGCTGGCCCATGTGCAAACCGTATTGCAGCATTGGCTTGAGCAGCGTCGGGCTCTGGATCTGCAGGCGGATCTGTTTGTGGCAGCACGGCGAGCACATGATGATCGAGGCGCCCGAGCGGATGCCGGTGTGGATGGCGTAATCGGTGGCGATGTCGCAGGCGTGCAAGGCAATCATCACGTCCAGTTCGCTGGGCGCCACCGAACGCACGTCACCGCATTTGAACACCAGACCCGGATGCTCCAGCTGCGCGGCGGCGTTGTTGCACAGCGTGACCATGTCTTCGCGCAACTCGACGCCGGTGACGTTGCCTTCGGCCTGCAAGGTGTTGCGCAGGTAATCGTGGATGGCGAAGGTCAGATAACCCTTCCCCGAGCCGAAATCTGCGACCGTCACCGGCTTGTCCAGCTTGATCGGCGACGTCGCCAGGGCGTGGGAGAACACCTCGATGAACTTGTTGATCTGCTTCCACTTGCGCGACATGGCCGGGATCAGCTCGTGCTGCTTGTTGGTCACGCCCAGGTCGGTCAGGAACGGCCGGCTGAGTTCCAGGTAGCGTTTCTTTTCGCGGTCATGCTCGGCCGTCGGGGCTTCGCGTTCCTGCTGGGCCTTGTTGCGGAACAGCGTGCTCTTGCCCTTCTTGCTGAACTCCAGCTGCACTTCATCGGTGAGCGACAGCAGATGAGCGTTCTTGAAGGACTCGGGCAGCAGGCTGGCGATCAGCGTCTGCGCTTCGGCGAGGGGGTGATTTTTGGTGATGTCGCGGGTCTTGTAGCGATAGACGAAGGACAGGCAAGGCTGATCCTTGACCGTGACGGGCTTGATGATGACCCGCTGCAACTCCGCTTCACTTCCGACGTACTTGGCCAGCACCAGTTTGATCAGCGAATTTTGCGTCAGGCAGGTGTCCAGCAGACTCAGGAACTGAGCGCGGTGGTCCTGCGCAGGAACGGTGGCGGGTGCGGTAACGGACATCGGAAAGCGCCTCGGGAGCAGAAATGCGAGGCGCTATTTTAGGCGGGTCGTAAGCAGTAGGTGCAATTAAATGACGCGGAGCATCGGAAGACGCATTCCCACGCGGGGCGCGGGAACGATCGTGTCGGCAGCCGTGAGGCCCTACTCCAACACCACCAACCGGTTTGGCAGCTCGTTGCGCGCCTGGGTCACGGGCACCTGCTCGCTCAGCACGTCGCCGCACGAACGAATGCACCCTACGAAACCTTCCAGAATCCGGCCGTCCTTCACCTGCCAGGTAAAGGTCTCGACCATCGCGCGCCAGACTTCGTTGTCCACACGTCGCGCGATACCGTCGTCGACGATGATCTCGACATAACGCTCGGCCTCGCTGACGAAAATCAGCACGCCGGTGCCATTGGCGGTGGCATGAAGATTCTGTTCGAGAAACTGCCGACGGGCGAGATTACCCGCCCGCCAATGCCGCACGCGAATAGGCACCAGCCGCGTGGTGATGCCCGGCAAGCGGCACACCAGCGCTACCACGATGAAGGTGACAACCTGCACCAGCAGCAGGTGATTGGCACTGAGCCAGCCGGTCAGCAGGTTGATCAACCCCGGCACCAATAACGCGACGACCCCGGCCCAGATGAGCGGCACGTAGGTGTAGTCATCAGCGCTGGTCGCCAGCACCGTCACCAGTTCTGCGTCGGTCTGACGCTCGACGGTTTCAATGGCGTGGGCAACCCGCTGCTGTTCGTCTTTATTGAGCAATGTCATGCAAGCAAACCCTTCCTGAGCGAACGACTACCAGCCACCGGAGGCACCGCCCCCGCCAAATCCACCACCGCCACCGCGCATACCGCCGGAGCCCGACCCTCCGGAACCGAAGCCGCCTGAGCCGCCAGAACCGAAGCCGCCAAAGCCACCGCCCCCGGAGCCGATGGACCGGCCCCGCCCGGACCGTGCGCTGATGTAACTGATGACCACGAACAGCACCAGAAACAGCAAGGTCACTTTCCAGTCGACGCCTTGATCCTCACGCGCCGCAGCACTGCCAGTGGCGCCGACTGCCGGCTCGGCGAGGGGATCGCCGCCGAGCACCTGAACCATCGCCTCGGCACCTTTGCTGATGCCACCAACGAAATCGCCCTGCCGGAACGCCGGCGTGATGATCTGATTGATGATCACCGAGGACTGCGCATCCGTCAGACGATCTTCCAGGCCGTAACCCACTTCGATGCGCACCTTGCGCTCGTCGCGGGCGACCACCAACAAGGCGCCGTTGTCTTTGCCCTTCTGCCCGATGCCCCAGTGACGACCCAGCTGATAGCCGTAGTCCTCAATGCTTGAGCCCTGTAAGTCAGGCAACGTGACCACCACCACTTGCTCGGTGGTCAGTTCTTCGTGCGCGCGCAGCATCTGTTCGAGATGCTCTTTGCTCGGGCCGTCGATCATCCCGGCGGCGTCGACAACGCGCCCGGTCAGCGGCGGAAACGTGAGGTCGGCTTGAGCCCATTGGGCAAACATACCCACCGACATCGCCAGTAACGCGACCAGCACTCCCCGGCGCGCGCGTCCCATCAGAACTTCACTTGCGGCGCTTTGTCAGCGTCAGCGGCGGTGGCTTCGAAGTTCGGACGCACCGGCAGATCGCTGTACATCACCGTATGCCACAGACGGCCCGGGAAGGTGCGGATCTCGGTGTTGTAACGCTCGACCGCCGTGATGAAATCGCGACGGGCCACCGCAATGCGGTTTTCCGTGCCTTCAAGCTGAGATTGCAGCGCCAGGAAGTTCTGGTTGGATTTGAGGTCCGGATAGCGCTCCGAAACCACCATCAAGCGGCTCAATGCGCCGGTCAGCTGACCTTGCGCGTCCTGGAACTGCTTGAGTTTGGCCGGATCGTTCAGGGTGCTGGCGTCTACCTGAATCGACGTCGCCTTGGCCCGCGCTTCGATGACTGCGGTCAGGGTGTCCTGCTCTTGTTTGGCGTAGCCCTTCACCGTTTCCACCAGGTTGGGGATCAGGTCGGCGCGGCGTTGATACTGGTTCTGCACCTGTGCCCAGGCGGCCTTGACCTGCTCGTCGTAGGTCGGAATGTTGTTGATCCCGCAGCCGGACAACAGGGTCGTCAGCAGCATCATCAACGCCAGTGACAATTTGTAACGACTGCCCCGGCTGTGGTCATAACGCTCTGTTTGCATGGCGTGCGTGCTCCCTGTACTCATCAATAATTAGTCCTGTCAGTCATGACTTTAGCCAAACCGGACGATCCCCGGCATAATCCCGCCCCATCGCGTTGTCAGGGCTCTGGATTGCCGGGCCACAATCAGATAAAACTCGTTGCGCTACTGATGCTCATATGAGGCAGGAGTTCAGCGACGTTGCCGTCCTGACGACAATAAAAACCAAAGGTTAGACACCTATAACAATGGCTGACCGGTATTACGCGCGAGTTGCCGGCGACGCCTTGAGAAAACCATTCATGAATAAGCTGTGTTTCCTGAGTCTCGTCATCGGCCTGGTCAGTCAGTCCGCCTGGGCCGAAAACGCCACCACCGGCGTCGGCACCGCTTCCACGCTGCAAGCCAAAAATGCATTCATCGCCAACCTGATGAAGCAAATGACCCTAGACGAGAAGATCGGTCAACTGCGCCTGATCAGCATCGGTCCGGAAATGCCCAAGCCGGAAATTCTCAAGGAAATCACCGCAGGCCGCATCGGCGGCACGTTCAACTCCGTCGTGCTGCCGGACAACCGCGCCATGCAGGACGCCGCCGGGCACAGCCGCAACAAGATTCCGATGTTTTTCGCCTACGACGTCGTCCACGGCCAGCGCACGGTGTTCCCGATCAGCCTGGGCCTCGCGTCGACCTGGGACATGAACGCCATCACCCGCACCGGTCGCGTGTCGGCGATCGAAGCGGCGGCCGACGGCGTGGACATGACCTTCGCGCCCATGGTCGACATTACCCGCGACGCACGCTGGGGCCGCAGCTCCGAAGGGTTCGGCGAGGACACCTATCTGGTATCGCGCATCTCCGCCACCATGACCCGTGCGTTTCAGGGCACCAGCATGCAGGCGCCCAACAGCATCATGGCGGTGGTCAAACACTTCGCCCTGTATGGCGCGGTCGAGGGCGGTCGCGACTACAACACCGTCGACATGAGCCCGGTGCGCATGCAGCAGGACTACCTGCCGCCCTATCGCGCGTCGATTGATGCTGGCGCAGGGGGCGTGATGATCGCGCTCAATTCCATCAACGGCGTGCCTTCCACCTCCAACGCCTGGCTGCTGCAGGACGTGCTGCGCAGGGACTGGGGCTTCAAAGGCGTGACCGTCAGCGACCACGGCGCGATCAAGGAATTAATCGACCACGGCGTAGCCAAGGACTTCCGCGAAGCCGCCAAGCTGGCGATCAAGGCCGGCGTCGACCTGAGCATGAACGACAAAGCCTACGGCGAAGAGCTGCCGGGGCTGGTGAAGAGCGGCGAAGTGTCGGAGAGAGAAGTCGACAATGCCGTGCGAGAAGTGCTCGGCGCCAAGTGGGAAATGGGCCTGTTCGCCAACCCGTACCTGCGCATCGGCGCGGCTGTGGATGACCCCGCCGACCGTAACGCCGAAAATCGTTTGCACCGTGCCGAAGCCCGCGACGTCGCGCGCAAGAGCATCGTGCTGCTGAAGAACCAGAACGACACCCTGCCGCTGAAGAAGCAAGGCACCATCGCCGTGATCGGCCCGCTGGCCAAGAGCTCGATGGACATGCTGGGCAGCTGGTCGGCGGCCGGTCTGGCGCGTCAGACCGTCAATGCCTACGACGGCATTGCGGCGGCGGTCGGCGACAAGGCCAAGCTGATTTATGCACTGGGCTCCAACGTCACCGACAATCAGCACGCCATTACCTACCTGAACAAAATGGACGACCAGATCGCCATCGATCCGCGTCCGGAACAGGAAATGATCGACGAAGCCGTCAAGGCCGCGCAGCAGGCTGACGTCGTGGTGGCAGTGGTCGGTGAGTCACGCAACATGTCCCACGAAGCCGCGAGCCGTGTCGACCTGGTGATCCCCGGCCGTCAACGGGAGCTGATCCGCGCGCTCAAAGCCACGGGCAAGCCGCTGGTGCTGGTGTTGATGAACGGCCGGCCGCTGGCGCTGGGCGAAGAAAACGAGCTGGCCGACGCCATGGTGGAGAGCTGGTTCCTCGGCACCGAGGGCGGCAATGCTCTGGCTGACGTGTTGTTCGGCGACTACAACCCGTCCGGCAAACTGCCGATGACCTTCCCCCGCTCCGTGGGTCAGGTGCCGGCCTACTACAATCACCTGAACACCGGTCGTCCCTACCGCCCGAATGATTCGAACTACACCTCGAACTATTTCGAAGAGCCGACCAGCCCGCTGTTCCCGTTCGGTTACGGCCTGAGCTACACCCAGTTCAGCGTCTCGGACATCACCCTGTCGATCAACAAGATGACCCGCAAGGACAAGTTGACCGCCAGCGTCATGGTCAAGAACACCGGCAAGGTCGCGGGTGAAACCGTGGTCCAGCTTTACCTGCGCGACGTCGCCGCGTCGATTAGCCGCCCGGTGAAAGAGCTGAAGAACTTTCAGAAGGTCATGCTGAACCCCGGCGAAGAGAAATCCGTGAGCTTCACCCTGACCGAAGAAGACTTGAAGTTCTTCAATCCGTCGCTGAAGTACGCGGCCGAGGCGGGCGAGTTCAAGCTGATGATCGGCCTGGATTCGGAGAACGTGAAAGAGACGACGTTTAACTTGCTATAAGGCAGGAATCCGGGGCGAATGCGCCAGCCACTGAAAGGAGGTCATGCCCATGCCCCGTTCCGTCCGCCTTGTGCTCTACGTCTTGCTGATCCTCGCCGGTGCCGCCATCGCGGCGACGCTGGCGATGCATCAGGCTCAGCGGCATGCGCTGGAAGGTGACGCTGAACAATCCAGGGATCGTCTGGCGCTCTACGCCAATACGCTGCAAACCCTGATCGAGCGCTACCGGGCACTGCCGGCCGTTCTGGCCCTTGATCCGCAACTGCGGGCGGCGCTGAGCGGACCGGTCAGCGCCGACACCACCCAGGCGCTCAATCTCAAACTGGAGCAGATCAACGGCGCTGCCCAGTCCTCCACCCTCGAACTGCTCGACCGCAACGGCCTTGCCGTAGGCGCGAGCAACTGGCGTCTGCCGAGCAGCTATGTGGGTCACAACTACGGCTTCCGCCCCTACTTCACGCAAACCCGCGCCAACGGCGTCGGGCGCTTTTATGCCGTCGGCGTGACCAGCGGCATCCCGGGTTACTTCCTGTCGAACGCGGTGCGTGACGAGGCCGGGCAGTTCATCGGTGCCATGGTGGTCAAGCTGGAGTTTCCGGACCTGGAACACACCTGGGCGCAAAACGATGACCTGCTGCTGGTCAGTGACGCCAAGGGCATCGTCTTCATTGCCAATCAGCCGGGCTGGCGCTATCGGGCCCTGCGACCGCTGAACGAGCAAGAGCGCGCCGAACTGGCGAGCACGCGTCAGTACGACAAGCAACCGTTGACGCCCTTGCATCAGGAGCCGCTGCTTGCGTTCGGCGAGAACAGCCACCTCAGCCGCGTTGACGCCCCCAACGAGCAGGCGGATTTCTTGTGGCAGTCGATGCCGCTGCCGACCGAGGGCTGGACGCTGCACCTGCTGCGTAAACCGCAGCCCGCCAGCGAAGACGCGCGCAATGCAGGTCTGGCGGCGGCAGGCATCTGGCTGACCCTGGTGTTCCTCGGGCTGTTTTTGTATCAACGCTGGCGCCTTGCCCGGGTGCGCCAGCGCAGTCGCGAAGAGCTTGAGCGTCTGGTGGAAGAGCGCACGCGCGACCTGCACACCGCGCAGGACGGTCTGGTGCAGTCGACCAAGCTGGCGGCGCTCGGCCAGATGTCCGCCGCCCTCGCCCACGAAATCAACCAGCCGCTGACGGCGCAGCGCATGCAGCTCGCGACCCTGCGTTTGTTGCTGGAGCATGGCCGTGTCGACGATGCGTACAAGGCGTTGAGCCTGCTGGATCAGCAGCTGACGCGCATGGCCGCGCTCACCGGCCACCTGAAAACCTTCGCCCGTAAAAGCCCCAGCGGCCTGCGCGAGCGCCTTGATCTGGCCACCGTGGTCGATCAGGCGCTGCTGTTGCTGGATGCGCGTATTCGCGAAGAGCGCGTCAGCTGCGTGCTCGACCTCACGCGTCCGGCCTGGGTGCGCGGTGACGCGATTCGACTGGAACAGGTGCTGATCAATCTGATGCGCAACGCCTTGGACGCGATGGGCGATAAACCGCTCAGGCGTCTGGAAATCCGCATCGATGCACAGGGCGAGCACTGGTGCGTTTCCGTCATCGACAGTGGCGGCGGGATTGCCGAAGAACACGTGGCTAACGTATTCGATCCGTTTTTCACCACCAAACCGGTGGGCGATGGCCTGGGGCTGGGGCTCGCGGTTTCGTTCGCCATCGTGCATGAACTGGGCGGCCGGCTCAGCGCCGAAAACATTAACAACGGCGCGCGGTTTTTCTTCTGTTTGACCCAGGCCCCGGAGGCCGACGCCCCATGCTGAACTCGGTAATCGTGGTGGACGACGAAGCGCCCATCCGGGAAGCGGTGGAGCAATGGCTCTCGCTGTCCGGTTTCGAGGTGCGCCTGTTCAGCCGTTCCGAGGAATGCCTGGCGCAAGTGCCCGAGCACTTTCCCGGCGTGATCCTCAGCGATGTGCGCATGCCCGGCATGGATGGCTTGCAGTTGCTGGCCGAGTTGCAACGGCGGGACCGCGATTTGCCGGTGATCTTGCTGACTGGCCACGGTGACGTGCCCATGGCCGTAGACGCCATGCGCGACGGCGCCTATGACTTTCTCGAGAAGCCGTTCACCCCTGAAACCCTGCTCGGAAGCCTGCGGCGGGCACTGGAGAAACGCGCGCTGGTGCTGGAAAACCGCGCGCTGCATGAACGGGCGGATAACCGCTCGCGGCTCGATGCCACACTGCTGGGGATGTCGCCGACGATGCAGACATTGCGGAGGCAGGTCCTGGACCTCTCGCAACTGCCGGTTAATGTGCTGATTCGCGGCGAGACCGGCAGCGGCAAGGAAATGGTCGCGCGTTGCCTCCATGACTTCGGTCCGCGGGCAGACAAGCCGTTCGTTGCGGTCAACTGCGCGGCGATCCCGGAGCAGTTGTTCGAAGCCGAGCTGTTCGGCCACGAAAGCGGCGCGTTCACCGGCGCCCAGGGCAAGCGGATCGGAAAACTGGAGTACGCCCACGGCGGCACGGTCTTCCTCGACGAAATCGAAAGCATGCCGCTGGCGCAGCAGGTCAAACTGCTGCGGGTGATCCAGGAGCGGCGGATCGAGCGACTGGGTTCGAACCAGAGCATCGACATTGATGTGCGCATCATTGCCGCGACCAAGCCCGATCTGCTGGACGAAGCCAGGGCCGGGCGTTTCCGCGAAGACCTGGCCTATCGGCTGAACATCGCGGAATTGCGCCTTCCGCCCTTGCGCGAGCGGCGAGAAGACATCCCGATGCTGTTCAGCCATTTCTCGCGGAATGCGGCGGAGCGCCTCGGCCGCGACGCGCCGGTATTGAGCGCGGAACAACTGAGCCATCTGCTCAGCCACGACTGGCCAGGGAACGTGCGCGAGCTGGCGAACGCGGCCGAGCGCCAGGTGCTGGGGCTGGACGGTCCCGCTGCGCAAGAGAACCCGATGGGGCAATCGCTGGTGGCGCAGCAGGAAGCGTTCGAAGCGCACTGCATTCGCTCGGCGTTGCGACGGCATAGGGGCGACATCAAAGCGGTCATGCACGAACTGCAACTGCCCCGCCGTACGCTGAATGAAAAAATGCAGCGACACGGACTGGTGCGCGAGGACTTTCTAGCGGGAGACAGTCCTACAGGATGACCGCGGGGGGTCCGTAGGACCGGCTTCAGCCGGGAAGAGGCCAGCGTGAACACCATCAATTTCGCGGCGTGACACCCGACGCCTTCCCGGCTAAAGCCAGTCCCACAAAGCGCACGCGGTGATCCCGTGGGACCGGCTTCAGCCGGGAAGAGGCCAGCAAGGTCACCC
This sequence comes from Pseudomonas sp. W2Oct36, assembly GCF_041060465.1. NCBI lineage: Bacteria > Pseudomonadati > Pseudomonadota > Gammaproteobacteria > Pseudomonadales > Pseudomonadaceae > Pseudomonas > Pseudomonas sp. W2Oct36. The sequence continues at coordinate 142,817 of NZ_JAUERW010000003.1, forward strand.
ACGATTCCGCCGCGCGACACCCGACGCATTCCCGGCTAAAGCCAGTCCCACAAAGCGCACGCGGCGATTCCGTGGGACCGGCTCCAGCCGGGAAGAGGCCCGCGAGATCACCCACGATTCCGCGGCGCGACACCCGACGCATTCCCGGCTAAAGCCAGTCCTACATGAGCACACGGCGATTCCGTGGGACCGGCTTCAGCCGGGAAGAGGCCCGCGAGATCACCCACGATTCCGCCGCGCGACACCCGACGCATTCCTGGCTAAAGCCAGTCCCACAAAGCGCATGCGGTGATCCCGTGGGACCGGCTTCAGCCGGGAAGAGGCCAGCAAAATCACCCTCGATTCCGCGGCGCGACACACGACGCATTCCCGGCTAAAGCCAGTCCCACAAAGCGCACGCGGCGATTCCGTGGGACCGGCTTCAGCCGGGAAGAGACCCGCGAGATCACCCACGATTCGGCCGCGCGACACCCGACGCATTCCCGGCTAAAACCAGTCCCACAAAGCGCATGCGGTGATCCCGTGGGACCGGCTTCAGCCGGGAAGAGGCCCGCGAGATCACCCTCGATTCCGCGGCGCGACACCCGACGCATTCCCGGCTAAAGCCAGTCCTACATGAGCATGCGGCGATCCCGTGGGACCGGCTTCAGCCGGTAAGAGACCCGTTTGATCGCCCACGATTCCGCCGCGCAACACCCGACGCATTCCCGGCTAAAGCCAGTCCCACCAAGCGCACGCGGTGATCCCGTGGGACCGGCTTCAGCCGGGAAGAGGCCAGCAAAATCACCCTCGATTCCGCGGCGCGACACACGACGCATTACCGGCTAAAGCCAGTCCCACAAAGCGCACGCGGCGATTCCGTGGGACCGGCTTCAGCCGGGAAGAGGCCAGCGGGATCACCCTCGATTCCGCGGCGTGACAGCCGACGCATTCCCGGCTAAAGCCAGTCCTACATGAGCATGCGGTGATCCCGTGGGACCGGCTTCAGCCGGGAAGAGGCCAGCAAGATCACCCTCGATTCCGCGGCGCGACACACGACGCATTCCCGGCTAAAGCCAGTCCTACATGAGCATGCGGTGATCCCGTGGGACCGGCTTCAGCCGGGAAGAGACTTCGATCCTGTCAGATCGGGGAATGAGCGGATTTTCGCTCATGGGTTTCAGACATCAAGCGGATTTCCGCTTACCCTGACCGCGACAACCCCTCTACTCCGGGCCTTTCAGCCGTTGGCACAGCTCCTGCTATCACTGTCGTCAGACCGCCTCGATGCGTTCCTTCTAACAACAATGACTTGCAGGAAATCCCATGGCCATCCCCAATTCTGCCTCCCACGGAACGGCTGCCACGCCAGCCGCCGAAAAAACCACCGGAAGTCGCCTGAAATCCATTTTCAGCGGTTCGGTCGGCAACATGGTCGAGTGGTACGACTGGTACGTCTACGCCGCCTTCTCCCTCTACTTCGCCAAAGTCTTCTTCCCCAAGGGCGACACCACCGCCCAATTGCTCAATACCGCCGCGATCTTTGCCGTGGGCTTCCTGATGCGCCCCATCGGCGGCTGGCTTATGGGCCTCTACGCAGACCGCAAAGGCCGCAAGGCCGCGCTGATGGCGTCGGTGCTGCTGATGTGTTTCGGTTCGCTGATCATCGCCCTCACCCCTGGCTATGAAACCATCGGCGTTGGCGCCCCGATCATGCTGGTGTTCGCCCGCCTGCTACAAGGCCTGTCGGTAGGTGGCGAGTACGGCACCTCGGCGACGTACCTCAGCGAGATGGCGACCAAAGAACGCCGGGGCTTTTTCTCCAGCTTCCAGTACGTGACGCTGATCTCCGGCCAGCTCATCGCGCTGGCGGTGCTGATTGTGCTGCAACAGACGCTGACCACTGAACAGCTGCACGCATGGGGCTGGCGCATCCCGTTCGCCATTGGTGCGTTGTGCGCGGTGGTGGCACTGTTCCTGCGTCGCGGGATGGAAGAAACCGAGTCGTTCAACCGCAAGAAGGACAAACCCAAAGAAAGCCTCATGCGCACCCTGATGCGCCATCCCAAGGAGCTGATGACCGTCGTCGGCCTGACCATGGGCGGCACGCTGGCGTTCTACACCTACACCACCTACATGCAGAAGTACCTGGTGAACACGGTGGGCATGAGCATCACCGATTCGACGACGATTTCCGCCGCTACGCTGTTCCTGTTCATGCTGTTGCAACCGGTGATCGGCGCGCTGTCTGACAAGATTGGCCGTCGCCCGATCCTGATTGCCTTTGGAGTGCTGGGCACCTTGTGTACCGTGCCGATCCTCACCACCCTGCACACCATCCAGAGCTGGTGGGGCGCGTTCTTCCTGATCATGGCCGCGCTGATCATCGTCAGCGGCTATACGTCGATCAACGCCGTGGTGAAAGCCGAACTGTTCCCGACCGAGATCCGCGCCCTGGGCGTCGGCCTGCCGTACGCACTGACGGTGTCGATCTTCGGCGGCACAGCCGAATACATCGCGCTGTGGTTCAAGAGCATTGGCATGGAAACCGGCTACTACTGGTACGTCACCGCCTGCATCGCAGTGTCGCTGCTGGTGTATGTGTTCATGAAAGACACCCGCAAGCATTCGCGGATCGAGACTGACTGACCTGAAACGGCGCTGGCTAGCCGCTTCGACCAGCGCTTAAAGGCAGCAAAACGAGGGCAGCTCACGCACATGAGCTGCCCTTTTGCATTCGCAGAAGCCGCTAAGTGCATGAATAACGATCGCTTTTCGCAGTATCAATTTCAGCGATGATCGCTACTAATGCGATTGACTTCTTAATAATGTTGAGGCGAGTAAAGTTCACTCCATACCGAGTTACCCACTCATTAAATCGATCTGGAGCAACTACCATGAAAACTAACAAACTGATCTTCGGCCTCGCTTTCTCCCTTCTTGCCAGCAGCGCATTTGCACTTCCCGTTGTTGATGCCCAGCACGCAGTTAATACTGCGGTCGTTGCAGAAAACGGCTCGTCCCACACTAATATTGGTCGTGTCGCTGCCGACGGTTCGGACCATGTAGGTGCCAACCGCCTCGCTTCTGATGGCGCTGACCGTGTAGGTAACAACCGCCAGGCCGCTGATGGTTCGGATCACGTTGGTGCCAACCGCCTCGCTGCTGACGGCGCTGACCGTGTGGGTAACATCCGCCAGGCCGCTGATGGTTCGGATCACGTTGGTGCCAACCGCCTCGCTGCTGACGGCGCTGATCGTGTCGGTGCCAATCGCCAGGCAGCTGACGGCTCGGACCATGTTGGTGCAAATCGCCTGAGCTGATTCGCCCTGTCGTTCTCCCAGCCCGGCTTTATGCCGGGCTTAATTTTTCCCGCGCGTGGAAACCTGAAACCCTCGGTTTGACTGGTCTCCTGACAGATGTGGGTCGACAGCGAATCGCGTATCCATCTCGTTTTCTTTAGCTGGCATGCCCGATCCCCTCCCCGCTGCGCTCCGACTTACCAAATAAAAGCCACTCGAGTCAACAGGCAAATTCGCCTTCGCCGGTGAAAATTGCTCCATTCCAGCGCAAATGTCTCGCCGACGCTTTAAAACCGGGCGCTCCAGCCCACTATCATTTTTAGCGATGGTCGATAGCAACAGCGTTAACTTCAACTTAATCGGCACGCGCGTAACATTGGCTCCATTCCCAAGTTGAAAACATTATTGAACTTACTGGAGCAACACTCATGAAAACGTCGAATATTATTTTTGGTATTAGTTTGTCCATTCTGGCATCGAGCGCATTCGCTCTGCCTGTTTCCGAACAGCACTCTGCATTTAACGGCACTGTTGTCGCAGAAGGCGGTTCTTCCCACACCAATGCGTCGCACACCGGTTCGTATCGTCAGGCTTCCGATGGTTCCGATCACGTTGGTGCCAATCGCCTCGCCGCCGACGGCGCTGACCGCGTAGGTAACAACCGCCAGGCTGCCGATGGCGCTGACCATATCGGTGCAAACCGTCTGGCCGCTGACGGCGCCGATCGCGTCGGTGCCAATCGCGCCAGCTAAGCGTTATCCGCACCATGCCCACCGCTTCATGTTGACCGCTTCATGTTCCACCTCCTGAACTCCCTTTGTAGCCCGACACTTGTCGGGCTTTTTTTTTGCGCGGGGTTCGGAGGTCGCTGGAATCCTCATCCAATGCCTTGCACTATGTCGGCCTGCATTCCGTGAACGCACTCACCGTGGCCGGCACGCCCGCACCCCCACATTCAGGAACACACCATGTCAGACGATATTCATTTCTACGAACCGTCCAAAGGTCATGGACTGCCCCACGACCCGTTCAACGCTATCGTGGGCCCACGTCCGATCGGCTGGATCTCGTCCCAGGACGCAGAGGGAAAGCTGAACCTGGCGCCCTACAGCTTCTTCAACGCCTTCAACTATGTACCGCCCATCATCGGGTTCTGCAGCATCGGTCGCAAAGACAGCCTGAACAACATCGAACAGACCGGCGAGTTCGTCTGGAACCTCGCCACGCGCAGCCTGGCCGAGCAGATGAACATGAGTTGCGCGGCAGTGCCGGCAGACGTGAGTGAGTTCGAGCTGGCGGGCCTTACCGCAGAACCGTCGCGCATCGTTGCCGTGCCGAGGGTCAAGGAGACGCCGGTTTCGTTCGAATGCAAAGTCACGCAGATCATCCAGCTGCAACGCGCCGACAAGGAAGTGGTGCCGAGCTGGCTGATTCTGGGGGAAGTGGTGGCGGTGCATATCGCCAAGCGGCTGCTGAAGGAAGGTGTGTATGACACCGCAGCCGGCGAGCCCATCCTGCGCGGCGGCGGCCCGGCTGACTATTTCCAGCTGAGCGCAGAGTCGCTGTTCAAGATGTACCGGCCGAACGTCTGATCAATCCTGGGCGAACACCAGCTCGCCCTCTTGGGTGACGTCGGCGAGCCGCTCCAGCTCTTTTACGGCGGCGTCGTCAGCGGCGAGCGCGGTTGGGAATTTCTGTTCGGCGAGGACGCGATGAAAGGTTGGCGCCCCGCCCATGACCCGAGCCTTGACAGCGATCGCGGCACTGTAGCCGTCGTCACCGGGGACCGCTGCCGAAACGGCCTCGTGATGCTGGAATTCTTTGCGTGCCATGGTCCGACGTCCTGCCTGGAAAATGAAGGCAGGATTTTAAACGCAGGCGTTCGAACACCTGAAAGGTTTTCTTCGCAGGCATTATCGGCTACCGAAACCTGTTAGCCCGCCAGGCGAGCACCTATAGGGACATCAACCGTCTGTGCCTGAGCCGTCGATACCGTGGCGAAGGTTTGAAAGTCGAGGCTCGCCACCAGCAACTCGGTCACCAGTTCGGAAAACAGGTTGAGCTCAGGCGCGCCGAACCAGTCGTTCATTGCGGAGGGGTCGGCCCAGGAGCCGGTAATGACCCAGAGGTCGTCGTCGGTCATGGATTTCTGCAGCGCGAAGTGCAGGCAACCCGACGCGGCAGCGGACGGGCTGATCAGGCTGCTCAAGCGGGCGCCCAGCTGCGCACTGTGTCCGGGCCGTGCGCGGACGGAGACCCAATGGCTCACGACTGACGTATTTAGCATGCTCTGCGCTCCTTCTCTTTACGTGCTTGGCTTAAGCAGGCGTGCCGCGATTCGGGATCTGGCATCCGTGGAACAGGCGGCGGCGGGAAGTGAAGGTTAGGGGCAGACGCGCACCCTGCGGTAGCCAATTACTGCGCGGTTATTGCCTGATTCTGCGCTGGCAGGTTCATAGTGACGGCCGCTCTCGTCGCTGGGTCGCGTGATGCCTGTGGACTTTCGAGCAACGATCCCGGGCGAACAGGGCCCGTTCACGGTAACGCAACACATCGGCAACAGAATCAGGCAAGCATTCGGCAGGATTCGCCTAACGCTTGCGCTTGCCCAAAAATAAGCTGTGCTGCATCAACGCCCTGTCAGAGGAACTCCCCATGTCGTTATCCGCTCTTGCGCCGTCCGCTCCGGATGCTCGACCTGTTGCCGAGCTGAGCGCGCAGATGACGCAACAGCGCGCCGAGCTGGCAGAACTGATCCGCCGGCATGCTCCCGTCGACGGCAGTTTCCAGACGGTGATCAAACCGTTGTTCATGGTGCGCCACGATCGCCCGTCGCAATCGGTGCCGGGGCTAGTGCAGCCGGCGCTGTGCATCATGGCTCAGGGCCGCAAGGACGTGACGCTGGGCGGCGAGCTGTACACCTACGACCCGCTCAACTACCTGGTGCTGTCAGTGGCGCTGCCCATCAGCGGCAAGGTGATTTACGCCACCCCGGAAGAGCCGCACCTGGCCTTGCGCCTGGAAATCGATCCGGTGGAAATCAACGCGCTGATCGCCGAAGCAGGTCCGATGGGCGTACCGACGCGTCACAGCGGGCGCGGCATGTACGTCGAGCGGATCGACGCTCAGCTGCTCGACGCTGTCATCCGCCTGATCCGTCTGCTGGACACGCCGAAAGACATTGCCATGCTCGCCCCGCTGATCAATCGGGAGATCCTTTATCGACTCCTGCGTGGGAGCGAAGGGCATCGGCTGTATGAAATCGCCATCTCCAACTGCCAGACCCACCGCGTCACCCAGGCGATCAAGTGGCTCAACGACCATTTCCAGGAGCCGCTGCGCATTGAAGATCTGGCGAGAGAGGTGAACCTGAGCGTCTCGACGCTGCACCACCGTTTCAAATCCGTCACCGCCATGAGCCCGTTGCAATACCAGAAGCAACTGCGTCTGCAGGAGGCCCGACGGTTGATGCTGGCGGACGGCCTCGAAGCCTCGGCCGCTGGCTACCGGGTCGGCTACGAAAGCGCTTCGCAGTTCAGCCGCGAATACAGCCGCCTGTTCGGCGCGCCACCGTTGCGGGATCTGGCGCGCCTGCGCAGCACGGTTTGATCAGGCGGTGAATACGCCGTCTCGGTCCGCCAGATGAAACCGTCAGTCGCAGCTGCTCATCCATTGAGCCTGGTCGATCTCGATCAACGTCGGACCGCTGCGCTGGCTGGCTGAGTGCAGGGCGGCGGTCAATTGCTCAACGCTGCCCACCGCCTCCGCGGCGCACCCCAGCGCTTTGGCCACACCGATGAATTCAGGCGTGTAAATATCGACGCCGATGGGCTCAATGGCGCGGTTGACCATGTACTTCTTGATCTCTTCGTAACCCTGGTTATTCCACAGCAGCACGATAATCGGCGTTCGCGCTTCCACCGCACTCGCCAGTTCGGACAAGGTGAACTGCAAACCGCCATCACCGATCAGGCACACCACTGAATTGGACTCTCCAGCGTCGCGACTGCCCAGCCAGGCGCCCACGGCGGCGGGCAATGCGTAACCCAGGGTTCCGTAACCGGTTGATGAGTTGAACCAGCGGCGAGGCTTGTCGAGGTCCAGGGTCAGGTTGCCGGTGTAGACGGGCTGGGTGGAGTCGCCCACGATCACGGCTTCCGGCAATACTTCAAGCACCGTTTGCAAGAACAGCGTCTGCCCACGGGTGGCATCGTCCCAGCCCGCCTCAAGGCTCGTCCTCAGCGCCGCAACCGGCGCAGCGCCCCAGTCTTGGCTGCGTGGCGCCAGCACTTCGCCGACCAGCGCGTCCACCAAGGCTTCAGCGGCGTGTTGAGCGTCGGAGACCAGCGCAACCGTTGGCGGAAAGTTGCGCACAGTCTGATCGGGGTCGATGTCGATGCGCAGCAACGCGCCCGGAATCTTGAAGTGGCCCTGAAAGGTAATGTCGTAATCCGTCTCGGCCAGTTCAGTACCGATGGCCAGCACCACGTCGGCGTTTTCAATGACCTCACGGGTGGCATGGAGGGACTGCGTCGAACCGATCAGCAGCGGGTGAGCGCCCGGCAGCATTCCTTTGGCGTTAATGGTCAGCGCGACCGGCGCGCCGAGTCGTTCGGCCAGACGCGTCAATGCCGGGGCGGCGTCAATGGCGCCGCCTCCCGCGAGAATCAACGGCCGTTGCGCGGTGGCGAGCAGACTCGCCATGTGCCGGATCGCAGCGGGTGCCGGCCCCGCGCGGGTCACCGATACCGCCTGGCTGTGCAGCAGGGCGTCGGCATTTTCCACCAGCACATCCAGCGGAATCTCGATATGCACCGGACGCGGCCGCGCTGCTTGAAACACCGCAAACGCCCGGGCCAGCACCGACGGCAACTCGGCCGCTGACATCAGCGTATGAGAAAACGCCGCGACGCCCGCGACCAGCGCACTCTGGGACGGCAGTTCATGCAGCTTGCCGCGACCGCCGCCCAACTGACTGCGCGACTGCACGCTGGAGATCACCAGCATCGGGATCGAGTCCCCATAGGCCTGGCCCATCGCGGTGGTGATATTGGTCATGCCGGGGCCGGTAATGATGAAGCACACGCCCGGCTTGCCTCGCGTGCGCGCATATCCATCGGCCATGAACCCTGCGCCCTGTTCATGGCGCGGGGTGATGTGGGTGATCGACGAACCGGCCAGCCCTCGGTACAGCTCAACCGTGTGCACGCCCGGAATCCCGAACACCCGCTCGACCCCGTAGGCTTCCAGCAACCTGACCAGCACTTCCCCGCACGTCGCCATGTCTCTGTCCCTCTGTATGCCTGTCGCAACGCCGCCCGCAATGTGCCAGGCTCGATAGGCGACTATTGAAGCTGCGGGGCCGTATCGACCACAACGCAAAAAATGTCATGCTTAGCCATGTCCTCAGCTCATGGCTCACCCGCCGATGAAACGCCTTCCTCCCCTGCCCGCGCTGCATACGTTCCTGATCACGGCGAAGTGCTGCAATTTCACCCGGGCTGCGGAGGCGCTGCACCTCACCCAGGGCGCCGTCAGCCGGCAGATCGCCGGGCTGGAAGCTCACTTGGGCTATCGCCTGTTCAATCGTCAGGCCCGTGGCTTGAGCCTGACCGCCCAGGGCCGCGAGCTGCTGCCGCACATTGAGCAAGTGTTCAGCCTGATCGAGGCGGCGGTGGATCAAGTCGATGCCAGACCGAGGGCGCTGCAAATCAAGGCACCGACCTGCATCAGCCGCTGGTTGTTGCCGCGCCTGATGCAGTGGCAGAAAGAACGGCCTGACGTGCCGGTGCAACTGACCACGACGAGCGCGCACACGGTGGATTTTAGGCGTGAGGATTTCGATGCCGCCGTGGTGTTCGGCGCGAAACCGGTTGATTCCAGTCACGTGCAGCACCTGTTCGACGAACAACTGACGCCGGTGTGCTCGCCGTCCCTGGCGTCCAGCAATCCCCTCGCCCGCGCCGCCGATCTGGAACGGCACATGCTCCTGCACCCCACCCTCGACGAGCGTGACTGGACGCTGTGGCTGAAGGCCGCCGGAGCGAAGCTGAGCAATGTCGAGCACGGTCAGCACTTCGACACGATGGACCTGGCGATGACGGTCGCCTCACAAGGGACGGGGGTCGCCATTGGCGACTGGTCGCTGATCGGCGAAGACCTGAGCGCGGGGCGCCTGGTCATGCCTTTCGAGCTGAAGGTCCGGACCGGCGCGGCGTATTACTTCGTGCATCCCAAAGGCGCCAGCGTTCCTTCCACACTGCAGGATCTGCTGGACTGGCTGTCGCTGCAGGCGGCTGAGCGGCGCATCGGCTGAGCGGCGCAATGCTGGCTCTTCACCAACGGCCCGGCTGATACAAACATTCAATCCCCATCGCCCGGTCCACTCGCCGATAGCGACCTACACTGACAGTGTCCGCTTTGAAACAGTCGTCCTACCGGATCGAGGCAAATGTCATGAGAACCACAATAAAAAGACAGTGCGTTTATGTCGTCGCCGTTACTGCCGTGTTGAGCCTGTACGCCGCAGGTGCTTACCGAATCGAACAAATGCGGCAGACGCCCCGCGTGGCGGTGGTCTGCACGATGGGGCATTGCATGCCCACTGATGCGACGTTCAGCGCCCTTCGTTGACGGCAACTGCCGGTCGACGTAACGCGGGTCAACGTACTGCGAAAATCCCCACAGCCTGCTATCGATTAGCAAGCTAACGGACTAGACTTGGCGCAAATTCCTGCGGATGTTCAGCGGGTCAATCTGCCAGTCGAGTCCCTTCTGTGACGAGCCTTAATCAACCCCGTCCGGACATCCGCAGCATTCTGTTTGCGCTGATGATGGCCGTGTTTCTCAGCGCGCTGGATCAGACCATCGTCGCGGTTTCAATGCCGGCCATCTCCGCCCAATTCCAGGATTTCGACCTGCTCGCCTGGGTGATCTCGGCCTACATGGTCGCGCTCACCGTGGCCGTGCCGATTTACGGCAAGCTGGGGGATTTATATGGCCGACGCCGCTTGATGCTGTTCGGGCTGGCGACCTTTACCCTCGCCTCGCTGTTCTGCGCCATGGCCCAGAGCATGGAGCAACTGGTGCTGGCGCGGGTGCTGCAAGGCATCGGCGCCGGCGGCATGGTGTCCGTGAGCCAGGCGATCATCGGCGACATCGTTCCGCCCCGGGAGCGCGGTCGCTATCAGGGTTACTTCAGCGGCATGTACGCTGCGGCGAGCGTCGCCGGGCCGGTGCTCGGCGGCTTCATGACCGAGTACCTGTCGTGGCGCTGGGTGTTCATTATCAATCTCCCGCTGGGGCTGGCGGCCTGGTGGGTGGCGCGCAAAACGCTGGTGGGCCTGCCGATCCCCCAACGCAAACCGGTGATCGACTACCTGGGCACGGTGCTCATGATCATCGGCCTGACGTCGTTGCTGCTGGGCATTACCGAAATCGGCCAGGGTCGCAGCTGGCGCGACGAGTCGGTGGTCCTGCAACTGTCGGTGGCGCTGCTCGCACTGCTGATTTTTGTGCTGTATGAGCGGCGCACTCGCGAGCCTCTGCTGCCCATGCATCTGTTCGCCAATCGCAGCGCGGTGCTCTGCTGGTGCACGATTTTCTTCACCAGCTTTCAGGCCATTTCGCTCATCGTGCTGCTGCCGTTGCGCTTTCAGACCGTCACCGGTGCGGGGGCCGACAGCGCGGCGTTGCACCTGATGCCACTGGCCATCGGCATGCCTATCGGCGCGTACTTTGGTGGCCGCCGCACTTCGCTGACGGGCCGCTACAAACCGATCATCCTCACCGGCGCGGCGTTGATGCCGCTGGCAATCCTCGGTATCGCCTTCACGCCGCCGCAGTCGGCCCTTCTGACGAGCCTGTTCATGGTCCTCACCGGCATCGCCAGCGGCATGCAGTTTCCGACCTCGCTGGTGGGCACGCAGAACTCGGTGGAGGTTAAAGACATGGGCGTGGCGACCAGTACGACCAACCTGTTTCGGTCATTGGGCGGTGCAGTCGGTGTCGCAACGATGTCAGCACTGCTGCTGGCGATGCTCGCCGGTTCAGGGATTGCCCAGGTCGGCGGCAGTTCGATCCCGGGCGAAGGTTCGGGCAATGTGCTGATGGACAGTCTGCACGCCGCCAGCGGTCCCGCGCTTGAATTGCTGCGCGGGCAGCTGTCGATGACCTTTCAGCACCTGTTGATCACCAGCGCAGCCGTGTCGCTGCTGGGTTTGTCTGCTGCACTGGCGATGCCCAACAACCTGCTGCGCGGGCGGGACGACAAGGACCGCTAAACGAACCTGTCAGGGCGATCAGCCGCTGTAATAACCCACCGCCACCAGGAATGCACCGACCTTGCGCACGTAGGCGTGCTTGTGTTCGATTTTGCTGGTGACCGGGTTGCGCCAGCGGTATTCGTATTCGCCTTCAGACTGTTTCTTGACGAGCTCGAGCATCGGAATGCCGACCGGCTTGCCTTCAGGGTCCTTGACCTTGCTGAAGTCGGTATTCACCAGCCGCAGGTTGGTGCCATGGGCGACATAGCGTTTGGTGTCGACGTTCACCACGAAGACGTACAGATCATCTTGCAGAAATCCGCCCTTGAGGTCGTTGATGGCGCGAAGGGTGCCGTCCTTATCCTGTTCCAGCGCCTTGGACGCCTTGTCGAGCAACGCCCTCGCCTGCTCCGGCGAAGCGCGCGGCAGGTAGTAACCGACGGCCAGAACCCGATCGCCGATGCGCTGAAAATACACGCGCTTGCGCTCGACTTTACCGTCGCGCCAGTTCTGCCAGCGATACTCGGCCTGCTGAATGCCGGCGCTTTCCGGGGTTTGCAGCACCTGCTTGAAGTTTTTCTGCAGCTCAGGATCGAGCACCGACGATACGTCACGGCCGATCAGCGCCACCGATGGCCCACCACTTGCTAGCATAATCCCCTTGGTATCGGTGACGAAGACATAACGCTCGCCATCGACGAACTCGCCCTGACGGCTGAATTCGGCGAGCGCCTTGTCACCCTGGACGCGGTAACGGGCCACGGCTTTTTCCAGCAGCCCCTTGGCGGCTTCCGCTTCCTGGACTTCGTCGCCCGCTGCCCACCCGTGTCCGATGCTCAGGGCGGCAAGCGCACTAACCAGAAGTGTTCTGCATGCGTTTTTTGATACAACTGCCATCGCCTCGCCCCCACTCTTATTGGTTATGGGGAGAGCGTAGACGCCAGATTGCAATAGGGCAGCATTCGGCACTTCAATGGGCACCCCTGCCTGAATGAGGGCTGAATCACCGTAATCGCTGGGTAAAGCGAGGGTAAACCGCCTGTTCAGCGAAGGTCAGGCGCGGTATAGATACAGGCCAACCGCCACACAGCGCCGTTTTCCCAGGGACCGGCCCGGTGCTGGCAGGTCAGCTGACTGAGAATGCGGAAGACACCGGGTCGCGCAACGCCGGGCTGAAGCGGAGCATGTCGAGAATGCCATCGACCAATCGCTCCGCATCATCCTGCAGCGAGAAGCTTTCCGGCACCAGCAGCCACTGGCCGAGAATGCCGTGTATATAAGCGTGCAGGCAGATCGCCGCGCGTTGCGGATTGATGTCAGCGGGGAGCTGGCCTTGCCGGGAGGCGTTACTGAGTGCCAGTGCGATCCGCTCGTTGGCGTCAAGCCAGACAAACTGCCGTTGTTGCCGCATGTCACACATTTCGTCGGTAAATTCGAATTTATGAAACAGGATTTCATTGATGCGGCGGGTTTTAGGATCGCTGGCAACTTGTTGAAACAAATGAATGAGAAGCTTGCGCGTCCATCCCAGTGGATCAACCTCATCTTCGCTCTCACTCGCTCTTGCCATTTCCTCGAGGGGCTCGTGCAGACTGTCGAGCATCGCCTGGACCAGATCGGCCTTGTTGCTGAAATGCCAATAGATCGCGCCACGGGTCACGCCAGCCAGGGCCGCAATGTCGGCGAGCGTCGTGCGGGAAACCCCTCGATCATAGAAAGCCTGCTCGGCAGCTTCCAGAATCTGCCTGCGGGTTTCCTGAGCCTCTTCTTTCGTGCGTCGGACCATGGCAGTAAAAACCTCTATGAAAATGCGTCAAGCGCTCTGGTCGAGTGGCCTGAACAGCATGTCGGGCGGCCTTTGTAATGCCTTGTCCCGGATCTACAATCGATGCCCTCGGTGCGCTGGAGTGTCACACTCTTGGGTGTTTACAAACAACCGTGAATGTAAGTATATTCATTAGCATCCTACTTATCCAGCAGGAACCCTTTCCCGCCCCTTTCCACTTTTCATGAGTTCAGGCTCCTGACCCGAGGATCTTCATGCAATTCAAGCCAGCTGTTACCGTTCTGGTCACTGCCGTCGCCCTGGCATCGCTGCTCTCCGGATGCAGCAAGAAGGAAGAAGCGGCCGCAGCACCACCGCCCCCTCAGGTCGGCGTCGTTACTCTGAAAACCCAGGCCTACACCCTGACGTCTGAACTGCCGGGCCGGACCACCGCGTTCCGGATCGCCGAAGTACGTCCGCAAGTGAACGGCATCATCCTCAAGCGTCTGTTCACCGAAGGTGGAGACGTCAAAGCCGGTCAGCAGCTCTACCAGATCGATCCGGCGATTTACCAGGCCACCCTGGACAGCGCCAAAGCCACCTACGAATCCTCCAACTCCCTCGCTGGCCGCTACAAGCAGCTGATCAACGAGCAAGCGGTCAGCCGTCAGGAATACGACACGGCGGTCGGTTCGGCCCGCGAAGCGAAGGCGGCGGTGCAGACAGCCGAGATCAACCTGCGTTACACCAAGGTCTACGCGCCGATTTCCGGCCGCATTGGTCGTTCGCTGGTGACGGAAGGTGCGCTGGTCAGCAATGGTCAGGCCGATGCGATGGCCACCATTCAGCAGCTCGACCCGATCTACGTCGACGTGATTCAGTCTTCGGCCGACATGCTCAAGCTGCGTCGCGAGCTGGAAAGCGGCAAGCTGCAGAAAGCCGGCGACAACGCCGCCAAGGTCAAGCTGGTGCTGGAAGACGGCAGCCTCTATTCAACTGAAGGCAAGCTCGAGTTCTCCGAAGTGTCGGTCGACCAGACCACCGGTTCCGTGACGCTGCGCGCCGTGTTCCCGAACCCGGACCACACGCTGCTTCCAGGCATGTTCGTGCACGCACGACTGCAATCGGGCGTGGCTGAAAATGCGATTCTGGTTCCACAGCAAGGCGTCACCCGCGACCTGAAAGGCACCCCGACCGCACTGGTGGTGAATGCCGATAACAAGGTCGAGTCCCGGACCCTGGTCGCCAACCGTACTATCGGCAGCGACTGGCTGGTAGAAAAAGGCTTGAGCGCAGGTGATCGCGTGATCACCGAAGGGCTGCAATACGTCAAGCCAGGTGCTGAAGTGAAAGTGGCCGAAGCCACCAACGTCAATGCAGCTAACCCGGCAACTGCCCCGGCAACTGATAAAGCCGCAGGCAGCAAAGGGGAGTAATTCATGTCGAAATTTTTTATCGACCGGCCAATTTTCGCGTGGGTAATTGCCCTCGTGATCATGCTGGTGGGGACGCTTTCGATCCTCAAGCTACCGATCAACCAATACCCGGCCATTGCCCCACCGGCCATCGCAATCCAGGTGACCTACCCGGGCGCGAACGCGCAAACCGTGCAGGACACCGTGGTTCAGGTGATCGAGCAGCAGCTCAACGGTATCGACAACCTGCGTTATGTGTCCTCGGAAAGTAACTCCGACGGCAGCATGACCATCACCGCGACGTTCAACCAGGGGACCAACCCCGACATCGCTCAGGTTCAGGTGCAGAACAAGCTCAACCTGGCCACCCCGCTACTGCCCCAAGAGGTGCAGCAACAGGGTATCCGCGTGACCAAGGCGGTGAAGAACTTCCTGATGGTCGTCGGTCTGGTGTCCGAAGACGGCAGCATGGGCAAGGAAGACTTGTCCAACTACATCGTGTCGAACATGCAGGACCCGATTTCCCGTACCTCCGGTGTGGGTGACTTCCAGGTTTTCGGTGCCCAGTACGCCATGCGTATCTGGCTCGATCCGGCCAAGCTGAACAACTTTCAGCTGACGCCGGTCGACGTCAAGACGGCCATCACTGCCCAAAACGTTCAGGTGTCTTCCGGCCAGATCGGCGGTTTGCCTGCGCTCAAGGGCCAGCAGCTGAACGCCACGATCATCGGTAAAACCCGTCTGCAGACGGCCGAGCAGTTCGGCAACATTCTGTTGAAGGTCAATCAGGACGGTTCGCAGGTTCGTCTCAAAGACGTCGCCAAAGTCGGTCTGGGCGGCGAAAACTACAGCATTGACGCACAGTTCAACGGCAAGGCGGCCTCAGGTCTGGCGATCAAGCTGGCGACCGGTGCCAACGCGCTGGACACCGCCAAGGCGATCCGCGCCACGATTGCCCAGCTGGAGCCGTTCTTTCCGCCTGGCATGAAAGTGGTTTACCCGTACGACACCACGCCAGTGGTTCAGGAATCCATCACCGGTGTGGTTCACACCCTGGGTGAAGCGATCATCCTGGTGTTCCTGGTGATGTACCTGTTCCTGCAGAACTTCCGCGCCACCATCATCACCACGATGACCGTGCCGGTGGTATTGCTGGGTACGTTCGGGATCCTCGCGGCGGCTGGCTTCACCATCAACACGCTGACCATGTTCGGGGTGATTCTCGCCATCGGCTTGCTGGTGGACGATGCCATCGTTGTGGTGGAAAACGTCGAGCGGGTGATGGCGGAGGACAAACTTTCGCCGCGGGACGCCACGATCAAATCCATGGAGCAGATCCAGGGCGCACTGGTCGGTATCGCACTGGTGTTGTGTGCGGTTCTGTTGCCAATGGCGTTCTTCGGCGGCTCCACGGGTGTGATCTACCGGCAGTTCTCTATCACCATCGTTTCGGCGATGGCGCTTTCGGTACTGGTCGCGCTGATCTTCACCCCGGCGTTGTGCTCCACCCTGCTCAAGCCGATCGACCACGAGAAACACGGGCAGCCGAAACGTGGATTCTTTGGCTGGTTCAACCGTACCTTCGACCGCAGCGTAGTGAGCTACGAGCGTGGCGTCGGCAACATGCTCAAGCACAAGGTTCCGGCCTTTATCGTGTATGCGCTGATTGTCTGCGGCACCATCTGGATGTTCACCCGCATTCCGAGCGCGTTCCTGCCGGAAGAAGACCAGGGCGTTATTTTCGCCCAGGTGCAGACGCCACCGGGCTCCTCGGCTGAACGTACGCAGACCGTCATCGACAACATGCGTAAGTACCTGCTGGAAGAAGAATCGGGCGCGGTCAATTCGGTGTTCACCGTTAACGGCTTCAACTTTGCCGGTCGCGGTCAGAGCTCCGGTCTGGCGTTTATCATGCTGAAACCGTGGGGCGATCGTAATGCCTCCAACAGCGTGTTCGAGCTGGCCAAACGGGCGCAGCAGCACTTCTTCGGTTTCCGCGATGCAATGACCTTCGCGGTCGTACCGCCTGCGGTACTGGAACTGGGTAACGCCACCGGTTTCGACGTGTATTTGCAGGATCAGGGCGGCGTGGGTCACGCCAAGCTGATGGAAGCGCGTAACCAACTGCTGGGCATGGCGGCACAGAGCAAGATTCTGGCGGGCGTGCGTCCGAACGGTCTGAACGATGAGCCGCAGTATCAACTGGTCATCGATGACGAGCGCGCGCAGGCACTGGGTCTGAGCCTGTCGGACATCAACACCACGCTGTCCATCGCGATGGGTGGCAGCTACATCAACGACTTCATCGACCGCGGTCGGGTCAAGAAGGTGTACGTGCAGGGCGATGCCAGTGCGCGGATGAAGCCGGAAGACTTGAAGAAGTGGTACGTGCGCAATACCGCCGGCGAGATGGTGCCTTTTGCCTCGTTCGCCAGCGGAGAGTGGGTATTCGGTTCGCCGAAGCTGTCACGTTACAACGGTGTGCCGGCCGAGGAAGTGCTGGGTACTCCGGCGCCGGGTTACAGCACCGGTGAAGCGATGGCCGAGATCGAGCAACTGGCGAAGAAATTGCCGGCCGGCGTTGGTCTCTCGTGGACGGGTCTGTCCTATGAAGAGCGTCTGTCCGGTTCCCAGGCTCCGGCGCTGTACGCACTGTCCATTCTGATCGTGTTCCTGTGTCTGGCGGCGCTGTATGAAAGCTGGTCGATTCCGATCGCCGTGCTGCTGGTGATCCCGCTTGGGGTGATCGGTGCGCTGGTTGCAACGAGCCTGCGCGGCCTGTCCAACGACGTGTTCTTCCAGGTAGGGCTCTTGGTGACGGTAGGTCTGGCAGCGAAAAACGCCATTCTGATCGTCGAGTTCGCCAAGGAACTGCATGAGCAGGGCAAGGGCATCGTGGACGCAACCATCGAAGCCTGCCGGATGCGTCTGCGGCCGATCGTGATGACGTCCATGGCGTTCATCCTCGGTGTAGTCCCGCTGGCGATTTCCTCGGGTGCCGGTGCCGGTAGCCAGCATTCGATCGGTACGGGCGTAATCGGCGGTATGATCACCGCGGTTATTCTGGCGATCTTCTGGGTACCGTTGTTCTTCGTTTCGATATCCTCGCTGTTCAAAGGCAAACAGAAACACACTCCACACGATGAGGCTGGCCAATGAGCAAGTCCCTGATTTCGCTGGCGGTCACCGCGTTCATTCTCGGCGGCTGCTCGTTGATCCCCGATTACAAGCAGCCCGCCGCACCGGTGCCGGCTCAGTTCCCGCAAGGTCCGGCGTATTCGCCGGCCCAGGCGGCGAATCAGGCGGCGGCCGAGCAAGGCTGGCGTCAGTTTTTCCATGACCCGGCGCTGCAGCAGCTGATTCAGACGTCGCTGCAGAACAACCGTGACCTGCGCGTCGCCGCGCTGAACATCGACGCCTACCGCGCGCAGTACCGCATTCAACGTGCGGACCTGTTCCCGGCCGTCGCAGCCTCGGGCAGCGGCACGCGTCAGCGCGTTCCGGGTGACCTGTCGCAAACGGGCGAATCCAATATCACCAGTCAGTATTCGGTGGGTCTGGGTATCAGTTCCTATGAGCTGGATCTGTTCGGCCGGGTGCGCAGCCTGAGTGAGCAGGCGCTGCAGACCTACTTCGCCGGTGAAGAAGGCCGTCGCAGCACGCAGATCAGCCTGGTCGCCAACGTTGCCAATGCCTACCTGACGTGGGAAGCGGACAAAGAGCTGTTGAAGCTGACCCAGGACACCTTGGGCGCCTTCGAGGAAAGCCTGCGTCTCACTTCCCGCAGCAGCGAAGTGGGCGTGGCCTCGGCGCTGGATCTGGCGCAGTCGCGCACCTCCGTCGAAAGCGCCCGCGTCAAGCTGGCTCAGTATCAGCGGCTGGTCGCCCAGGACGAAAACAACCTGGTGCTGTTGTTGGGCACCAGTCTGCCAGCCAACCTGCCCGCCTCGAAACCATTGAGCGCTGACATGCTCAACGAGATGCCAGCGGGTCTGCCGTCGGAATTGCTGCAGCGTCGTCCGGACATTCTGCAGGCCGAATACAGCCTGAAAGCCGCCAACGCCAACATCGGCGCCGCACGTGCCGCGTTCTTCCCGAGCATCAGCCTCACGGCCAGCGCCGGTACGGCGAGCGGCGATCTGAGCGGCCTGTTCAAGGGCGGTTCGGGGACGTGGTTGTTCGAGCCGACGATCAATCTGCCGATCTTCAACGCAGGCAGTCTGCGCGCAAGCCTCGACTACTCGAAGATCCAGAAAGACATCGGCGTCGCCAACTACGAGAAGGCGATTCAGACGGCGTTCCAGGAAGTCTCCGACGGTCTGGCCGCGCGCAAGACCTACACCGATCAGCTCAAGGCGCAGACGGACTTCGTCAACGCCAACCAGGACTACTACCGTCTGGCCGAGCGTCGCTACCGCATCGGGATCGACAGCAACCTGACATTCCTCGACGCTCAGCGTCAGTTGTTCAACGCGCAACAGTCGTTGATCACCGATCGCCTGTCCCAGCTCAGCAGCGAGGTCAATTTGTACCGCGCCCTGGGCGGCGGCTGGTACGAACAGACCCCGACCGGCGAGCGTCAGCCAACGGCGGGCGATGTGCCGTCCACCCGCTTGTTCTGATCCAGCGCGTATGAAAAAACCCACCGATTGGTGGGTTTTTTTTGGCTGTCACCACGGCTTTTTCAAGCCGTAAGCGAGCAGCCCGCAGACGTCACGCCAGCAAAAATTCCGTCACGCGCAGGGCGAAGACTTCACCCAACTCGACGCTGGACAGGTGCGCGGCGTAATAGTCGGAGAGCTCGCTGCCGTGGATGTGGTTCTGCAGAAAATGCCCGTCCGCCACCGTCGTGACGGCGTCATGGCTGCCGCAGATGATCAGCGTGGGCACGGTGATCGAACCGACTTCCTTGCGCAGATCGGCATCCCGGACGGCAGCGCAGCAGGCGGCGTAACCCAATGGGGAAGTTGCCGCCAGTACGTCGGTGATGGGCGTAACTTTGTCGGGGTGCTGACTGGCAAAGGCGGGGGTAAACCAACGCCCAATGGCGCCAGCGCCCATTTCCGTCATTGCCCGCTCACCTCCCTTCTCCACCTGCGCGATGCGCGGTGCCCAGGTTTCCGTGTCGCCGATCTTCGCGGCGGTGTTGCACAGAATCAGCTTGTGCAGCCGGTCGTTGGCATGGATGCCCAGCCACTGACCGATCAGGCCGCCCATGGACAATCCGCAAAAATGCGCGCGTTCGATTTTCAATGCATCGAGCAGCGCCAGCACGTCGCGTCCCAGTTGCGAGAGGGTGTAAGGCCCCTGGGTGACCAGGGACTGGCCGTGGCCGCGTGTGTCGTAACGCACGACGCGGAATGACTTGCTCAGCGCCGGGATCTGCGCGTCCCACATATGCAGGTCGGTGCCCAGTGAGTTGGACAGCACCAGCACCGGCGCATCCACCGGGCCGTCAATTTCATAATGCAGCTCACCGTCTTCGAGTTGTACGAACGCCATGGCAGTCGCTCCGTGAAACACGTGGAATGAGTGTGATCAATAGGGACAGCACGCGCCCGGCAAGGACGCGCGCCTCAAGATCCGGGGATCAGTGATCTTCGTGCAAGTAAGCCGGCTTCTTCGGCAGTCGCAGGCTGAACAGAAAAGCAATCGCCATCATCGCGGTGACGTACCAGTAGAAGGTGTTTTCCATGCCCATGTTCTTCAGGCCCAGGGCCACGTATTCAGCCGAGCCACCGAAGATCGCGTTAGCCACGGCGTAGGCCAGACCAACGCCCAGCGCACGAACCTGAACGGGGAACATCTCGGCTTTCACCAGGCCGCTGATGGAGGTGTAGAAACTGACGATGGCCAGCGCCAGGGTGATCAGCACGAACGCGATGATCGGGCTGGTGGTGGTTTTCAGGGTCAGCAGCAGCGGCACCGTGCACAGCGTGCCCAGCCCGCCGAACCACAGCATCGAAGCGCGACGGCCGATCTTGTCAGCGAGCATGCCGAACACCGGCTGCATGCACATGTACAGGAACAGTGCGCCGGTCATGATGTAGCTCGCGACCTTGGCGTCCATGTGCACGGTGTTGACCAGGTATTTCTGCATATACGTGGTGAAGGTGTAGAAAATCAGCGAGCCGCCGGCGGTGTAGCCGAGCACGGTGATGAACGCCGCTTTGTGATCGCGAAACAACGCAGACACGCTTCCCGCGTCTTTGTTCTGACGGACTTCGGCGGTGGTGGTCTCTTTCAGCGACCGGCGCAGCACCAGCGAAATCACCGCCGCCACCGCACCGACCACGAACGGAATCCGCCAGCCGTAGGCTTTCAGCTCATCGGCACTGAGAAACTGCTGCAGGATGACCACGGTCAGCACGGCCAACAGCTGGCCGCCAATCAGCGTCACGTACTGAAACGAAGCGAAAAACCCGCGCTGCCCCCGCAACGCGACTTCGCTCATGTACGTGGCGGTGGTGCCGTACTCACCACCCACCGACAGGCCTTGAAACAGGCGCGCCATCAACAGCAGAAACGGCGCCCAGGCACCGATCGATGCATAGGTGGGAAGACAGGCAATGACCAGCGAGCCCGCACACATCATCAGCACGGAAATCATCATCGAGTTCTTGCGGCCGTGCTTGTCGGCCACGCGACCGAACAGCCAGCCGCCGATAGGCCGCATCAGGAAGCCAGCAGCAAAAACACCCGCTGTATTGAGCAATTGAACGGTCGGGTCATCGGAAGGAAAGAACGCAGGCGCGAAATAGATGGCGCAGAAGGCGTAGACGTAGAAGTCGAACCATTCGACGAGATTGCCCGATGAAGCCCCGACGATGGCGAAGATCCGCTTGCGCCGCTCTTCGCCGGTGTAGTGAGTCGTTGTCATTATTATCTCCCCAGGTGTTAGTAAGGTCAGCCAGTCTAAGACATAACCTGCAACATTTAGACTTAAGCAGTAACGTTTCGACATCACAAGGACAACCACCCGAGTCAGCAAGTTGCTCCTTTCGTGGAAGCAACCGATGACTCGGGTGGCTGAGTTGCGGGACTGCCGTTTAGCGCGCTATCGCGAGGGCCAGCCCCTGCCCCACACCGACGCACATTGTTGCCAGCGCTTTGCTGCCGCCGGTTTTCTCCAATTGATGCAAGGCCGTCAGCACCAGACGCGCGCCGCTCATGCCCAGCGGATGCCCCAGCGAGATCGAGCCACCGTTGGGATTGACCTTCGGCGAGTCGTCGGCGATACCCAGCTCACGCATGACCGCCAAGCCTTGGCTGGCGAAGGCCTCGTTGAGTTCGATGACGTCGAAATCACTGACCGCCATCCCCAGCCGTCCAAGCAGTTTGCGCACCGCCGGCACCGGGCCGATGCCCATGACGCGTGGCTCCACGCCGGCACTGGCCATGCCCAACACGCGGGCGCGGGGCGTCAGGACGTGTTTCTTCACGGCTTCGGCGGACGCCAGAATCATCGCCGCCGCGCCGTCGTTCAGCCCCGCTGCGTTGCCGGCCGTGACCGTTTTGCCGGGGCCGTTGACCGGCTTGAGCTTGCTGAGTGCCTCAAGGCTGGTGTCGGCACGGGGGTGCTCGTCGGTGTCGACGACGGTCTCGCCTTTCTTGTGGGCGACCCACACGGGCACGATTTCTTCGGCGAAGAAGCCCGCAGCCTGAGCCGCCGCCGTGCGTTGCTGGCTGCGCAGGGCGAACGCATCCTGATCCTCCCGGGAGATGCCGAAATCCTCAGCGACGTTGTCGCCGGTCTGCGGCATGGTCTCAACGCCGTACCGGTCCTTCATCTGCGGATTGACGAAACGCCAGCCCAGGGTGGTGTCTTCCAGCTTTTGGGTGCGGCCGAATGCCGTGTCGGCCTTGCCCATCACGAACGGCGCGCGTGACATGGACTCGACGCCGCCGGCGATGGCCAGCTCCATTTCACCGCAGGCGATAGCGCGGAACGCAGAACCCACCGCGTCCAGGCCCGAAGCGCACAGGCGATTGACGGTCACGCCCGGCACGCTCGCCGGCAACCCCGCCAACAGCGCCGCCATACGGGCGACGTTACGGTTGTCCTCACCGGCCTGATTGGCGCAGCCAAGGAACACTTCGTCCAGCTCATCCCAGTTGACCGATGGGTTGCGCGCCATCAGGGCCTTGATCGGCAACGCTGCCAGATCATCCGCCCGAACGCTCGCCAGGGCGCCACCAAAACGGCCAATGGGGGTACGAATCGCGTCACAGATAAAGACGTCACGCATCATGCTTCTCCCGGCGTTTGACCATGGGCGGCAGCGGTCCGCGCTTCCAGATCACGCAGCGCGTTCAGTTCGTACTCACTTGGCGCATCGGAATTCGCGACGGTGTCGGCAAAACGCACGTCCCAACCGGTGGCGGCGATCACCTGCTCGCGGGTCACGCCCGGGTGCAGCGTGGTCACGACGAATTCGTGGGTGCCCGCTTCCGGCTCCATGATGCACAGGTCAGTGATGATGCCAACCGGCCCGGCCCCCGGCAGGCCGAGGCGTTTGCGCGAGTCGCCACCTTCGCCGTGGCCGACCGAAGTCAGGAAGTCCAGCTTATTGACGAAGGTCCGCGGCGACTGTTTGAGGATGATCAGCACTTCTTTGACCGACCCGGCGATCTCCGGCGCGCCCCCCGCCCCCGGCAGGCGCACTTTCGGGTGGTGGTAGTCGCCGACCACCGTTGTGTTGATATTGCCGAACCGGTCGACCTGAGCCGCGCCGAGAAACCCGACATCGACCCGACCGCCCTGCAGCCAGTAACGGAAGATTTCGCTGGTGGACACCACGGTGTCAGCGGTTTCCGCCAGTTCGCCGTCACCGATGGACAGCGGCAGCACATCAGGCTTGGCACCGATGGGCCCTGATTCATAAATCAGCACCACGTCAGGCGATGACGTCAGGCGCGCCAGATTGGCCGCTTTGGAGGGCAGACCAATGCCGACAAAGCACACGGCGCCATTTTTCAACCGACGTGCGGCGGCGACGGTCATCATTTCGCTGGTGGAATAGGTCATTGGGTAGCCTCCGCCACGTGGGCCAGCTTGTGCTTGAACTCACCGAAGTCGCGGGTGCCATGGATGTATTCGTCAATCCAGGCGGTAAACGCCTCACGGTCGCGGGCGATGGCGTCCCACGCCTGATAGAAACGGTTGTCGCGTTCGTAGTAGCCGTGGGCGTAGGAAGGATGAGCGCCGCCGGGCACAAGGCAGACAGCGCTGAGCGCCCAGGTTGGCAGCACGCAAGCGTTCATCGGTGCTTTGAGGTCATCGACGATTTCCTCGACCGTGACGATGCAGCGCCTGGCCGCCAACGCTGCCTCTTTCTGCACGCCAAGGATGCCCCACAGCAGCACGTTACCTTTGCGATCGGCTTTTTGAGCATGGATAACGGTGACGTCAGGACGTGCCGCCGGCACCGCCGCCAGCACTTCGCCGGTGAATGGGCAGGTGACTGACTTGATCAGCGGGTTGACCTTCGGCAAGTCGGAGCCGGCATACGCACGCAGCACCGCGAAAGGCAGGCCCGACGCCCCCGCCACGTAGGCGTTGGCAAGGTCGGCATGGCTGTGTTCTTCAATCTCCAGGGGTTGCGGCCATTGCCGTTCGACCGCATCGCGAAGCCGATGCAACGAGCCGACGCCCGGATTGCCGCCCCACGAGAAAATCAGCCGTTTCGCACAGCCTGCGCCGATCAATTGGTCATAGATCAAGTCGGGGGTCATGCGCACCAGGGTGAGGTCTTTCTTCTTCTGGCGAATGAGCTCATGTCCGGCCGCGGTAGGAATCAGGTGGGTGAAGCCTTCCAGCGCAACGGTGTCGCCATCGTTGACGAATTGCGTCACCGCTTCGTGAAGGGAAAGAATTGCAGCCATGAGGTGCTCCAGGTTCACACTTGGTTACCGTGTCTCGACAGAGGCGGCGTTGCAAATGAGGTTATGCCTGGGGCCGGAGCGGAACAATCCGATAATCGACTAAGTGTTCGATCACCGAACGGAGAGTGGTGATTGCGATCCGGCTGGGTGTGTCCGGCCCTTTAAGCATCAGGTAAAGAGCTGCGTGCTGAGGTCACGGCTGGCATCCAGCATGATGGGCAAGAACTTCTGCTCCAGCTCGTTACGCGTTACCCGACCGGCGCTGGTGCTGACATTCAGCGCC
This sequence comes from Pseudomonas sp. W2Oct36, assembly GCF_041060465.1. NCBI lineage: Bacteria > Pseudomonadati > Pseudomonadota > Gammaproteobacteria > Pseudomonadales > Pseudomonadaceae > Pseudomonas > Pseudomonas sp. W2Oct36. Next base: position 167,710 of record NZ_JAUERW010000003.1, read on the forward strand.
GCGAGCACCTGACCCGAGGCGTCGTAGACCGGCACCGCGATGGAACGCAAACCCTGCTCGAGTTCCTGGTCGACAATACACCAGCCCTGTTGCCGCACTTGCTGCAGGCATTCGAGCAAGGCTTCGGGAGTGCGCAAGGTGCGGCTGGTTTTGGGTTGCAGGTCGACATGGTCGAGGTATTCCTGCAACGACACATCGTCCAGCGCCGCCAGCAGGATTCTGCCCATGGACGTGCAGTACGCCGGCAAACGCCCACCCACTGCCAGGTCCACGGAGATCAATCGCTGAGTCGTGGCGGAGCGGGCTATATAAAGAATGTCGTCGCCTTCCAGTGTGGCCATGTTGCAGGCCTCGTGCAGCTGATCACTCATGCGATCCAGATACGGCTGCGACGAGACCGCCAGGGGAGTCGAGGACAAATAGGCATGGCCGAGGGTCAGCACTTTCGGCAGCAGCGAGTACGTGCGGCCGTCAGTGGTGGCGTAACCCAGCTTGATCAGTGTGTGCAGGCAGCGACGAACTGCTGCTCTGGGGATTTCCGTGCGGTGGCTGATCTGCGCGATGGTCAGGTGCCGCTTGCGCTCTTGAAATGCATGGATGACGGCCAACCCTCGCGCCAGAGAGGTCATGAAGTCAGGATCACCGGTGAGCGCCTGAATCCTTTTAGCGGGGGACGCAACAATCGGCGGCGCAAGTGACGTGAAAGAATTACGCAATTGATCGTTCATGCTGGCACCGTTCGTCGTGGCCGCAAAAGCCTTGTAGAACGCCACTCTCGCCTGTTTTGGAACCCACGGCAAGCCAGCTTTGTGCGATTATCGAACGAGTGGGCGATAATCGCAATTGACCGGCCGTACGGTTGCTTATACCTTTCACCTGCCATATGAGGCTTCTTTGGATTACTGGTCAGGTACCCACTGAGAAGTCCCAGGCACGGCCTTGCTAACCCAAGGCCGTTTTTGTCTCTGCCTTTCGCATTTATCTGTAAGCGTATAAATACACATCGGCTGTTCGCGGTTTCATAACCCGTGAATTTACGTCGCCAGAAAACTGCCTGTAGCGTTAAACAATTGACTCGCCAAGTTACGTCATAAATCGGACTGGGCAACTTAGGAACCTTCGTACATCAAAAAGGTATAAATCCTCAGTTGTCCGACTGCGACAGTCTCGACAGTTGACTCGCCTGCGCATCTTCGCGATAGTGGCCGTCATTGAGGCCCAATACCGCTACCGCGCTGTTTAATCCACCGCCTTATCCGGCATGGATCCAAACTCACGCAGGCATTGCTCGACTCGATCGCAATGTTCAGCGACGGCAGGCCAATACCTTGGTCATTTGCCATCCTGCAGGCAATCAATAAAGAATGTTGCTACGACAGTTTTTTCATTCTGGTGCACGTAGCCGCCCTTGCTTGAAGTGTTAATCATCCTGCGCAGCGCCCCTGCCCGATGAGTATTCCTGATCCGATACATTGCGATCGTCAGGTGCGACACTTCCAGACTCGGCGTCATCACCGGGATTACATTCGACTCGATCAGGTATTAACGTGACCAAAGATGAACTGCGCGCAGAACTAGAGCGCCAGGAACAACGTTACAAAGAAGTGTACGGCGGCGAAGTGACAACATACGCCGCCCAGCCCGAGCCAGAGCGCAAGCCCTGGCGCAAACGGGCCAGCCTGCTTGACCAGGCGTTCAAGCAAGAGCTGCAGAAGATGGAAGAAGAACTCAAGGAAGAGCCTTGAGTCGCCCGCTTGCCGGTCGCTGACTCAAACAGCCGACGGCAAGCGTTTCAAGTGCCTTAACGCCAGGTTTTACAGACTCGTCTATGGTTCAGGGATGCTTCGCACGCTCCTTCACGACAGGAAGTCAACGGGCTGGCAGGACAGAAATTTCGTCGCAGGCTGCTACCAATGAGCAGCGCGCCTATCGCGCAGTTTTTTTTCTGTCATAATCCCGCCCCCTTAAGACCGGGTCAGAAAACCTTCCATGATCGATTTATTCAGCGGACTGGATGCTTGGGTGATTGTGAGCTTGTTGCTCGCCCTGGCGTTTGTCCTCACCTTCGAGTTCATCAACGGCTTTCATGACACCGCCAACGCGGTGGCGACAGTCATTTACACCAAGGCCATGCCGCCTCATCTGGCGGTATTTTTCTCGGGTGTGTTCAATTTTCTCGGGGTGCTCCTGGGTGGCGTCGGCGTGGCGTATGCCATCGTCCATCTGCTGCCGGTCGAGTTGTTGATCAACGTCAACACCGGTCACGGTCTGGCCATGGTGTTTTCGCTGCTGGCGGCGGCCATTACCTGGAACCTCGGCACCTGGTATTTTGGTATCCCGGCATCCAGCTCCCACACGCTGATCGGGTCGATTCTGGGTGTAGGCCTGGCCAATGCGCTGATCAATAACATTCCGCTGGGCGAAGGCGTTAACTGGCAAAAAGCGATCGATATCGGCGCTTCGCTGGTGTTCTCGCCATTGGCCGGCTTCATCGTGGCAGGTCTGGTACTGCTGGGGCTCAAGGCCTGGCGTCCCCTGTCCAAAATGCACAAGACCCCGGAACAGCGCCGCAAGCTCGACGACAAAAAGCATCCTCCTTTCTGGAATCGCCTGGTTCTGGTGATTTCGGCGATGGCGGTGAGCTTTGTTCACGGCTCCAACGATGGTCAGAAAGGCATCGGCCTGATCATGCTGGTGCTGATCGGTATCGTCCCGGCGCAGTTCGTGCTCGACCTGAGCACCACGACCTACCAGATCGAACGCACCCGAGACGCGACCCAGCACCTGAGCCAGTTTTACCAGCGCAATAACGCGACGCTGGGCGAGTACCTGGCATTGGGCAAATCGGCGGCCGGCGACCTGCCCGAGCGTTTCAGCTGCAACCCTGAGCAAACCGAGCCGACCATTGATGCGCTGTTGAGCAACCTCAAGGGCGTCAACGACTACCACAGCCTCGCACCAGAGCGTCGCATTGAAGTGCGTCGCTACTTGCTGTGCCTGGACGACACGGCACGCAAAGTCGGCAAGCTGCCGGCCCTGGATGCCCGTGAAAAATCGGATCTGGAGAAACTGCGCAAGGACCTGACCGCGACCACTGAATACGCGCCGTTCTGGGTCATCTTCGCCGTTGCATTGGCGCTGGGCATCGGCACCATGGTCGGCTGGAAACGCGTCGTGTTGACCATCGGAGAGAAGATCGGCAAGCAAGGCATGACCTACGCTCAGGGCATGTCTGCACAGATCACCACCGCGAGCGCCATCGCGCTGGCCAACGTATTCAGCCTGCCGGTTTCAACGACTCACATCCTGTCGTCCGGCGTCGCCGGGACCATGGTGGCGAACAAAAGCGGCCTGCAGGGCGGGACAGTTCGCAACATTCTGCTGGCATGGGTTTTGACACTGCCCGCCACTGTCGCGCTGTCGGCAGGCTTGTTCTGGCTGGCGTCCAAAGCGCTGGCCTGACCTGACTGCACCGGCCGTTCTGAAAAAGCCCATTCATTGAATGGGCTTTTTTGTGGGCGCTGGATCAAATGCGCATTCATCGGAATGAGCCGGCGCGCGAAGGCCTAGCGGCGTTTTTTACTACCCCCGAGCAAAGATCCCATCAATCCCCGCACCAGTTCGCGACCGATCTGGGTGGCGGCCTGGCGCATCGCACTTTTGACCGCCTGCCCCGCCAGCCCGCCCAGAAATCCACCGGCCATGTCGGCAAAGCCGCCTTCTGACTTCTCCTCAGCGGCAGGTTTGTGTGCGGGATCTACCGATGCACCTTTGCGCGCCAGCAGCATTTCATACGCCGATTCGCGATCCACGGGTTTGTCGTAGCGACCGGCCAGTGGCGACCGGGCGATCAGCGCGGCGCGTTCGGCCTGGGTCAACGGCCCAATGCGAGATTGCGGCGGCGCGACCAGCACACGCTGGACGATCTCGGGCGTGCCCTTTTCCTGCAGCGTGCCCACCAGCGCCTCGCCGATGCCCAACTCCGTCAGCACCGAGAGCGCATCAAACTCGGGATTGGGGCGAAAACCGTCCGCAACGGCTTTCAGCGATCGTTGCTCCTTGCTGGTGAACGCGCGCAGGCCGTGCTGAATGCGCAAACCGAGCTGCGCCAGAATGGAGTCCGGCAGATCCCCCGGCGACTGAGTGACGAAATACACGCCAACGCCTTTCGAGCGAATCAGCCGCACCACTTGTTCCAGCCGCTCCTGCAGCGCTTTCGGCGTATCCGCAAACAGCAAATGCGCCTCGTCGAAGAACAGCGCCAGCAAGGGTTTATCGGCATCGCCGCGCTCGGGCAACTGCTCGAACAGCTCCGCCAGCAGCCACAGCAGGAAGGTGGCATAGACCTTCGGCGACTCGTGCACCAGCCGGCTGGCATCAAGCAGATGAATTTGCCCGCGGCCGTCGCTTGCGGGCTGCAGAAGGTCTTCCAGCTGCAGCGCCGGCTCGCCAAACAGCGCCTCCGCGCCCTGCTGCTCAAGGACCGCCAGTCGACGTAACAGCGCCTGACTCGAGCCTGTGGTCATCAAGGCGCTGTCATCGCCGAGCACGTCGGGGTTGTCACGCAGATGGTTGAGCAGCGCTTTGAGGTCCTTGATGTCCAGCAACAACAGACCTTCCCGATCCGCCACCTTGAATGCGGCGTAGAGCGCCGACTGCTGGCTGTCCGTCAATTCCAGCAAACTTCCCAGCAGCAGCGGCCCCATTTCCGACAGGGTCGTGCGCAACGGATGGCCCGTTTTACCGTGCACATCCCACAGCGTCACCGGATAACCCTGAGGTTTATGGTGCAACCAGGGCATGCCGGCGATGCGCTCGGCGATCTTGCCTTGGGGCTCACCCGCAGCACCGAGCCCGCAGAGATCACCCTTGATGTCCGCCGCGAACACCGCCACGCCAGCATCGCTGAACACCTCCGCCAGACGCTGCAAGGTGACGGTTTTCCCGGTACCGGTCGCGCCGGCCACCAATCCGTGACGATTGGCCAGACGCATCGCCTGCCCGACCGGCTGGCCCGTCAGGTCAGCGCCAATAAAAATCTGTTGTGAGTCAGGCATTCGTTCACCCAAGCGTCGCATTTGATATTCCCGAGGGACTGGGGCGACAGCCCGACTGGACCGGCGCCGCTGATCAGCCCTCAGGCCACCTCCCTACTCTAGCGCAAGCGGCGTAACGCTCGTCCATTGGCCTAGGCTCAGGCATGGGTGCGACGTTCTGCAACCGAACATCTGTATGTGTGGACGGTCAACCAGAAGGACCGATCAATGGACGGAGGCATCCTGTGCATATCGCTGACATGACCATGTTCTACGCCCCTGCCAGCGGTGGCGTGCGCACGTATCTGGACGCCAAACACCGTCGCCTCGCGCTTTACCCGGGCGTGCGCCACAGCCTGCTGATTCCCGGGCCGCAAAGCAGTCATGAGGACGGCGTGTACCGGGTGCCGGCGCCGCCCGTGCCTTTTGGCAACGGCTATCGGTTCCCGCTGCGCGTCGGTCCCTGGCGAGCTGCCCTGCGAAGCCTGCGGCCGGACCTCATTGAAGTCGGCGATCCTTACCTGACGGCCTGGGCGGCACTGGATGCCCGGCGCCAACTGGACGTGCCGGTGATTGGCTTCTACCACTCCGATTTGCCGCTGCTGGTGAGCAACCGCATCGGCACCTGGCTGGGCGCCAACGTCGAGAATTACGTGAGCAAGCTCTACGGCAACTTTGACCGGGTGCTGGCGCCGAGCGCCGCGATGGCGGAGAAGCTGACCCGCCTGGGTGTGAAGAACGTTCATGTGCAGCCGTTGGGGGTTGATCTGCAGACGTTTCATCCCTCTCGCCGAGATTCGGGCCTCAAGGCCGAACTGGGCCTGACAGAAGAAACACACCTGCTTATCTTCGCCGGCCGTGGGTCGAAAGAGAAAAACCTGACCGTTCTCCTCGATTGCATGAAGGCGCTGGGCGCCGGATATCACCTGTTGCTGGTGGGCTCCCATATGCCAACCAGCGTGCCGACAAACGTGACGGTTGTGGATAAATTCCGCCCTGCCGCCGAGGTCTCGCGTCTGCTGGCAAGCGCTGATGCGCTAGTGCATGCCGGGGATCAGGAGACCTTCGGCCTGGTGGTGATCGAAGCCATGGCCAGCGGGATCCCGGTGGTCGCGGTGGATGCCGGTGCGTTCGGCGAAATCATCCCAGAGCACTGCGGCCTGCTGTGCGAACCCAATCACCCGCTGGCCATGGCGGTCGCCGTGCGTCAGTTGTTTGCCGAGAATGCGGCACGCCGAGGCGCGAATGCGCGGCGTCATGTCGAGGGGCACTACGCGTGGGACACCGTCGTCGCCGGCTTGCTCGGCCATTACCACGCAGTGCTCGGCGCCCACCAGCCGGGGTATGCCCATGGCTGATCACTTGGCGAACACGCCACGCAGCGTCATGCTGGTCCTTCACGACGTGGCACCCCAGACCTGGCCGGATTATCGCCCGTTTGTGGAAGCCGTCGATGCGCTGGGAAACGTGCCCATTACCTGGCTGGTGGTGCCGGACTTCCACAAGCACGACCCGATCGATGCCAACCCGGATTTCCAGCGGTTGATGCACGACCGTCTTGCACGGGGCGATGAACTGGCGCTGCACGGGTATTACCATTGCGACGACAGCCCTGCCCCGCGCACGCCGCAGGACTTTTTCATGCGCCGCATTTACACCTGGGAAGGCGAGTTCTACACCCTCAACGAGCAGCAGGCGATGGAGCGACTCGAAGCCGGCATGGAAGTGTTCCGGCGCAAAGACTGGCCGCTTCACGGGTTCGTTGCACCGGCCTGGCTGATGAGCGAAGGCACGCGCGATGCCCTGCGAAAATTGCCGTTGGACTACACAAGTGATGCCCAACACTTGTATCGTCTGCCGGACTTTTCCGAGATCGATGCACCCGGCATCGTCTGGAGCGCTCGCAGCGCCTGGCGCCGGGGCGTATCAAAAATCGTCAGCAACCACCGTGAGGCTCAATTGCACAACGCCGCAACTATTCGTCTGGGTCTGCACCCTGTGGACATGCGCCACGACTTCTCCCGTCTTTATTGGCTGCAAGCCCTGGAGCGCCTGCTGAACGACGGCCGCACGCCGACGAGCAAATTTGCCTGGTTACAGGGCCTGAATGCCGCCAGGTCTGCGGCGTGAGGCGACTTGGCTGGCTTGCAGCAGCACTGATACTCGCCCTGCTGATTCCGTTTTTCATGGGCGGGGCGGACATGTTTCATCGCCTGCGCAACTTCCCGGTAATGCTCCTGATCGGCATGTTCGGCATGGTATTGGTGGGCTGGTGCATGAACACCATGCGCCTGCGCCTGTTACTCGGCGACGCCGCCACTGGGCTCGGCATGCGCAAGAGCCTTGCCGTGGTCATGGCGACCGAGTTTGCCTACTGCGCGACACCCGGTGGCAGCGGCGCGCCTCTGACGCTGGTGGCACTGCTCTCGCGCAGTGGCATCGGCCCGGCGAAGAGCACAGCGGCTTTCGCCACTGACCAGTTGATGGATCTGGTGTTTTTCCTGCTCGCACTGATCGGCATCCTTATTTACGCGGTGTTCCACCAGCTCAGCGAAAACCTTGAATGGATGCTCATTGCCAGCGCCCTGCTGATCGGCGCCGGGCTTTGCGCCTGCGCCGGTTTCGCGCGGTATCACCGACGCATCATTCTGTTCAACGGTCGGGTGCTCAAACGTCTGAAACGCAAGAACACCACGCGTATTCGCTGGGCGCGCAAGCTGTTGCATTTTCGCGACGCGCTGGCGGAAACCTGGAAGATGCCCCATCGCATACTGCTGCAAGTGTTTGCGCTGACCTGCGTGCACTGGAGTCTGCGTTACAGCGTGCTGTACCTGGCGTTGCAAGGGTTGGGCGTGAATATCGACTGGGCGTGGACGTTTCTGGTGCAGATGCTCTCGCTGAGCGCCGGGCAGTTCAGCCTCTCGCCGGGCGGTGCGGGAGCTGCGGAGTTGACGTCGGCGGCCTTGTTGGCGCCGATGATGGGCAAGTCGACGGCAGCGGCGGCGATCCTTATCTGGCGGATCGTCACCTATTACTTCTATCTGGTCGCAGGCGGTCCGGTGTTTCTGTTGATGGTCGGGCGCCCACTTTTAAACAAGCTACTGCGGATCAAGACTGTCTGATTCGTTTTGCTGTTTGGCAGACGTCAGTTCTTTCCATAACGCTTGCGCCCCCTCGAAGTCCGTGCCGTCTTCCGGCGACATTGCGTCGACGTCGTAACGGCTCAGGCACCCCTCGCCAAGGGTCGGCGGGGCTTTGGATGTGGCTTTGTCGAGGGGGTCGCTCATGTTGTTCCGCCTGTCTCGCCGCAGAAGCCTGAGTGTTCGCACACCATCATGGTGAAGTGAGCCGCTGAAACTTCAGCGGGCTCCCCAAACCGCTTAGACACTGCTCAATCAAAGACCACTGTCTTGTTGTCATGCACCAGCACGCGGTCTTCCAAGTGCGCGCGCAGCCCGCGAGCGAGCACCATTTTCTCCACGTCGCGACCGAAACGCACCATGTTCTCGATGCTGTCGCGATGGCTTACGCGCACCACGTCCTGCTCGATAATCGGACCGGCGTCCAGTTCTTCAGTCACATAGTGGCAAGTAGCACCGATCAGTTTCACGCCGCGCAGCGACGCTTGGTGATACGGCTTGGCGCCGACAAACGAAGGCAGGAAGCTGTGGTGAATATTGATGACCTGATGCGCGTATTCCCGGCACAGTTGCGGCGGCAGAATCTGCATGTAACGCGCCAGCACAACAACGTCGGCTTCGTGTTGTTTGACCAGACGCGAGACTTCGGCGAACGCCGGCTCTTTGTCTTTCGGATCAACCGGCACATGGTAATAAGGAATGTTGTGCCACTCGACCATGCTCCGCAGGTCCTGGTGGTTGGAAATCACGCAGGCGATTTCGCAGTGCAATTCATCGCTGTGCCAGCGGTGCAACAGGTCGGCCAGGCAGTGGGATTCCCGGCTTGCCATGAGCACGACGCGTTTTTTCTGCGCGGAATCGGTAATCCGCCAGTCCATCGAAAACTCTTCGGCGATAGGCGCAAAGGCTTGGCGGAAACCTTCGAGGTCGAAAGGCAGGGAATCGGCGCGGATTTCATGCCGCATGAAAAACCAGCCGCTGAGACTGTCAGAGTGATGACTCGCTTCGGTAATCCAGCCGTTGTGCGAGGCCAGAAAGTTACTGACCTTGGCAACGATACCGACACGGTCCGGGCAAGCAATCACCAGACGAAAAGTGCGCATGTGAAAAACTCCAGAACTTCGCAAAGGCCGCCATTCTAGCGATTACCTGAGGACTGTGCAGTACCCGTATGCCGCTCATTTCAGGCGGCAAAAAAGCGCACCCTGCGGGGGTTAATGCATAAGTGCCAGACCGGTTCATCGGCGACGGAAATTCGACGCCAGATACTTCGCTGGAACTGCACCATGAGGGGCGTTCTATAACGCAACATGTGTATCTAAATCGAGCGTATGTCTGCGGCTATTTCAAAATGCTACGGATAAAACTTTTCTTAAATGTTTACTTGCGCAAACACTCTGATTATTATGCGCCCATCGCATCTTGCCCATCACAACATAGGTAACCCCCATGTCATTGATCAACGAATACCGCGCAACAGAAGAAGCCATCAAAGAATTGCAAGCCCGCCTGCAAAACCTGCAACAAGACGACAAACTGCAGAAAGAACTTGAGTTCGAAGGCAAACTGCGCACGTTGATGGGCGAATATCAGAAATCCCTGCGCGACATCATCGCGCTGTTGGATCCAGAGTCCAAAATGAAGGCGCCACGTGGCGCTGCTGTAAAGCCGGTTGGCACCAAGCGCGCTCGCAAGGTCAAGCAATACAAGAACCCGCACAACGGTGAAATCATCGAAACCAAAGGCGGCAACCACAAGACGTTGAAAGAGTGGAAAGCCAAGTGGGGCGGCGACGAGGTTGAAGGCTGGGCAACTCTGCTGGGTTAATTCCCGGGTGTAGAGTCAGTCGTCGCACTGAAACGTCCGACCCCAAAAAAACGCCAGCTGATGCTGGCGTTTTTTATTGCCTGCCATTAATCCAGCCTGGCTTAAAGCGCCAGACGCTGTTTCAACATCAGAGAGTATTCCTGCCATTGAGCGAGCACCTTGAGTTGCTCGGGCGTGGCCTTCAGTGAGAGCTCGATCAGCGCACGGCTGAATGCCTTGAGCGTATTCGGCGCGCCGGCCTGAGGGTCGCTCAGGCGCAACTGACAAAACGCCAGCCAGCGCTGTTGCTCTGCAACGCTCAGGGTTTCAGCAAAGTTGCGGGCGCGATAGCGGAATAACAACTCGGGCAGTCGGTGATCATCGAACGGCCAGACATCGGTAGCCAGTTGCTGCGGCTCGGCAGTTCGCACCTGCTCGCAGAGACGACGGTCCCGGTCATTGATGAAGCCATCGTATAACTGCTGTTCCGGATCTTCACTGGCAGCGAAGTTGTCGTTGGCGTACACGCTTTTCAACTTGTCCTGCCAGATCGTCTGCCCTTCATTCAATGCGGCGACGCGCGTTTTATAAACACTCATGTCCAATTGCAGACGCTGACGGTCCTCCTCACGAAGCACGCTCAGCGGGGCAATGACCGGGCATTTATTTACATGCAGCAATTTGAGCGGGACCGGCAACTGGCCTTCGAGCAGATCTTCGCGACGGGTATATAGACGCTGACGCAAGGTCTCGCCGTCTTCGTCCAGCAGCGGGCTGTGGTCATGGAACAGGTCACAGACAATCAATGCATTTCGGTTGACCGGATGCCAGGCCAGCGGGAGTACAACGCTCACATAACTTCGCGCCGCGGAAAACCGACCCGATATATGCACAAGCGGCTGCATCAACCGAATCTGATCCTGCACCTTGTGCTTGAAGCGCAACTCAAAAAGATAATCGTAAAGTTTGGGTTGTTTATCGCGAACCAGGCGCGCCAGTGCGATGGTCGCGCGGACGTCGGAGAGCGCGTCGTGGGCCTGACCATGGTCGATCCCGTTGGCCGCCGTCAGCCGCTCGAGTTTCAGCGTGACCCGGCCCTCTTCTTCCGGCCAGACAATGCCTTCGGGGCGTAATGCGTAAGCCGTGCGGACCACGTCGATCAGGTCCCAGCGGCTGTTACCGCTCTGCCACTCGCGGGCGTAAGGATCGAAGAAGTTTCGGTAAAGGCTGTAGCGGGTCATCTCATCGTCAAATCGCAACGTGTTGTATCCCGCGCTGCAGGTGCCAGGGAGTGACATCTCTGCGTGCAATCGCGTCATGAAATCCGCTTCACACAGGCCCTTTTCCGCAAGCCGGTCAGGCGTAATGCCCGTCACCAGACACGCGGCCGGATGGGGCAGGATGTCATCGCCGGGCTGGCAATAGAGGTTGATCGGTTCGCCGATCTCGTTGAGCTGATCGTCCGTACGAATGCCCGCCACTTGCAGCGGCCGGTCGTTGCGTGGATTGATCCCGGTGGTTTCGTAGTCGTACCAGAAGATGCTGGAAGTCACGGGCTGATCCTGAGCAAAAGACCGGGCGAGTTTATCAGATGCCTTTGGGCGTCTGACGCCAGCGGATGCACACCACCGCTTGGGATACTGCGACACAGTTTGTGCGAAAGTGTCGGCTGTCTGTGGGCAGCAAGTTGTAACAGGACCCTTCCCACACTGTGTCCAGAATCATCCGGTTGCTTAGCCGCTCCGGCGTGGCTAGCATCAAACCTCTTTCACCGGCGTACCTTTCTTTATGTCCCTTTCCCATGCAGAGCCAGGAATTGCTGCGCCGCTTGTCCTGCTGGACACCCGTGTTCGCATGGAAACGCCCGAGGGCATAGACCTCATCCTGCGCCCCGCCGGTTTACTGCCCCGCTCCGTTGCGTTCGGCATCGACCTGATGATTCGCGGCGTATTGCTGGGTGTCCTGTTTTTTGTGCTGGGAACACTGGGCGACTTCGGCACCGGACTGTTCATGCTCGCGCTGTTTCTCGGAACCTGGGGCTATATGGTGCTCTTCGAGGTGCTGCACCAGGGGCGCACGCCGGGGAAACAGATCATGGGGCTGCGGGTCATTCATGATGACGGCACGCCGATTGGCTGGTCGGCCTCAGTGCTGCGCAACCTGCTGCGTTTCGTCGACATGCTGCCCTTCGGCTACTGCGTTGGCGGGTTCACCTGTTTGCAGCACCCGTTGTTCAAACGCCTGGGGGATCTGGCGGCCGGCACGCTGGTCATCTATCGGGATTTACCCCCGCAGCGGTCGTCACTGGCAGAGGCCACTGCGGTGAGCCCACCGCTGCCCCTCTTGCTGGAGGAGCAGCGCGCCATACAAGCCTTTGCCGAGCGTCACGACACACTTTCTCCGGCGAGGGCTCAGGAGCTCGCCGCCATCGTCACGCAGCCGTTGCAGCTGGCTACCTCGCCAGATCCGCACTATCCGGTCCAGCAACTACACGGCATCGCCCGCAGCCTGGCCGGTTCGTCATGAAGCAGAGCCTGTTCGAACAACGCCATGCAGACGACTGGCAGCGTTTTGCAACGCGTCTTGAGGCGCTGGAAGGGAGTCGACGTAAAAGCGAATCCGGTGCTGGCTTCAGCCGCGAATACCGTCAGATCTGCCAACACCTTGCGCTGGCGATTGACCGTGGGTACGCCAGTTATCTGGTCGAGCAACTGCAACAGCTTGCGATGCGCGGCCACCAACAGTTGTATCGCCACCGAAGCCAGTTCACTGCGCAGTTGCTGAGCTTCGTGCTGGCGGACTTTCCGCGGCTGGTGCGTGCTGAATGGCGATGGGTTGCCCTCGCCGGCCTGCTGTTTTTTGGCAGCCTGACGCTCATGGCGCTGCTGGTCTACGGCTATCCGGATCTGGTCTACAGCGTCGTCAGCCCGGCCGATGTCGCCGAGATGCACGCGATGTACGAGCCCGCCGCGCGGCGCATCGGGCAGACGGCCGAGCGCGCATCGAGCACTGACTGGCTGATGTTCGGTTACTACGTCATGCACAACGTCGGCATTGCTTTCCAGACCTTCGCCAGCGGCCTGCTCTTCGGCGTCGGCAGTCTGTTTTTTCTGTTCTTCAACGGGCTGATGATTGGCGCGGTTGCAGGCCATCTCACCGACGCGGGCATGGGGGCAACTTTCTGGCCGTTCGTGGTCGGACACAGCGCCTTCGAGCTGACCGGCATCATGCTGGCGGGTGCGGCGGGGCTCAAACTCGGATGGGCGCTGGTGGCGCCTGGTCAACTGCGCCGGAGCGAGGCGCTCCAAGGCGCTGCCCGGACCAGCGTACGACTGATCGGCGGGGTCATGATGTTCCTGCTCATCGCCGCATTCATTGAAGCGTACTGGTCGTCGATGAGCTGGCCACCAGCGATGGCCAAATATGGGGTGGGCGCTTCTTTGTGGCTGCTCGTGGGCGCCTACCTGACGCTTGCCGGACGCACGCCCCATGCGCCTGACTGACGCCAGCGTTGTCATACGCCCACGTACGCCCTGGGAGGCCATCGACCTGGGCGTTCTTCTGGCGCAGCGGCATCGCGCGTTGCTGATGACCAGTTGGGCCATCGTCACCTTGCCGGTCTTCGCACTGATTACCCTGCTGCTGTGGGATTACCCGTCGGTGGCAGTGCTCGTGTTCTGGTGGCTGAAGCCGGCCTACGAACGGCTCCCGCTGCTGATTCTGTCCCAAGCGCTCTTCGGCTCGGCACCTTCGCTCAGGCTGGCGCTGAAAAGCTTCCCGTCCGCACTCAAACCGCAGTTGATAGCGAGCCTGACGTGGCGCCGTCTGAGCCTCAGCCGCAGCTTTTATCAGCCGGTGCAGCAACTCGAAGGACTCGACGGGTTGCCGCGTGCGCAGCGGATTGCCGTGCTTGGACAGAAGGATTCCCGGGCGGCGCGTCTGCTGACCGCGCTGGGCAGCACCGTTGAAATGATCTTCTGGATCGGCCTGATGGTGCTGTTCTACGCCATGATTCCGCCACAGATTGAGGCGGACTGGTCGTGGCGCAGCTTGCTGGACATCGAGGGTGAGTGGAACTGGCTGGAGCATCTGACCAACGGGTTTTATGCCTTGGTCCTTATCGTCTGGGGGCCGGTGTATGTGTCGTGCGGGTTCGCGCTGTACCTCAATCGCCGAACCGCATTGGAGGCGTGGGACATCGAACTGGGTTTCCGCAAGCTGCGTCAGCGTGTTATGGGCAGCGCACTGGCGTTGCTACTGGGCGGGTGCCTTGCACTGACGTTGCTGCCGTCTTCCGCCCTGGCAGAGTCGGCGCTAAACCCGTCGATGACAGACCCGTCAATGGCGGACGAAATCCCCGGCGAATCGGGCAATAGCTGCCCGTTGCCGCCGCTGGACAACCCGCAGACGGACGAGAACGTGGCCTCGCCGGATTCCCCTCGCCTGCGTAATCAGTTGCTGACCAGCCAGGCGTCACAGGACGCCATCCATTCAGTGCTTGAGCAACCGCCGTTTAAAAATCCCAAACCAGTGTCCGGCTGGCGCATCGCCCAGCCAAAACAGGATGCCAGCCATGATGCCAGGTCAGCCGAGACACTGACCTGGCTGGCGCGGCTGGTCGTCGGCCTGCTCAACGTGGGCAAAACCTTATCAACGCTATTCGGGGCACTGTTATGGACGCTCGTCGGCCTGACGGTCGCGTGGGTGATCTGGCGCTATCGGGCCTGGGTCGCCACCTTCGTTGGTAAACGCACGCCCAAGGCAATTGCACCACAAGACCTCCCTCAGCAACTCTTTGGCCTGCAGGTTCGGGCTGAAAGCCTGCCGACGGATGTCGCCGGTGCAGCGGAGAGGCTGTGGCAGCAGTCACCACGCGAGGCGTTGAGCCTGCTTTACCGCGCACTGCTGAGCCGCCTGTTGACGGATTACCAGCTGCCGCTGAGAAGCGCAGACACCGAGGTCCAGATACTGGCGCGGATCGCCGAGCTCAAGCAGCCCTCCCTCGATGACTTCAGCCATGAGCTGACGCACCACTGGCAGAATCTCGCGTACGGGCACCAGATGCCGCCGGATCAGGCACGGCAGACGTTGTGTGCAGACTGGCGGAAGTTGTTCGCGCAAGGGCCAGGGGCATGAGCCGGCGCTGGATCATCGGACTGGTCGCCACGCTGATGCTGGCAAGCATTGCCATCGCCAGTGTGCCCGTACTGAAGCGGCTCGAGCGTTACCAGGAAACCGTCGATCAGGGCCCTTCTCCCGAGGCGCTGGCCAACCCTTACCTCGCCGCTCAGACGTTCCTGCGTCAGCGGAACATTCTGGTGAAGACGGTCGAAACGCTCGCCACTCTCCCGGATATCCAGGACCAGCCGCAGACGCTCATGCTGCTGGATTTCCGCGACAAGATGACGCCGTCCGAGGTCCAGCGCTTGCTGGCCTGGACCCGTTCGGGAGGCCGGCTTCTGTTTGTTGCGGAACAACTGTGGGACCCGACCAAGGGGAGCAGCGGCGACCTGTTGCTGGATCAATTGCAGATTCATCAATTTCTCACCCTGGATCTGCAAGAGCAGGACCGCGAACGTCAGCGCGAACAGCTCAAGCCGGTCATCCCGCTGAGCACTCCGGACATTCAAGGCCCCGAAACGCCGTGGCCCGAGTTGACCCGGCTATTCCTGCAAAATGAAAGCGATCCGGCCTACATGAGCTTCGACCCGGCCTTCCACCTGGATGACCCCGAGGATCATGCGCAGTCATGGGCCAACAGCGCTGACGCCACGCACCTGCTGCAAATGGTGTACGGCTCCGGATTGATCACCGTCGTCACCGACGCCGACCTCTGGAAAACCCACGCCATCGGCGAATACGATAATGCCTGGCTGCTCTGGTACCTGAGCCAGGACAGCACCGTTACGATGGTGCTGCGCACGGAACACGACAACCTGTTCGGTCTGCTCTGGAAATACTTCCCACAAGCCCTCCTCACGCTGACGCTGTGCCTCATCGCAACGCTGTGGCATGCAGCCATGCGCCATGGCCCGATGCTGCCAGTCCTGTCACGTGGCCGCCGTCAGCTCAGCGAGCACCTGCGGGCAAGCGCCGACTTCATGCTCCGCCGCGAAGGCCAGCACGCCGCGTTGCGCGCCTTGCAGCAAGACATCCTGCGCCGCGCCCGGCAACGGCATCCCGGTTTTGAAACCCTGGCCGTCACCGAACAATGGCAAACGCTGGCGCGCATGACGCGTCAGTCCACCAGCAGCATCGGCCAGGCATTGCGTCCGCGGCCGGAGCAGCGCCTGTCCAGCAGCGAATTCACCCGTCAGGTTGCATACCTGCAAACCATCAGGAATGCCTTGAACGGGTAGAAGGCGAACCCACAGTCTCATGACGCTGCACTGGCTACTGGAGATGCCGAATCAGTCTTCGACTGCACCAACAACTTTGTTGACGTAATTCTCGACGAACCAATCAGGCAAATCCTCGAACCGAAATTCGAAATCAATGCCGTTGGTGACCTCGGCAAGCAAAACGGCCTCAGCTTCCGAGTTATCGAAAATGTAAGCACGATCGGTCGCCTCGACTGCAGCAGGAAGCAAATCAAGCGAGCCCTTGTAGCGCTTGCGGATTTTGTCTTCAGGTACGTTGTGACCACCTTCTGCAACTCGGTTGGCGACTCTCTGGATGTTGATGTCCACAGAATCAGTGGAAACGTAATAGAGGTAGGTACGGTAGCCCTTGCGCTGTGCCAGCTCCAGAAACTCGACTTTGTCAGGGCTGGACATCACCGTTTCAAAGGTGAAATTTTCGCCGAGTTCAAGCAGCTGATGTCGAATGAAATCTGCAATCGCCGACGCGAAGTAGGAATCCATGGGTACAAACGTGAAGTCAACGCGATCGCCATTCAGACCGATTAACTTTGCCTGGCCCTGTCTGTTGAATCTGACGAGCAGCGCGTGCTCATCGATAAATGAATGCAATGCCTGGGGGGTGGTGCGAATTGTGTAGCTGGAAAGGTCCAGAAAACCGGTTTCTTTGACTTCGTGTTCGATGTCATCCGCGTTGACGTAGATACCGAAGGTTCGCCGGGACAAATCCCTTCATCGTGGATTTACCGCTGCCATTGGGCCCTGCCCAGCAGCGTGCCCTAGGCACTGGTTTTCAGCCGGCGAACCTTAAGCACTTTGCCGAGCTGGACTTTGGTACGAGGCTTGGCTTCGGCGATCACCCGCATCGAGCCGTCAGCTTTGGCTTCAACCATATTCGTACCCTGGATGCGATAGACAGTCAGGCCTGATGACAACGCTCGGTAATACGCCGAAACGGTCGCGCTTGCAGCCAATACGGGGATTTTGTCCTCAAGATTCAACATGTCTTCTTCGGACAATGTGTTTAATTCGACCTGAGCCATGGCGTTCTCCGGCATTCAGTTTCATTTGGTAAGGAGGTTCGTCGTGATTCTAGCCCAAGTGGGGCCGCCAATCTCGACCCGGTTGTTTAACAGGACCCGAGCGAATCGCTTGAGGGTTCTGGACATCGACTCAAGATCGGACAAACATGGCTCCGGCTCTGTTCGACCAAGCTTCGACACGGCATCGCTGTCGACCTTTGAGTCTCCATATATTCACAAGATGCGGCGAGCCATGCAGCTCGCTCAAGACGCCCCGACATAATCCCCCGCAAATTCAAATGAGGTAAGCGCTCGATTTATGGACGATAAAACGGACCTCAACGTTAGCAAAACGCCTGAGCATGGGAGCGATCAACCGACCGAGCCAGGCCACGCCGCCAATCACCTCCCCACTCCAGAACACGGGGCCGTGGACCACAAGCACATCGAGCCAGCCACCCCCTCGGGCAGCAATCCGGCGCAGCAGCGCCAGCGCGCGATTCATCTGGCGCAGGCGGTGCGGCACGAGTTGCAAAAAGCGGTGATCGGCCAGGACGCCGTGATCGATGATGTACTGACTGCACTGATCGGCGGCGGCCATGTGTTGCTTGAAGGCGTTCCCGGGCTGGGCAAGACGTTGCTGGTACGGGCGCTGGCCCGGTGTTTCGGCGGCGAGTTCGCGCGCATTCAGTTCACCCCTGACCTGATGCCCAGCGACGTCACCGGCCATGCCGTTTATGACATGCAGAGCGAGCAGTTCAAGCTGCGCAAAGGGCCGCTGTTCACCCATCTGCTGCTGGCAGACGAGATCAACCGCGCACCGGCGAAGACTCAGGCCGCGCTGCTTGAGGCGATGCAGGAACGTCAGGTCACGCTGGAAGGCCGCGCCCTGCCGGTGCCGCAACCGTTCATGGTGCTCGCGACGCAGAACCCGATCGAGCAGGAAGGTACTTATCCGCTGCCTGAAGCCGAACTCGACCGCTTCATGCTCAAAGTGCGTATGGATTATCCCCAAGCTGATCAGGAGCTGGAGATGGTCCGCCAGGTGACCCGTTCGACGCGCTCCGACATGCTCGACATCCAGCCCCTGCGCACCTTGATGCAGGCGAAAGATGTGCTGGCGCTGCAACGCATCGCCGGCGATCTGCCGGTGGATGAACAGGTCCTCGATTACGCCGTACGGCTGGCCCGCGCCACCCGTACGTGGCCGGGCCTGACACTCGGCGCGGGGCCGCGAGCATCCATTGCTTTGATTCGGGGAGCCCGCGCGCGTGCACTGTTGCGTGGCGGCGAGTTCGTCGTACCCGACGATGTCAAAGGTTGTGCGCTGGCGGTGCTGAGGCACAGGGTCAGGCTGGCCCCGGAGCTGGACATCGAAGGGTTGTCGGTGGATCACGTGCTCAAGCAATTGCTGGATCAGGTGGCGGCGCCGCGCCGATGAAACAACTGCTCAAGCCTTCGACCCGCATGCTCTGGTGGCTGGCCGTTCTGCTCGGCGTGTCGGTGCTACTCGGCATTTTGCAGGCATTGGGTCGAGGCCCCGTTGCACGGCTGGATGGCTTTTTCTGGACCCTGCTGTGGGGAATGGCTGCCGTGGCAGGACTGGATGCAGCATGGCTGTGGCGCTTGCCCTCCCCTCGGGTCAAGCGGCATTTGACCGGCAGCCTTGGGATGGGACGCTGGAGCGAGGTGCGGGTCGAGCTGGAACACGATTCGCCCCGCGCGCTGCATATGACCCTCTTTGATCACGGCCCCTCCGAGCCGGACGCCCGCTACGAAACCGACAATCTGCCCCAGGTCGTCGTGCTGCGGCCCCAGCGCACGGCCCAGCTGACCTATCGGCTGCGGCCGGCCAGCCGGGGGGATTTCACTTTCGAACGGACCGAAATCCTCATGCGCAGCCCGTTGCGCCTGTGGTCATCCCGGCGGTATGTGCCCAGCCATGACGCCGTCCGGGTGTACCCTGATTACGCCCGGCTGCAGAACGGGCAGTTGCTGGGCGTCGAGAACTGGCTCAGGCAGATCGGCATCCGCCAGCAACCGCGTCGGGGACTGGGCCTGGAGTTTCATCAGCTGCGCGAATTTCGTGAAGGCGACAGCCTGCGCCAGATCGACTGGAAAGCCACGGCCCGGCATCGCGCGCCCATTGCCCGGGAATATCAGGATGAGCGCGATCAGCAAATCCTGTTCATGCTCGACTGTGGCCGACGCATGCGCAGCCAGGACGGCGAGTTGACGCATTTCGACCATGGGCTGAACGCCTGCCTGCTGTTGAGCTATGTGGCCTTGCGTCAGGGCGACGCGGTCGGTCTTTCAACCTTCGCGGGCGATCAGGACCGGCATTTGCCACCCGTCAAAGGCGCGGGGCAGCTGAACGTGCTGTTGAATCACCTCTACAACGTCAACGCGACCCAGCGCCCCGCCGATTATGCGGTGGCGATGCGAGCCCTCCTCGCGCGGCAGAAGCGACGGGCGTTGGTGGTGTTGATCACCAACCTGCGGGACGAGGATGACGAGCAATTACTCGAAGCGGTCAAACAGCTGAGTCGCCATCACCGGGTGCTGATTGCCAGTCTGCGCGAGGCCGTGCTCGACGATCTTCGTCAAGCGCCGGTGCACACCTGGCAACAGACCGTGGACTATTGCGGAACGGTCGACCTGCTCAACGCACGCAGCGGGCTGCATGAGCGTTTGATCGCCCATGGCATCCCTGTGCTGGATGTGCGCCCCAGTGAGCTGGGGCCAGAGTTGGTAAGCCGATACATGAGCTGGAAAAAAGCCGGCGCGCTGTAGGGCGCCGGCCTTCAGGCGGACGCTTCGAGCGGATAGAAGCTGAAATAGCGCTGCAAGGCCTGAATGAGGACAAAGTATTCCGCCGGCGCCGCTTGCACACGGAAGCCGGAATCGAATATGCGCGGGGTTTCGTCTTCCTGACACCACAGGCAACTGGCGTCGATATCGATGTGGTAGAGGCCGTTCTTGCCGTCAGGCACTTTCAGGCGCAGCTGAAAATCGGCCCCCACCAGAATGGGCAGATCGCTGATCAGCATCAGGCCCTGCTCTGACACGTTCCCCAGACAACCCAAGGGTTTATCGGTGTACCGGTTAAACACTTGCAGGTAGTAAGGCAGTTGGTGACGCTCTATTCGTCGTTCATTAAGCATGCGGACACTCGCCCTGAGATGACCATTGAGCATGGCCGCGCTAGTGCTTTGGGATTCGGTTGCACGGAACTGCCAGACCCGTAAAGCCAGAACCCATCAATGGATAAGCCCATCACGGCATCTGACTCACTCGGTACTGGCAAAAGTCACTGACTCCCATAGCCGATCGGCGTCAAACACCCCTATCGAGCTCGCTTTCGGATCAGTGGCACTGCCACCTTCGTCAAAACACTTAGGTCCCTACCCATCGCAGCCTAGCTCAGGTTTTCCCGATATCCACTCGAAAACGCTACCGTACATCCACTCGGGTGTAACTAACGTGAAGCAGGGCGCGGTGTGGCGGGCGGCGCCAGGTTGTCATGGCCGAGCTGGTGCAGGGTGTCCAGACGGGCCTCGGCGCGGAACGCGTATTCGCTTTCCGGGAACTGGGTGATGATGTACTGGTAGGTCTGTACCGCATCCATGTAGAACTTCTGGCGCTCCAGGCACTGACCCCGCAACATCGACACTTCGGGCTGCACGTAGCGACGCGAACGGCTCTCCCGGTCCACTTTCGACAGGTTGTACATCACCGCGTCACAGTCGCCCTGGGCGTAGGCGCGGTTGGCATTGTTCAAATGGCTGTTCATTGCCCAGCGGGTGCAACCACCCAAGGCAAGCAGCGCCACTAATATCATCACGATTCGCATGAGAGTCTCCTGTGCTCAGCCCTTGTATCGGCGTATTCCTGGATTTCTTCAAGGCCGATTTGAGCCCCGCCGGCCTGCCGATTGCCCAGCGATCAGGGGGTCAGGTAGTGCAAAGGAACAATGACTACAGAGCAATACAGTAGTAGCCTCTCGCTGCGCTTCATTTAAGGAGTTTGTGCATGACCGTTCGCCGCACCAAAATCGTAGCCACACTGGGCCCTGCCAGTAATTCGCCAGAAGTCATCGAGAAGCTGATTCTTGCTGGCCTGGACGTCGCCCGCCTTAACTTCTCCCACGGCACGCCCGACGAGCACAAGGCTCGCGCGAAGCTGATCCGCGACATCGCCGCCAAGAACGGTCGGTTCGTCGCGTTGCTGGGTGACCTTCAAGGCCCGAAAATCCGCATCGCCAAATTCGTCAACAAGAAGATCGAGCTGAAGGTAGGTGACAAGTTCATCTTCTCCACCAGCCATCCTCTGACCGAAGGCAACCAGGACATCGTCGGTATCGATTACCCCGATCTGGTCAAGGACTGCGGCGTCGGCGACGAGCTGCTGCTGGACGATGGGCGCGTGGTCATGCGCGTCGACACGCAAACCGCCGATGCACTGCATTGCACCGTGACCATCGGCGGCCCGCTGTCGGATCACAAAGGCATCAACCGTCGCGGCGGCGGCCTCACGGCACCGGCGCTGACCGAGAAAGACAAGCAGGACATCAAACTCGCTGCCGAAATGGACCTGGATTACCTGGCCGTTTCGTTCCCGCGTGACGCGGCCGACATGGAATACGCGCGCAAGCTGCGTGACGAATCCGGCGGCACGGCCTGGCTGGTGGCGAAGATCGAACGCGCCGAAGCCGTTGCCGACGACGACACCCTCGATGCCCTGATCCGCGCCAGTGACGCGGTCATGGTTGCCCGTGGCGACCTGGGCGTGGAAATCGGCGACGCCGAGCTGGTGGGCGTCCAGAAGAAAATCATCCTGCACGCGCGTCGCCACAACAAGGCGGTGATCGTTGCCACGCAGATGATGGAATCGATGATTTCCAGCCCCATGCCAACCCGCGCTGAAGTGTCCGACGTGGCCAACGCCGTGCTCGACTACACCGACGCCGTGATGCTGTCCGCTGAAAGTGCCGCGGGCTCATACCCTGTGGAAGCCGTTGAAGCGATGGCGCGTATCTGCGTCGGCGCTGAACGTCATCCGACCGGCAAGACCTCCAGCCACCGCGTCGGTCACTCGTTCACCCGTTGTGACGAAAGCATCGCGCTGGCCGCCATGTACACCGCCAACCACTTCCCTGGCGTGAAAGCGATCATTGCGCTGACTGAAAGCGGCTATACCCCGCTGATCATGTCGCGCATTCGCTCCTCGGTGCCGATCTACGCGTTCTCCCCGCACCGCGGCACCCAGGCGCGCGCGGCGATGTTCCGTGGCGTCTACACCATTCCGTTCGACCCGGCCGCACTGCCGCCTGGTCAGGTCAGCCAGTCGGCTGTGGACGAACTGGTCAAGCGCGGTCTGGTTGAGCAAGGCGACTGGGTCATCCTGACCAAGGGCGACAGCTATCACACCATCGGCGGCACTAACGGCATGAAGATCCTTCACGTCGGCGACCCAATGGTTTAAGCGACACCGCAACACGAAAAAGCCCCGCCTCGTGAGAGTGCGGGGCTTTTTTATGTCCGCACGGCGCCCAACATGCTGACTGCCGTGTGGAACAGACCGACCCGGTACTAGCCAAAGCAGTATCCAGTTCAGGCACGCATTCCCACTGTCATTTATGTCAGTAGCTCCGGTAAAAACGCAGGTCTACAGTTAACAGTTCAGATGACCATCGGAAGGGAAATCACATGAACAAGGAAACTATCGTCAGTGGAAAACCGGACCTGACCTTCGGTACCGGTGGGCTCGCACACTTACCTCCGACCATGAGGTATGCAGGTAATGTGATGTGGAAGCCTGGCGCGGATGCTCTGGTGGTCGGCGCCTCCGAGCAAGACGGGCATTTTCTCGTCACGCGCTTGCTGAAAGACGGCAACGTTGATGTCACGTTCGGAAATAACGGCATCATTCAGGGCCAAATACTACTTGAGCAGATATCGATGGGTGTGAGTGCCTTCGACGTCGAATCCAGTAAGACAGTCATTGTGGTGAACACCTCGACCCCCGGCGGTGGGTATATCCCCTGTGCAACCCGATACGAAGAGGGCGGCATCCTCGACCTAAATTATGGACAAGGTGGCATCCTGCAGCTTGCTTATCCCGGGACCCTCGGCAGTGACCACCTGCCGGCTCATGACCGCCTGCCGAATGTCGAGAGCCAGCGGCAGTCACTCGCGACGACAATGCCAACCGGATCAACGGGACTAACGCCCTCCGGCAAGCTCATAGTGGGTTGGTGGTACGTCAACGAAAGAAAGACCGTTATTTACCAGGTTGATGACACTGGCAAACTGGACACTTCCTTCAATGGAGTGGGTTACGTGACTTACCCAGAGGCGCTGGGCTCTAGCTCACTGAGTGCGTTATTAATCCTGGCATCGGGGAAACTCCTCGCCGTCGGCGAGCATAGAAGTGAATCCGGCGCCTTCTATCCATTTTTGGTTCGGTACAACGCGACTGGCACGCTGGATAATGAGTTTGGAAAGGACGGAAGCGGCGTCGTAGAACTTCAATCGGACCAATATGCCGGTTATATCCTGAACGGCTGTATTGAAACCGAAGTGGGGAATCTGATCATTTTTGGTCGGGATGCCGCAGGCAATGCCCGGCTTATAGGTCTTGTGGGTGACGGCAGCATTGATCCGTCGTTTAGACCCGACAAAGTCCCCGATGTATTCGAGTGGCTTAGCGCAGCATACGACGGAGACAAACTCGTCGCTGCGGGCCATACGTCTGACCCGCGCTACGTCATCATCGCGCGCTACAACACAGATGGCTCTATTGATCCTGCATTCGGGTCCGATTCAGGCTGGGTACGCCTCGACTACCCCGGCATACCCGAGTCTCCGACGCCGTACGACGTAAAAGCCGTGGATGAAAAGATACTTATAGCCGGCGGCAGCTTCGTCACGCGTATTCTTGCCTGAGGGTGTGTGGGGAGCCAGAAAACGATTGGCGGACTGTCAGCCCTTCTCCACAAATACGTCCGCCAGCAACTGACTGCGCGGCAGTCCTGCGATGAAGAGCCGCTTCGAAAACGCCTCGACGCTGGCGGGCGACCCGCAGACCAGCGCAATGGTCTGACGAGACGTCACGCGCAACCCACTCAGCTCGGCCGCAAAGTTTTCCTGATTGATCAGCTCCACGCGCAGGTTCGGATGCTGGATCGCCAGCTCGCCCAGAGGCCCTGCCAAGTAATGCTCCCGAGGTTCGCGCGCCAGATGCATCAGGCGAATTTCACCCTGATGGTGCTGCCGCAACGCCTCGTGCAGCACACCCCACAACGGTGCCAATCCGGTCCCCGCCGCCAGCAGCCATAACGGCCGATCCTGCCAGTCAGGGTCGTAATGCAACGCGCCGCCTTGAAGTTCGCCGAGACGGACAGGATTGCCCGGTTGCAGCCTACGGGCGACATCAACGAAAGCGCCCGGGCGCTGGCAGTCGATGTGAAACTCCAGAAAGGGATCGTTCCCCGGCACACTCGCCAACGAGTATGGCCGTGCTACGCCGCTCTCGGTCCACAGCACCAGATGCTGTCCGGCACGATAGCGCAACGGACGTTCGGGGTTCAGTCGCAAGCGCAGCACCGATGCCCTGAGCCAGTCAGCCCCGACGACGGTTGCCGGCAAGCCATCGCGCAAGGGATCGAAGATCTCAACGGTCAGATCGCTCGTCACCCGGCACTGGCACGACAACCGCCAGCCCTGGGCGCGCTTATCGGCCTCCAGCGCATCGGGCGCGGCGTCCAGCGGATCGCCACTGACGCAACGCACCATGCACGTGTGGCAACTGCCGGCGCGGCAACTGTAGGGGACGGACAACCCGGCGTCGTTAAGCGCGTCGAGCAAATTCGCCGCAGGCGCCACCGACCATTGCCGGTCCCCCACACGCAACTCAGGCATCGGCGTAATCCCAGGCGCCGTGGCAACGGTTGCGGCCCTCGTGCTTGGCGCGATACAGCGACTGGTCGGCGCGTTGCAGTGCGCGGTCCATGTGGTCGCCACGCTCAATGACGGCCATGCCGATGGACAGGCTCAGGTCCAGTTCAGGAAACTCCGGCAGCGTGACCCGGGTAAACGCCAGCCGGATACGTTCGCAGCAATCGACCAGCTGCGCACGGGTGCAGCGAGGGATAAGCAACACGAATTCTTCACCGCCATAACGCGCGAGGATGTCGTCGGAGCGAAGGCACTGGGCAGCGGTTTTGCCGAACACCTGCAGCACCCGATCCCCCGCCGCGTGACCATGGATATCATTGACCCGCTTGAAGTGATCCAGGTCGATGAGCGCCAGCCCGGCGGTGTAATTGCCGTCCATGAGCTCAAGTTCGCGGGTCGCTATGCGCAGGAAGTGACGGCGGTTGTAGAGGTTGGTGAGTTCGTCGGTGGACGCCAGCTCTTCGAGCTGGAGCATCATGCCGCGCAGGGTTTCCTGGTGCGCCTGCAAGGTGATGCGGCGCTGGTGCATGCGATTGCGCGAGTTCTGCACGAAGCGCGCGAACAGGCACAGCCAGGAGAAAACGATGAACAGCGCGCAGGTCTGAATCACCGCCAGCCCCGGATCGGCGAGGCGTCCGCGGCTGGCGTCCCACAGGTTGACGCCGGCGAACCCCAGCAAGGCAAACAGGGCGCAGCGCGCGAAAATACTGGGGCGCAGATGAAACAATCCGAACATCAGCACCAGCACGTAAACGAGCAGAAAGGTGCCGCGGGAGGCTTCCGTATGGCTAATCAGAAACGTCTGCCAGCCCAGCCCCAGCAACACCTGAAACTCGGTCAGGCTGGGGTCTTTGAAGCGTCGGTTGTAGCCACCGAAAAACACCAGGCTCAACGCGGCCTGACAGAAGAGCACCAGCACACTGGTGCACCAGATCCCGAAGAAGGTGGCGTGATAGTAGCCGGTAAAATACGCCATCCATACGAGCATCAGCCCCAGCACGTAGGTGCCGGTAGCGAGCGCGAAACGTTTCAGCAGCAAGCGCTGGATAGTTTGGGCATTCACTCGTTGACTCATCATGGGTATTAAGGGTCCGTCCCGTACCGGCAAGATGACCTGTGATACTTTTCAGGCACCAGATCGAAGCAATCCTGCGCCGTGCGCGGTAATGCAGGCAGCTTGCCACTGTAGTGCTTGCGCAAAAAAATGACTATTCAAATTCCTGTGTTCCAGACGGCCGTAGCAATCTGTTTCACCGGTGTTTCGGTCTATACGTTGTACGATGTTCGACCATTGATTGGCGCTCGGCAGATGTACCTTATTTGACCTCGGGTTATACTGCCGCGCCTTTTTTACCCCGGCCTGCCGAGGTGTTGCCCGGCTGTCTGACGCCTGATCAAGATGCTTTCATCCGGCCCAAGCGGTCCCGTCGCCACCCGCAATTCGAATGTTCCCGCCAAATCAGAGGAGCGCGCCCAATGACCGTGATCAAGCAAGATGACCTGATCCAGAGTGTCGCTGACGCCTTGCAGTTCATTTCTTACTACCACCCCGTTGATTTCATCCAGGCCATGCACGAGGCCTACCTGCGAGAAGAGTCGCCCGCCGCACGCGACTCCATGGCCCAGATTCTGATCAATTCGCGCATGTGCGCCACCGGTCACCGGCCAATCTGCCAGGACACCGGCATTGTGACCGTGTTCGTCCGCGTCGGCATGGACGTGCGCTGGGATGGCGCGACCATGGGCCTGGACGACATGATCAACGAAGGCGTGCGTCGCGCCTACAACCTGCCGGAAAATGTCCTGCGCGCCTCGATCCTCGCCGATCCGGCCGGCGCCCGCAAGAACACCAAGGACAACACACCTGCGGTCATTCACTACTCCATCGTTCCGGGTAATACCGTGGAAGTGGACGTGGCGGCCAAGGGCGGCGGTTCGGAAAACAAATCGAAGATGGCGATGCTCAACCCGTCCGACTCCATCGTCGACTGGGTGCTGAAAACCGTGCCGACCATGGGCGCTGGCTGGTGCCCACCCGGCATGCTCGGCATCGGCATCGGCGGTACGGCCGAGAAAGCGGCGGTCATGGCCAAGGAAGTCTTGATGGAATCCATCGACATCCACGAGCTCAAGGCGCGCGGCCCGTCGAACCGTCTGGAAGAAATGCGTCTGGAGCTGTTCGAGAAGGTCAACCAGCTGGGCATCGGCGCCCAGGGCCTCGGCGGTCTGACCACCGTGCTCGACGTCAAGATAATGGATTACCCGACCCACGCAGCGTCCTTGCCGGTCTGCATGATCCCCAACTGCGCCGCCACCCGCCACGCCCACTTCGTCCTCGACGGCTCCGGCCCGACTTCGCTGGAAGCGCCACCGCTGGACGCCTACCCGGAGATCGTCTGGGAAGCCGGCCCGTCGGCGCGCCGTGTCAACCTCGACACGCTGACGCCGGAAGACGTGCAGAGCTGGAAGCCGGGCGAAACCGTCCTGCTCAACGGCAAAATGCTCACCGGTCGCGATGCTGCGCACAAGCGCATGGTCGAGATGCTGAACAAGGGCGAAACCCTGCCGGTAGACCTGAAGGGCCGCTTCATCTATTACGTCGGCCCGGTTGATCCGGTCGGTGACGAAGTGGTGGGGCCTGCCGGGCCGACCACCGCGACGCGGATGGACAAGTTCACCCGCCAGATCCTTGAGCAGACCGGCCTGTTGGGCATGATCGGCAAATCCGAGCGCGGCCCGACCGCCATCGAGGCGATCAAGGACAACAAAGCGGTTTACCTGATGGCCGTTGGCGGCGCCGCTTATCTGGTCGCTCAGGCGATCAAGAAGTCGCAAGTGCTGGCGTTCCCGGAGCTGGGCATGGAAGCGATCTACGAGTTCGAAGTCAAGGACATGCCCGTCACGGTTGCCGTCGACAGCAAGGGCGAGTCGGTTCACATCACCGGCCCCGCCATCTGGCAGAAGAAGATCAGTGAAAGCCTGGCGGTGGAAGTGCAGTAAGCGTTTCAATCGCTAAAACGAAAAAGCCCGACCTGCGTGTCGGGCTTTTTTGTGGGCGATGGTTGCGGAGGCGTTTACCCCCGCCGATCCAGCACGTTCACCACCAGCCGATCCAGCCATCCCCATACGCGCTCCTGAACCCGTCGCCACAGCGGTCTGGATTTCCAGCCGTCCAGGGTGATTTCACTGCTCACGGCAAAATCCTGGGTGAAGCTGGCGGCCACGGCACGGGTCAGCGCGGGGTCGATCGCTTCGAGGTTGGCTTCCAGGTTGAAGCGCAGGTTCCAGTGATCGAAGTTGCATGAGCCGACGCTGACCCAGTCGTCGATCAGCACCATTTTCAAGTGCAGGAAGCACGGCTGGTATTCGAAGATTTGCACCCCGGCCTTGAGCAAGCGCGGGTAATAACGGTGGCCAGCGTAGCGAACCGAAGGGTGATCGGTGCGCGGACCGGTGAGCAGCAGGCGCACATCGACGCCCCGAGAGGCCGCTCGGCGCAAGGCACGGCGAACTTTCCAGGTCGGCAGAAAATACGGGGTGGCCAGCCAGATGCGCGTCTTGCTGGTGTTCAGTGCACGCACCAGTGACTGCACGATATCCCGGTGCTGACGGGAATCGGCATAGGCCACACGACCCAGCCCATTCCCGCTGACGGGTGCCTTGGGCAGACGCGGCAGACCGAAGTTTTCCGCAGGCCGCCATGCTCGCCGCCGAGGGTTGGCGTGGAACTGGCGGTCGAACAACGCCTGCCAGTCGATCACCAGCGGCCCGCGAATCTCGACCATCACCTCATGCCACTCGCTGCTGTTCAGGTCCGGGCGCCAGAACTCGTCGGTGACACCCGTCCCGCCCACCACCGCCAGCTCTTTGTCGACCAGCAGCAGTTTGCGGTGGTCGCGGTAGAGGTTTCGAAAGCCACGCCGCCAATGGACGGGATTATAGAAACGCAGAATCACGCCAGCGTCGGTCAGGCGCTTGCGCAGACTGATCGTGAACGCCGCGGCGCCGAAACCATCGAACAGACACCTCACGATGACCCCGCGATTCGCCGCACCGACCAGCGCCTGCACGATCGCCTCGGCGCAGGCCCCGGCTTCCACCAGATACAGTTCAAGCTCGATTTGCTGCTGCGCGCCTTCAATCGCAGCGATCATGCGCGGAAAAAACGCCGGGCCGTCGATCAGCAGGTTGAACTGGTTTTCTTCACGCCAAGGAAAAATCGCGCCTCTCATGGGCGGCTCGCCGTGGCGGTCGAAGCGCAGGCATCCAGGGTGTTTGCCGCACAGGCAAGAGAGGAAGGAAAGCGAAGGGACATGCGGACTCCAGAGGGTGCGATGCGCAACCCTATCCGGCTGTCTGACCGCACGCAAACTTCAACGTTCTACGGCACCGGCGGCGACAAACGGCAGCCCTGGCGCGGGCCCTCCCACTGCGCTGCGCTCTCGCGGCCCAGCCCTGTCGCAGTGATGCGCTTGTTCAGCGCGTCTTCGTCGAGGGTGCTCGGCAGCCACTGCTTCACGTAGCGGCGGCAATAGTCTGCAGGGTTATCCATGACGAAGCGGCACGAGCAGTATTCCTTGGCGGTGTAGGCGCTGATGATGCTGGGGAATACCTGCAGCTGAACGCGCCAGTTCCAGATCAGGCCGGCAATGATCAGCAGCACCAATAGGCCGAGACTGCTGAACGGGCGGCGTCGGATAAATGCTTTGCGAGCGATCATTTGCCACCCTCCCCGGCCAAAGCGTTCAGCGCCAGCTTGAGCAACTGATTGTGGTCATAGCTGCCGTCGCGATCGTCGGCGTAGCGAACGATCACCAGTCCTGCGCTGGGGATCAGGTACAGCGCCTGCCCCCAATGGCCGAGTGCGGCGAAGGTGTCGGGAGGTGCGTCGGGCCACGGACCGAGGTTGCCGTCGGCGGTCTTGTTCAGCCACCAGTGACCGCCGGGGGCTTCATCGGCCGGGGTCGGGGTAAGGGATTTGAACGGCGTCAGGTTGAAATCAACCCAGGCCTCGGGCAGCAACTGGCGGTCTTGCCAGCGCCCGCCGCGTTCCATCAGCAGGCCGATGCGTGCAAGGTCACGGGCCGTCATGTACGCGTAGGACGACCCGACAAAAGTGCCGGTGGCGTCGCGCTCCCATGTGGCGCTGGTGATGCCCAGCGGGTCGAACAAGGCTGTCCAGGGGTAATCGGCGTAGGCGCGTTCACCCACCATGCCTTTCAGCGCAGCGGCGAGGACGGTGCTGTCGCCGCTGGAATAGCGGTATGAAGTGCCCGGCGCACTGGCGGTGCCGTGCTCAGCGATGTATCGCGCCATATCGCCCCGCCCTCGGGTATAGAGCATCGCGACGACCGACGAGTTGAGCGGCGCGTATTCATAATCTTCCTGCCAGTCGAGCCCCGAAGCCCAGTGCAGCAGGTCCTGAAGTTTGATATCGGGATGCGCGCTGAATGGCGGGTAGAACCTGGCGACGGGGTCTTCAAGCTTGAAACGGCCTTCACCAAACGCGACGCCCAGCACGCTCGCCAGAATGCTTTTGCTGATCGACCAGGTCAGGTGCGGGGTGTCTGCACGGGTCACGCCGCCATAGCGTTCATACACCACTTCGCCGTCGTGAATGATCAGCAGCGCGTCTGTGCGCACGCCCTTGCGTTCGACCTCGTCGCGGGTCGGGAAGGCGTAAGCATCGAGGGCAGTAATGGCAGCGTTTTGACTGAGCAGGCGCTCGGGCCAATCCGGCGTCGGCCAGGTTTCGGCTGCGGCTGAACAGCTGATGAGGAACAGTGCAAGGGTGAACAGCAGACGGGTCATGGAGGGGACTCGGGCTCGGATGCAGGCAACCTAGCAGGCAATGATGACAGCCCATTGAACGCAAACCCCTGTCACGCAACCATCACCAAAGCTTAATGGTCGTGACACGGCCCCTCCCTAGCCTGAATTCGTACAGCAATGCTCGAACAATCAGTCGACCCGCCTGGACGAAGGCGGGATTACGGAGACGCCGCATGACTCAGATCGCCAGCATTCGAGACACCCGAACCGAACGTCGCCTGCAGGCTGAACGCCTGGTCGGTGAGAAGGCCCTGCAGGAAGCACAGGCGTTGCGCTTCAGTGTGTTCAGTGGCGAATTCAACGCCAGGCTCAAGGGCGCCGAGCTGGGCCTGGATATCGATGATTACGACGTTCACTGCATGCACATCGGCGTGCGCGATCTGAGCAGCGGTCGTCTGGTCGCCACCACCCGCTTGCTGGACCACAAGGCCGCCAGCACCCTGGGCAAATTCTACAGCGAAGAAGAATTCAGCCTGCACGGCCTGCGGCATTTGCAGGGCCCAATCCTGGAGTTGGGCCGGACCTGCGTTGATCCGTCCTACCGCAACGGCGGCACCATCGCCGTGTTGTGGAGCGAACTGGCCGAGATCCTCAACGAAGGCGGCTACAGCTACCTGATGGGCTGCGCGAGCATTCCGATGCAGGACGGCGGCATTCAGGCCCACGCGATCATGCAACGCCTGCGCGAACGTTATCTGTGCAACGAACACCTGCGCGCCGAACCGAAGAATCCCCTGCCGACGCTGGACCTGCCCAACAACGTGATCTGCGAGATGCCGCCCCTGCTCAAGGCTTACATGCGCCTGGGCGCGAAGATCTGTGGCGAGCCGTGCTGGGACGAAGATTTCCAGGTCGCCGACGTCTTCATCCTGCTCAAGCGCGACGAGCTGTGCCCACGCTATGCTCGCCACTTCAAGGCAGCGGTGTGATGAGCACCTGGCGCAGTCATGCGCGCGTGGTGCGGGTGCTCTGGGTGATTGCGCTGGGCTTGAGCATCGCCGGCACCTTTGCCCTGATGGAACGCCTGCGCATCGGCAATTCCATGGCCCGTCGCCAGCGCTGGACCGCCTGGTTCATGGCGCGCCTGAGTGCCGCGCTGCCGTTTCGTGTGACCGTCAGCGGCAAGTTGCCGAGCGAGCCGATGTTGTGGGTGAGCAATCACGTGTCGTGGACTGACATCCCGCTGCTGGGCATGCTGGCGCCGCTGTCGTTCCTGTCCAAGGCCGAAGTGCGCACCTGGCCGGTGGCGGGCTGGCTGGCCTTGAAAGCCGGCACATTGTTCATTCGCCGGGGCTCGGGCGACAGCAAGCTGATTCAGAAGCAGATGGGCCAGCACTTGCTGGGCAGGCATTCGCTGGTGATCTTCCCCGAGGGTACCACCACCGACGGTCGCAGCTTGCGTACCTTCCACGGCCGCCTGCTGTCCAGCGCCATTGAAACCGGCGTGCCGGTACAGCCTGTTGCCATTCAATACGTGCGGGACGGCCAGCCGGATCAGATTGCGCCGTTCATTGGCGACGACGACCTGCTCTCGCACTTGCGTCGTCTGTTTGCCAATGAGGTGAGCGAGGTGCATATCCAGTTGCTCTCGCCAATCGCTTCCCAGGGGAAAGAACGCGCAGCGCTGGCGTTCGAAGCGCAGCAGGCGGTACAGGTCGCGCTGTTCGGTGAGGCGGTTCAACCGGTGATGGTACGTTCCGCCGCCAAGGCCGCCTGAGCAAACGCCTGAAGTTCAGGATAAAACGCGCTGAAATCGTCACTCAGTGGTCGGTACAGCGCGTGCAACTCTTGGTTGACCCCGGCCAGGCCTTCCGGCCGTGTCAGGCGACGCGAGATGCCAGCCAGCGCATCACCCACCACCGAAAATTCACGGTACGAACCCAGCCAGTCCTGCGCCGCCATGCGCGGCGCAATCAACGCGAGACGCTCTGGCAACGCGGGCTCATCGGCCAGCACGCGGTAAACCTTTCCGGTGAAGGTATCCAGCGGCTCGTCGGAATACAGGTGCCAGTCCCGCGCCAGGCAATGGTCGAAGAACACATCCAGCGCGATCCCTGCATAGCGACGACGGCCATCGGGAAAACGCCCCAGTGCCTGCTTGATAAGCGGGTGCGAATCAGTGAATGCATCGATTCGCCGGTGCAGACGAATCGCGCTTTCGATGTCTGCCGAGAAGCGCCCCGGCAGCAGGCCTTTTACGAAGTCGCCGTACAGGCTGCCCAGCAATTGGGCCGGCGTCTGCCCGCCGAGGTGCAGGTGTGCGAGGTAATTCATGGTTGTTGCCTATTGCTGCGAGCCTTTTTTCTGCGCCTGAGTCCGCCGAATGTGCGGGGACTCATGCGCAATGACGCTCGTACAGTCGCCACATTCCCTGCGCCTGTAAAGCGGGAATGCCCGTCAACGCTCTACCAACAGATCAGCCCAGCGCCATATCGTTATAACCCGATATAACGAACCAGCCCGTCCTAAGCACTTATTCATATTTGTATATCGCGATTTATAGATATAAGGTTCGCCCCATCGCGATACAGCGCACCTGCACTGAGCACGACATGCCTACTGACATCGATATCGACGAAATCATCAAAGCCCTCGCCCACCCGGTTCGCCGGCAGATTCTGGACTGGCTCAAAGACCCGGTTACGACTTTCCCCGATCAGCGTCACACCATTGATGGCGGTGTGTGTGCGGGGCAGATCGACCAGCGCGCCGGTCTGTCGCAGTCGACCGTTTCTGCCCATCTGGCCACATTGCAAAGGGCCGGTCTGATCACCAACCAGAAACACGGCCAGTGGCATTTTTTCAAGCGCAACGAAGACGTCATTCAGGCGTTCTTGCAGCAACTGACGCAGCGGCTCTGAGCCCTTCGCCCCACATCCAGGAGACGCAACGTGCCCCTTTCACTACTCATTCTGGCCCTGAGCGCCTTTGCCATCGGGACGACCGAATTCGTCATCATGGGCTTGCTTCCCGACGTCGCCAGCGATCTGGGCGTCAGCATTCCCGGTGCCGGCTGGCTGGTGACCGGCTACGCCCTAGGCGTTGCAATCGGCGCGCCGTTCATGGCGATGGCCACCGCCAAGCTCCCGCGCAAAGGCGCGTTGGTCACGTTGATGGGCGTCTTCATCATCGGCAATCTGCTCTGCGCGCTGGCGGCGGACTACAACATTCTGATGTTCGCCCGCGTGGTCACCGCGCTGTGCCATGGCGCGTTCTTCGGCATCGGGTCGGTGGTAGCGGCAAATCTGGTCCCGGCCAATCGTCGCGCTTCGGCCGTCGCGCTGATGTTCACCGGCCTGACCCTGGCCAACGTCCTCGGCGTCCCGTTGGGCACTGCACTGGGACAACAGGCCGGCTGGCGCTCGACCTTCTTCGCGGTGACGGTGATTGGCGTCATCGCCTTCATCGGCCTGATTCGCTTCCTGCCGAGCAAGCGCGATGAAGAGAAACTCGACATGCGCGCCGAGCTGGCCGCGCTCAAAGGCGTGGGCATCTGGCTGTCGCTGAGCATGACCGCGCTGTTCGCCGCCTCTGTGTTCGCCCTCTTCACCTACGTTGCGCCACTGTTGGGCGAAGTCACCGGCGTCTCGCCGCTGGGCGTGACCTGGACGCTGATGCTCATCGGCCTCGGCCTGACGCTGGGCAATATCATCGGCGGCAAACTCGCCGACCGCCGACTGGCCGCCACGCTAATCGGCGTGTTCATCGCCATGGCAGTGATCTCCACGGTGCTGAGCTGGACCAGCACGGCGCTGATCCCGGCTGAAATCACCCTGTTCCTCTGGGCCACCGCTGCGTTCGCCGCCGTGCCTGCCTTGCAGATCAACGTGGTGACCTTCGGCAAGGCCGCGCCCAATCTGGTGTCCACCCTGAACATCGGCGCCTTCAACGTGGGCAATGCGCTGGGCGCCTGGGTCGGCGGCAGCGTCATCGCCCATGGCTTCGGCCTGACCACCGTGCCTCTGGCTGCTGGCGTTCTGGCGGTGCTGGCGCTACTGGTTACGTTGATCAATTTCCGTCAGCGCAACGATGTCGAAATGGCCCCTTTGACCAACTGATTCCCCGAATTTGAAACCTGCGGATCCACCTTTTACCGACTGCACTAAGGATTTCACGATGACCACGATTTTTGACCCAATCAAGATGGGTGACCTGGAACTGACCAATCGCATCATCATGGCACCGCTGACCCGCTGCCGCGCCGACGAAGGCCGCGTGCCCAACGCGATGATGGCCGAGTATTACGTTCAGCGCGCCTCGGCTGGCCTGATCATCAGCGAAGCCACTTCGGTCATGCCCATGGGCGTTGGCTACCCCGACACCCCCGGCATCTGGTCCAACGATCAAGTTCGCGGCTGGGCCAACATCACCAAAGCCGTCCACGCCGCCGGTGGCAAGATCGTGCTGCAACTGTGGCACGTGGGTCGCGTTTCCCACCCGACTTACCTGAACGGCGAAACCCCGGTTGCGCCGAGCGCCATCCAGCCAAAAGGCCACGTGAGCCTGGTGCGTCCGCTGTCTGATTACGTCACCCCTCGCGCACTGGAACTGGCTGAAATCGAAGAGATCGTCGACGCCTACCGCGTCGGTGCCGAGAACGCCAAGGCCGCCGGCTTTGACGGCGTAGAAATCCACGGCGCCAACGGTTACCTGCTCGACCAGTTCCTGCAAACCAGCACCAACACCCGCACCGATGCCTACGGCGGCTCGCTGGAAAACCGCGCACGCCTGCTGCTGGAAGTGACCGACGCCGCCGTTGACGTCTGGGGCGCCGGCCATGTCGGCGTGCACCTGGCACCCCGCGCTGACGCGCACGACATGGGCGACGCCAACCTGGCAGAGACCTTCACCTACGTCGCCCGCGAATTGGGCAAACGCGGCATCGCGTTCATCTGCGCCCGCGAACGTGAACTCGACGACAGCCTGGGCCCACGCCTGAAAGAAGCGTTCGGCGGCGTGTTCATCGCCAACGAGAAATTCACCAAAGAAAGCGCCAACGCCTGGCTGGCGAGCGGCAAGGCGGATGCAGTGGCGTTTGGCGTGCCCTTCATCGCCAACCCGGACCTGCCGGCACGTCTGGCCAAGGATGCCCCGCTCAACGAACCTCATCCCGAAACCTTCTACGCCAAAGGCGCCGAAGGCTATGTGGATTACCCGACGCTGTAAGCTGCACCGTTCAAAAGTAATACATCGATAATAAAAAAGCCTCGACTCGAAAGAGCCGGGGCTTTTTTTACAGCAAACTTTTCAACTTACAGCTCTGGATAATCAGTAGCCAACACATTGCCTTCCGAATCCGTAACAGTGCCATCCGGGAATCGCCAGGTCCCGTCCGGATAACCAATAGTGCCGTCAGGATACAGATAACTGCCGTCGGTGTATTGATAGGTGCCGTTCGGAAACTTGATCGTCCCGTCTGCGTAAATAATGGTTCCGTCCAGATACTGGACGTTGCCATCCCCATCCGTAATGTAGTCGCCCCCGGCATCCGCCACGCGACCGTCCGGCAATTGTTTGTCTCCGCTCGGCAGTAAATACGTCCCCAATGGATACAGCAACGAGACGACACCGGTAATCGTATCAACGATCGACAGCACTTCAGCCAGACGAGGCGGGATCAGCGGCTTGGGCGGCAGCACCAACGACGCGGGTGGCTTGACCGGCCGCGTAGTGACTGGCTTGGGGGGACGCGGTTTAACCGCCAACTGCGGTGGTTTCACTGGCTTTATCGCAGGCGGTCGGATGACCGGCGGTTTAATTGAGGGCGGGGTTGTCACAGGTGGCTTGGTAACCGGTGGCTTTGTAACGGGTGGTTTGATAACCGGAGGCTTTGTAACCGGTGGCTTGGCGACCGGCGGCTTCGTCACGGGAGGTCTGGTGCCGGGTTTGATTCTGGGCGGCTTCGCAGCATTTCGGGCAAGGCCTGCACCGCTGACGATGCTTTTACCGATCGAGCGGCTTTGGCCGTGTTTAGTGTTGAATCCATTCATCTTAGTCATCCTTAACGGTTGTAACGAAACACCTCGCTGGAGTTGTATCGTTCTTCAAAAGAGCTTCGTCACTGAAGCTCCTCACTGAGTGTGCGATAACCAACAGCGTTATCGCGAGTCACTGGTTAGACCGTAATTCAAAAAAAGATAAACGCAACTCAAAACCCATATCAAATATCAAAATCGGAAATAGCCTACAGGACAGAGTTAAACATTCACGCCTCAACTTCACTCTGCGTCACCTCCCCCGACAACATCACAAATGGCGACGTCATCGGGGGCTGCTTCAAGGCCGAGCATTAATCTGTTGCGACAATGTCTGAATCTGACTCTGCAACGTGTTGATCGTCCGCGTCATCTGACCACGAAACGCATCAAACTCCGCCGTGCTGGCACCCGAAGAAGCAGCTACCGGACGATTCTCCAACTCACTCTTCACCACCACCATATCCTGCTCAAGCTGCTCGATCGCCTGACTGCCATTCGCCTTCTTCAGACTCGCCACGTCCGCGCTCAAGCCCTTCAACTGCGACTCCAGCCGCTCCTGCTCAGACTGCGCCGACTTGCCATCCGGCATCGCTGCCTTCAACGCTGCCAGCTCCGTGGTCACGGCCTTCACCTGATCCTGCAACTGCTGATTGACCGCCTGCTGCTGCGCACTCTGCGTACTGATCTGCTCCAGCCGCTTGTCCAGCCCGCCCTGCAAACCTGCCACGCCCTGCTGCTGCTTGCTCTGATCAGCCAACTGATCCTGCAACTGCTTGATCTGCGCCTTCAGCGCCTCGCTGCTGCTCGCCATCGACTCGGTGGCCACCACCTTGCCGGAAATATCCTGCAAGCGCCCCGCCGCCTCCTCACTGATCCGCGCGAAGCTTTCCTGCGTCGCCACCAACTGCTGCTCCATCAAAGAGACCTGCTGAAAACTCCACCAGCCCAGGCCGCAAAACGCGATAAACAGCACACAGATCAACGCCCACAACGCACCGGTACCGGGCGCCTTCACCTTCACCACCGGCGTGTCACGGGAATACACCGTCGTGCGCTCGCGGGCGCCCGGTGGCGGCAGAAAGTCATCGTCATCGTCTTTGGCGCTGAGGCTCGGGACGTCATCGACGTCGTCATAGGGATCTTTGCGCATGGATTTACCTTTGAAAAAACCGCTGAATCTGAATGGCTCGCAGTATAACCACGGATGTTGAAGCCTTTTACAACGCGCCGCCGTGCTGGGCTTTCCACCAGCCGCAGAACTCGTCGAGGGCGGTCCACACGCTGACGTCGGGCTGGTAATCCAGATAATGCCTGGCGCGATTGATATCAAGCGTGAAATCCCGGCTCATCACCTGTATCCCGATGCGCGACAGCGTCGGTTCAGGTTGCCCCGGCCAGATCAGGCACGCCGCCTCGTTCATGGCCGCCGCGGTGTACGCCAGGCCGTAAGACCGATAACGCCTGACCGGTGGCAATTCCATCTGGCGCATGACGTAATTGACCACGTCCCAGAGCGGCACCGGCGCGCCATTACTGATGTTGTAGGCCTTGCCCAGCGCCGAACCCGCCGCCAGCAAGCTGCTGAGCAGCGCTTCATTGAGGTTCTGGATGCTGGTGAAATCCACCTTGTTCAAGCCATTGCCGATGATCGACAGCCGCTTCTTCTGCTGCATCTGCAGCAGTCGCGGGAAAATGCTCGTGTCACCTGCGCCCGTCACAAAACGAGGACGCAGGGCGATGACTTCCAGACCGAACTCTTCAGCACCAAATACTTTTTGCTCGGCCAGGTATTTGGTCGCGGCGTAGTGATTGCCGAAGCGCTTGGGCACTTGCTCCTCACGGATATCGAGGTGCGATCGGCCATCGAAATAGATCGAGGGCGAGGACAGATGCACCAACCGCCGGACTCTCTGTTTCAGGCAGGCTTCAACGACGTTTACGGTGACTTGAACGTTGCCCTGATGGAAGTCCTGGCGTCGTCCCCATGTGCCCACCGCACCCGCGCAATGGACCACGGCTTCGACGTCGTCACACAGCGCATGAACGAGTTCCGGATCGGAAAGATCGCCCTGGATGAACTCGGCCCCGCGCCGCACCAGATGCTCGACACCCTCCGCACGACGGCCGTTGACCCGGACGCTCAAGCCTTGCTCCAGCGCGAAACGCGCGAAGCGTCCGCCAATGAAGCCGCCTGCGCCGGTGACCAGAATTTTCATTGCCTGCTCCGTTTAATCATCTTTTGCCTGTGATCGCCGCGGCCGTTCTGCGACCGATCCTACAATCTGCTGCGTCGACTACTGACGTTCACTCAGGCTGCAACGGCACCAGCCATTGCCCCGCTTTTTTCGCCAGATGGTCCGTCAGCTCCGTCAGCAAGCGACCGCCATTGCGCCAATGATGCCAGTACAACGGCACATCAATGCAGTGATCGGCCAGCAACTCGACCAGTTGACCGCTCGCCAATTGCCCGCGGACCTGCAATTCCGGCACCAGTCCCCAGCCCATTCCGGCTTCGACCATGCGCATGAAGCCTTCGGACGAGGGACACAAATGATGCTCGAAACCGCCTTCAACGCCCAGCGAAGCGAGGTAGCGGTGCTGCAGGAAATCATCCGGGCCGAACACCAGCGCGGGCGATCGGGCGACCGCTTGCGGCGTCACGCCCTGCGGGAAATGCCGATCGATGAAGTCAGGGCTGGCCAGCGCCCGGTAGCGCATGGCGCCGAGCAACACACTTCGCGCCCCCGCCACCGGCCGTTCACTGCCGCACAGACACGCGGCCACTTCACCGGCGCGCATGCGTTTGAGGCCGACATCCTGATCCTCAACCACGAGATCAGTGAGCAATCGATGCTCGGCACAGAAGTCGCCGACCGCGAGGGCCCACCAGGTCGCCAGGCTGTCGGCGTTCAGTGCGATGCGCAGGCGCTCGGGCATGCCGCCTTCGTCCAGCGCGGGCACAACGCTTTGCAGATCCCGCTCCAGCAAACGCACCTGCTGGACATGGTTGAGCAAGCGCCGGCCGATGTCTGTCGGAGTGGGCGGCGTCGCCCGGACCAGTACTGGCTGGCCGACCCGCGCTTCCAGCAGCTTGATGCGCTGGGACACCGCCGACTGCGAAAGGCCAAGCACCTGCGCAGCACGCTCGAAGCCGGCTTGCTCGATCACCGCTGCCAGCGCGGAAAGCAACTTGTAGTCGAACATCAGTTTCTCTAATGGGTGATGAGCTTTATTGGTTTTTCTTATACTCGCTCTCGACTGACAATCGCCACCACTGACTGATGCCCACCTCAACAAACGGCGAATATCAATGACTGGCGAAACCTCCCTCAGCGCGTTGCTGCGCAGCATGGACCCCGAACTGAACGAAGGTGATTACGTGTTCTGCACCGTGGCTGACAGCAGCCACGTGCAAGGTGTCGAGGTGATCGGCAGCTTCAGGGAGCGTGAAGGCCTGACCGTCATACTTGAACGCAGCCAGGCGCAGCACCTGGGCCTGGCCAGCAATTACGTCATGGCCTGGATTACCCTGACCGTACATTCCTCACTCGCGGCCGTCGGGCTGACCGCCGCGTTCGCCAGCGCACTGGGGCAGGCGGGCATCAGTTGCAACGTGGTCGCGGGCTTTTACCACGACCATCTTTTCGTGGGTAAGGACGACGCGCTGGAGGCCATGAGCACCTTGCGCGCACTGGCGACGAGCGCCTGATCCCGTCCATCCCTGAACTGATCGAGGCCCGACATCATGTGGCAAAGCTACCTCAATGGCCTGTTGGTTTCCCTCGGGCTGATCATGGCCATCGGCACCCAGAACGCTTACGTGCTGGCGCAAAGTCTGCGTCGCGAACACCACCTGTCCGTGGCCTTGCTGTGCATCGTGTGCGACGCCCTGTTGGTGGCCGCCGGCGTGTTCGGGCTGGCCAATGTGCTGGCCCACAACCCGACGCTTCTGGCGGTGGCGCGCTGGGGCGGAGTGGTGTTTCTGCTGTGGTACGGCGCCATGGCTTTGCGCCGCGCGTTGTCGCCGCAGAGCCTCGCCAACGGCGACACCCACGGCCAGCGCTCTCGCCGCGCGGTATTGCTGACCGCCCTGGCGGTGACCTTGCTGAACCCGCACGTTTATCTCGATACGGTCCTGCTGATCGGCTCCCTCGGCGCGCAGCAAGCAGTGCCCGGCGCTTATGTGGCCGGGGCAGCCAGCGCTTCGGTGTTGTGGTTTTCAACGCTGGCGATCGGCGCCGCCTGGCTGGCGCCCTGGCTCGCGCGCCCGGCCACATGGCGCCTGCTGGACCTGATGGTCGCGGTGATGATGTTCAGCGTGGCGGTGCAATTGGTCAGGACGGCGTGAAAACCCAAGCCTGCCACTGCGCTTTCAGCGCAATGCTCTGGAACCTCTATCCCACACTGTTGTTGCGTGGTTAAGGTCCGGGGCCGGTGCTATGATCCAGCCCCTGCGCTGCAAAGAGTACAAACTCGCCAGCGTAAGTTCTGTCTGGCCGCCCGTGATCGGCCTTGCGCAAACCGCAACTGACCTGATTAGGAGAATTACCATGGCTTTTGAATTGCCTCCGCTGCCGTACGCACATGATGCTCTGGCACCGCACATCTCCAAGGAAACTCTGGAATACCACCACGACAAGCACCACAACACCTACGTCGTGAACCTGAACAACCTGGTGCCAGGCACCGAGTTCGAAGGCAAGACTCTGGAAGAAATCGTCAAGACGTCCTCGGGCGGTATCTTCAACAACGCCGCTCAAGTCTGGAACCACACGTTCTACTGGAACTGCCTGGCGCCAAACGCCGGCGGCCAACCGACCGGCGCTCTGGCTGATGCAATCAACGCTGCGTTCGGTTCCTTCGACAAGTTCAAGGAAGAATTCAGCAAGACCTCCATCGGCACCTTCGGCTCCGGCTGGGGCTGGCTGGTGAAGAAAGCTGACGGTTCCCTGGCACTGGCCAGCACCATCGGCGCCGGCAACCCGATCACCAGCGGCGACACCCCGCTGCTGACCTGCGACGTCTGGGAGCACGCTTACTACATCGACTACCGTAACCTGCGTCCAAAGTACGTCGAGGCGTTCTGGAACCTGGTCAACTGGAAGTTCGTTGCCGAGCAGTTCGAAGGCAAAAGCTTCACCGCCTGATGAATGCTTGAATGCTCGAATAAAAAAAAGCCCGGCACGTCCGGGTTTTTTTTTCGCCTTCTGTTTGTCGTTTATGTATTGTCTGGAAGCGATAGCCGACTAATATCAAATTTCGTGCTGATTCAAACGGCTGGGCTCAAGTTCTTCCCGCGGACGACCGACACAGTACGGTTAGCCTGAGTGGTCTGCCTGTTAAGTGTTTTCCCGATTGATGGGGTCAGGCGCAAGCCAGACGCGTCTGATCCGAATGCCTGCATTGCCCGTGCGTGCACACAGTCAGACCGCTATCAGCATGGATGAAGGAATGGCCATTTGAAGCTGGAACTCAAACACAGCTTGTCGGTGAAGCTGCTTCGCGTTGTGCTGCTTTCAGCGCTGATCGTGGGGGTCGTGCTCAGTTGCGCACAGATCGTCTACGACGCATACAAAACCCGCCAGGCCGTTGCTTCGGACGCAGCGCGTATCCTCGACATGTTTCGCGACCCGTCGACACAGGCCGTCTACAGCCTGGACCGGGAAATGGGCATGCAGGTCATCGAAGGGTTGTTTCAGGACGAAGCGGTGCGACTGGCGTCCATTGGTCATCCCAACGAGACGGTGCTCGCCGAGAAATCCCGCGCCCTCGAAGTCACCCCTACCCGCTGGCTGACCGATCTGATCCTTGGCCAGGAACGCAGCTTTACTACGCAACTGGTCGGCCGCAGCCCGTACAGCGAATACTACGGCGACCTGCGCATCACACTGGACACTGCCACCTACGGCGAAACCTTCCTCACCAACTCGATGATCATCTTCATCTCCGGCGTGTTGCGCGCGCTGGCGTTGGGTCTGGTGTTGTACCTGGTGTACCACTGGCTGCTGACCAAACCGCTGTCGAGAATCATCGAGCACCTGACCACCATCAACCCCGACCGCCCCAGCGAACACCAACTGCCCCTGCTCAAAGGCCACGAAAAAAACGAGCTGGGGATCTGGGTCAACACCGCCAACCAACTGCTGGCGTCCATCGAGCGCAACACCACCCTGCGCCACGAGGCTGAATCCAGCCTGTTGCGGATGTCCCAATACGACTTCCTCACCGGGCTGCCCAACCGGCTGCAACTGCAGAAGCAACTGGACAAAATCCTCGTCGACGCCGGCAAGGTGCAGCATCGGGTTGCGGTGTTATGCGTCGGGCTGGATGACTTCAAAGGCATCAACGAACAATTCAGCTATCAGGCCGGCGATCAGTTGCTGCTGGCCCTCGCCGATCGATTGCGCGGCCACAGCGGACGTCTCGGCGCCCTCGCCCGCCTGGGCGGCGACCAGTTCGCGCTGGTCCAGGCCGATATCGAACAGCCTTATGAAGCCGCCGAGTTGGCGCAGAACATCCTCGACGATCTGGAGGCGCCCTTCGCTGTTGATCAGCAAGAGATTCGCTTGCGCGCCACCATCGGCATCACGCTGTTCCCCGAAGATGGCGACAGCACCGAGAAGCTGCTGCAGAAAGCCGAGCAGACCATGACACTGGCCAAGACCCGCTCGCGCAATCGCTACCAGTTTTATATCGCCAGCGTCGACAGCGAGATGCGCCGTCGACGTGAGCTGGAGAAGGACCTGCGCGAAGCCATGGCCCGCGAGCAGTTTCACCTGGTCTATCAGCCGCAGATCAGCTACCGCGACCACAGTGTGGTCGGCGTCGAAGCACTGATCCGCTGGATTCACCCGGAACACGGCTTCGTGCCCCCTGACCTGTTCATCCCGTTGGCCGAGCAGAACGGCACCATTATCGCCATCGGCGAGTGGGTGCTGGATCAGGCCTGCAAACAGCTGCGCGAATGGCACGATCAGGGCTTCAGCGACCTGCGCATGGCGGTGAACCTGTCCACCGTGCAGCTGCACCACGCCGAATTGCCGCGGGTGGTGAACAACCTGCTGCAGATCTACCGCTTGCCGCCCCGCAGTCTGGAGCTTGAAGTCACCGAAACCGGCCTGATGGAAGACATCACCACCGCCGCCCAGCACCTGTTGAGCCTGCGCCGCTCCGGGGCGTTGATCGCCATTGATGACTTCGGCACCGGTTATTCATCGCTGAGTTATCTAAAAAGCCTGCCGCTGGACAAGATCAAGATCGACAAGAGCTTCGTGCAGGACCTGCTTGACGACGATGACGACGCAACCATCGTGCGCGCCATCATCCAGCTCGGCAAAAGCCTGGGCATGCAGGTGATTGCCGAGGGCGTGGAAACCGCCGAGCAAGAGGC
This sequence comes from Pseudomonas sp. W2Oct36, assembly GCF_041060465.1. Classification (NCBI taxonomy): domain Bacteria; kingdom Pseudomonadati; phylum Pseudomonadota; class Gammaproteobacteria; order Pseudomonadales; family Pseudomonadaceae; genus Pseudomonas; species Pseudomonas sp. W2Oct36. The sequence goes on from NZ_JAUERW010000003.1 coordinate 212,231, forward strand.
GTACATCATTTCCGAGGGTTGCCACGAAGGTCAGGGCTATTTTTACAGCAAGCCACTGCCGGCGCGGGAACTGCTGGTTTACCTCAAGCAAGCCCAGCGCACTCACAGCGAGGCGCTGTAGCACGCCTGCCTTGCGACGAGGAGGCAGCAGTTGCGCGGATTCCCCCTCGCCATTGCAACGCGGCACCTTATCCCTTCCTTGAAACAGCTTGAAATATCTCCCTCAGACAGCCTGGGCAAATGGCCTTTACACCGAATGCAAATCTTTCGCATTATGGCGCAGCATTTTTTGGCGTTCGCCACCGTTTACACCTCTTCTCGATGCAGGATTCCGTCATGATTCGTATGCCCCTGGCAACCGCAAGTCTGCTGGCTGTCGCTATTGCTCTGGCCGGTTGTGATCAAGGCAAGGACAAACCCGCCGCTGCAGCGCCTGCCCCGGCACCTGCCGCAGCCGCCGCCCCAGCCACAGCGCCGACCCCCGCCGCTGCACCGACCCAGTCCAGCGAAGCCGCCACCAAAGCAGTGGTCGCCAACTACGCCAACATGGTATTTGCCGTCTTCAGCGACGCCGAATCCACTGCCAAAACCCTCAGCACGGCAGTCGACGCTTTCCTCGCCACCCCCAATGACCAGACCCTGAAAGCAGCGCGTGCAGCGTGGGTCGCGGCGCGGGTGCCTTACATGCAAAGCGAAGTGTTCCGCTTCGGCAACACCATCATCGACGACTGGGAAGGTCAGGTGAACGCATGGCCGCTGGACGAAGGCTTGATCGACTACGTCGCCAAGGATTACCAGCACGCACTGGGCAACCCGGGCGCGACTGCCAACATCATCGCCAACACGTCCGTGCAAGTGGGTGAGGACAAAGTCGACGTCAGCGAAATCACCCCTGAAAAACTCGCCAGCCTGAACGAGCTCGGCGGTTCGGAAGCCAACGTGGCGACCGGTTACCACGCCATCGAATTCCTGCTCTGGGGCCAGGACCTGCACGGCACCGGCCCGGGCGCCGGCGAGCGTCCGGCCAGCGACTACATCGAAGGTCAGGGCGCCACCGGCGGCCACAACGACCGCCGTCGCGCCTACCTGAAAGCCGTCACCGACCTGCTGGTGAGCGACCTCGAAGAAATGGTCAATAACTGGAAACCGGGCGTCGCCGACAACTACCGCGCCACTCTGGAAGCAGAATCCGCCGAAAGCGGGCTGCGCAAAATGCTCTTCGGCATGGGCAGCCTGTCGCTGGGTGAACTGGCAGGCGAACGCATGAAAGTCGCGCTGGAGGCCAATTCCAGCGAGGACGAGCACGATTGCTTCAGCGACAACACCCACAACTCGCACTTCTACAACGGTCTGGGCATCCGCAACGTTTACCTTGGCGAATACACCCGCGTCGACGGCAGCAAAGTGACTGGCCCAAGCCTGTCTTCGCTGGTGGCCAAGGCCGACGCTGCGACCGACCAGACCGTTCGTGCCGACCTCGACGCGACTCAGGCAAAGCTGCAGGTCATCGTCGACCACGCCAACAAGGGCGAGCATTTCGACCAGCTCATCGCGGCCGGCAATACAGCAGGCAACGAAGTGGTGCGCAACGCCATTGCTGCGTTGGTCAAACAGACCGGGGCCATTGAGCAAGCGGCCGGCAAGCTGGGCATCACCGACCTGAACCCGGACAACGCCGACCACGAGTTCTGATCCCCATCACGTCCGCTTCAAACCCTGTGGGGCCACGCCTTCTGGAGTGAAGCCGGTCCAGCTGCAAACAAATGCCGACCCGACCACGGGCCGGCATTTTTTTCGTCAATCGAAGCTCCAAACCTCACCAAAACCGGCCTTATCCGGGGACCGGTCTGTAAGCTTTGTAGGGCATTTCCTGTTCGCTCCTTGTCGGATTGAACACGCCTCCCCCGCCGCCGATCATGCGCACTTCCTTGACCCCACCCTATCCAGGAGGAGACAGAAAGTGCCCAAGAGAAACAATAAAAGGCGCCGCGTCAGTAAGCTCAAAGCCAACGATTACGGTATCCACCTGCTGGTCGGCGTCAAGGGCCCGCGTGCCTGGAAGGTGACGATCTACCGCGATGGCAGGACCTTCAACCGGCTCTTCTCATTCTCCCGCTACGGGGGCCGTGACCCGGCACGCCAAGCCGCCGACGCGTGCCGTGACCAGTTGCTGCTGGCGCACCTGCCCAAGCTCAGCCGCGACATCCGTCAACGCATCATCGCCACCAACACCAGCGGCTATCCGGGGGTGCATTACCGCTGCTACACCGGCATTGCCTATTGGGTGGCGCGGACCACGCTACGCAACGGCAGCAGTGTCACCAAGTCGTTCAGGGTCGAGCATTACGGCTACGAGCGGGCCAAGGAGCTGGCGATCCGCGAACGCGAACGGCAGCTCGACGGCATTGGCGATTATCGGTCATTCAAGGTGGTCGAGGGCGAACGGCGCCTGATGCAGCTGCTCGTGGAAAACCCGGCCCTGGAGATCGCCGGAGCGTGAGCTTTACCGACCCGTTGCCTGCGGATGATTTGGTAACAACACGTTACGAGAGGTCCTTCAAACGCTAATCCCTCTTATTCATAAAACACGGGGCTGGTAAGCTTGCTCGCCCCGATTTCCACCCCTTTGCAGGACCTGTATGACTGCGCGGTTACGTCCTTCGTTTCTTCTGCTGATGGCGCTGGCCGTCAGTGGGTGCGATGACGCCCCGCGTTTCACCGCAGCCGAGCCAGGGGAGTCGCGGTCCGGCGGCGCCACCACCGTCAACAAGCGCGACCGCAACGCGTTTTCCCTGCCCTCGGCCAACCTGTCGGCTGCCCGGCGACTGGACTTCAGCGTCGGCAACAGTTTCTTCCGCAACCCCTGGGTGATCGCCCCCTCGACCACCACCGCCCGTGACGGTCTGGGCCCGCTGTTCAACACCAACGCCTGCCAGAACTGCCACATCAAGGACGGTCGCGGCCACCCGCCCGAGCCCGGCGCCGACAACGCTGTCTCCATGCTGGTGCGCCTGTCGATTCCCGATGAGCCGGCATTCGCCGAACGCATCAAGCAACTGGGCCTGACGCCTGAGCCGGTGTACGGCAAACAACTCCAGGACATGGCCATCCCAGGCGTGACGCCTGAAGGCAAGGTTCGGGTCGACTACGATTCGATGACCCTGCATTTTCGCGATGGCACCCCGGTGCATCTGCGCCGCCCTACCCTGCAGATCACCCAACCCGGTTACGGCCCGATGCACCCGCAGACGCGAGCGTCCGCGCGTATTGCGCCGCCGATGATCGGGCTGGGACTTCTGGAAGCCATTCCTCAGGCCGCGATTCTGGCCAACGCCAACCCGGATGATGAACAGGGCACCGGCATCACCGGTAAACCCAACTGGGTCTGGGACGATGCGCAGCAGAAATCCGTCCTCGGACGTTTCGGCTGGAAAGCCTCGCAGCCGAGCATCAAACAGCAGAATGCCCACGCACTGGCGGGTGACATGGGCCTGACGTCCACCTTGATGCCGGTCGACGACTGCACGCCGTCACAGACCGCGTGCATTGCCGCGCCCAACGGCAATGGCCCGAACGGCGAGCCGGAGGTCAGCGACAACATCCTGCGGCTGATCACTTTCTACACCCGTAATCTGGGCGTTCCGGCCCGGCGAGACGTGGCCAACCCGCAGGTACTGGCGGGCAAGAATCTGTTTTTCAAAGCAGGTTGCCAGCAGTGCCATACGCCCCAATTCACTACCTCCGCCGATGCCGCCGAACCCGAACTGGCGAATCAGGTCATCCGCCCTTACACCGATCTGCTGCTGCATGACATGGGCGAAGGCCTGGCCGACAATCTCAGCGAATTTCAGGCCAGCGGCCAACAGTGGCGCACCCCGCCGTTGTGGGGCATCGGCCTGACGCAAGCCGTCAGCGGCCACACGCAGTTTCTGCACGACGGGCGCGCCCGCAACCTGATGGAGGCCGTGCTCTGGCACGGCGGCGAGGCGCTGCCGGCGCAACGTCAGGTGCTGGCCTTCGACGCGGAACAGCGCGCGGCGCTGCTGGCGTTCTTGAATTCTCTCTAACGTATTTCTGAAGATAAGGAGTCGGGCATGTTCCGCCCCAAGTTGTTGCTCACCAGCCTTGCCGCACTGGCACTGGGCGCGTGCGCGCCGTCGGACCCGCAAGCCGTGACGTCTGCCGCCATTGCCAGTCAGGTCATCCTGCCGACCTACAGCCGTTGGGTCGATGCCGACCGGCAACTGGCGATCAGTGCGCTGTCCTACTGTCAGGGCAAATCCGACCTGGACACCGCCCGCGCCGATTTCCTCTACGCACAAAAAGCCTGGGCCGAGCTGCAACCGCTGCTGATCGGACCGCTGGCCGAAGGTAATCGCGCCTGGCAGATTCAGTTCTGGCCGGACAAAAAGAACCTCGTCGGTCGTCAGGTGGAGCAACTGGTCACCGCACAGCCGCAGATCAGCGCCGATGCCCTGGGCAAATCCAGTGTGGTGGTTCAGGGCCTGTCGGCCTATGAATACATCCTCTTCGACGCCGACATCGACATGGCCAATGCCGAGCAGAAAGCCCGCTACTGCCCGCTGCTGGTGGCCATCGGCGAGCGTCAGAAAGCGTTGGCCGAAGACATCCTCAGCAGTTGGAACAGCAACGACGGCATGCTCGCTCAGTTAAGCAAGTTTCCCAATCAGCGTTACGCCGATTCCCACGAAGCCATTGCCGAGTTGCTGCGCGTGCAAGTGACTGCGCTGGACTCGCTGAAGAAAAAGCTCGGCACCCCGCTGGGCCGTGGCACCAAAGGCGTACCGCAACCGTTTCAGGCCGAAGCCTGGCGCAGCAAAGCCTCGCTCAGCAGCTTGCAGGCGAGCCTGGCCAGTGCGCAGACCGTCTGGGCCGGCGTCGACAACAAGGGGTTGCGCGGGCTATTGCCGAAGGAGCAAAAGCCGTTGGCCGACAAGATTGACGCCGCCTACGCTGAGAGCAATCGACAGCTGGCCGCGCTGAAACCGCCACTCGGGGATCTGTTGGCCAGCGAAGAAGGCCGCCAGCAGCTCAACGCTTTCTACGACAGCCTCAACGTGGTCCATCGCCTACACGAAGGCGAACTGGCCAAAGCGCTGGGCATTCAACTGGGCTTCAACGCCAATGATGGTGACTGATATGTTGCGACGTCAGGCTCTGGGTCTGGGCAGCCTGCTGCTCAGCGCCGTTACATTCGGCGGCTGGACGCTGTTCGCGAAAAAAGGCGAAAGCCCGCTGCTGTTGTCCGCGCGGGACGACGGCAACGGCCAGCACTTTGCGGTGGGTTATCGCGTCGACGGCACGCAAGTCTTCGCCACCGCCGTCGCCCAGCGCTGTCACGACATCATCAATCATCCGAGCTTGCCGATCGCGCTGTTCGTCGCGCGCCGGCCGGGGACCGAGAGTTACCTGATCGACCTGCGCGACGGTCGTCTGCTGCAAACCATCACCTCGCAACCCCACCGCCACTTCTACGGCCACGCGGTCATCCACAAGGACGGCGAATGGCTGTACGCCACCGAAAACGACACCACGGAACCGGGCCGAGGGCTGTTGGGCGTGTATCGATTCGTGGATGAGCGGCTGCAACGCACCGGGGAAATTTCTACCCACGGCGTAGGCCCTCACCAGGTGTCATGGATGCCGGATGGCGAGACCCTCGCAGTTGCCAACGGCGGCATTCGCACCGAGGCCGAGAGCCGCGTCGAAATGAACCTCGACGCCATGGAGCCGAGCCTGGTATTGATGCAACGCGACGGCACGCTGCTGAGCAAAGAGACCTTGGCGCAGCAGATGAACAGCGTGCGCCATATGGCGATCGCCAGCGACGGCACCGTCGTCGCGGGGCAGCAGTTCATGGGGCCTTCCCACGAATCCGCCGAGCTGCTCGCCATCAAGCGGCCGGGCCAGCCGTTTCAAGCATTTCCAGTGGCAGAGCAGCAGTTGCAGGCGATGGCGCATTACACGGCCAGCCTCGCCATTCACAACGACCTGCGGCTGGTGGCGCTGACCGCGCCAAGGGGCAACCGCTTCTTCATCTGGGACCTGGACAGCGGCGCGCTGAAGCTCGACGCACCACTCCCTGATTGCGCGGGGGTGGGCGCCGTGGCAGACGGCTTCGTCGTGACCTCGGGCCAGGGCCGCTGCCGTTTCTATGACTGCCGCGAGACGGTGCTGGTCGCCAAGCCGCTGGAGCTGCCAGCGGGGTTGTGGGACAACCATCTGCATTTGGTTTGATCGGGGATCTGCGGCGGCCAGGCGGCGGCTGTGCAATGAGAAACCTCATTCATTTGCCGTCGCCCCCCAGGCGAACCTTCTGCATCTTTTCAAAGTCAGGCACCGCTCGCCCGTCGAACTGCTTCGTTCCATCGGGATAAACGAAAGTGATGTAATCACCCCTTTTGTGTTTTGTGGGCTCCGCCGATCGCACCACATAGTCTCTATGCAGTACGGGCTCGAAATAAATGTTTCGAGCTTGACGTGCTTCGTAGGTAAATGTACCTCCTTCCTCATCGGCAAGCATGGCCCACTTCTGATGCCCCCGAATGTAACTTTCGTGTATCCATGGATAGTAATCTTTCACAACATTCAGATCAGGCCCCTCTGCCGTCCAGGAAGAGCCTGTTTGAAGTTGAGGATTATTGTGATCGAACACCACAATGATGTTCCCACCTGCTCCCTCTATTACGTCCTTCCCCAAGACATTGGGCACAGGGTACGAAACGCCGAATCTTACGTTGCTTAAATGCCACTCGCATGGACCACCACCGTCAACAAATAACTGTGCGGTAAAAGTGTCGTCATTTCCTGCACGCTTGAGCTCTATCTCATACCCGTTATATCCATCGAGCGGTTCGGGACGCCCGTTACTGTCGCGCGCGATGCGTTTACAGATTGAGGACCGGTACATGACATGCATTGAGTCAGTTATCAGGCCCTTAGGCACCTTGACCGTAATAGTCACCTTCTCTCCGTCAGGCGCTGGAGAAAAGCTGAGGTCTTTCGCGCAACCACCCACGGAACCGATTATCAGAAGACAGCCCACAGTAGTTCTTGAACATGAAGCAAAACTAAACATTCCATGCACCTGATGTACTGACACTCGCATCAAGACGCAACAAAGCTTCGGGGCCGCCTTCTGCTTGCCGTGTCACTTCCAGTGCAGCACAGACTTCTTCATGCATCACAAGAAACAGACGATTGCGTTCTAGCTCATCTTCTGGAGCAGTGCTGCCGTGATTAACCATCTGATCCTTGAAGCGCTTGATCCTGGACTGTGCGGCGAGAGGAGGCTCACGATCAGGTTTAATGGCGGCAAGCAAGCGGCGGGTGATATGCGCCATATACTCGCCCATCATGTGGTTACCGATGCCCAGCAGCCCTCCCGGCTTGACATTTTTATAGGATGGGAACAATCGCGCACGCGCATCTGGTTTCAGGCTGCCCATAAAACGGCGTTGCGATTGCTCACTTTTTTTATTTTCTATCTTGTTGAGGCTTGGCACCAGGTACAGGTTAGGCCGCTCGCGCAGGCGGGTTTTTATGGTGTTGTAATAGGGTGCCCCAAGACCATCCTTGCTACCTTGCGCCGCATAGTCAGAGCCGCGACTCTGCATGTGCTGCTCTACGCGATAGAGCATGGCGATCTCCCCGTGATGGGCGTATGGATCACCGAATTCGATAAGATTGTTGGCGAGGGCTTGACCCATTGACCAGGCGAAACCCAACGTCGTGCCTAAGGGGCCATACAAGTCATAGAGGTAGTTGTCGAGGTCAGCTTCAGGCGGCACGCTGGGAATCGTGTCGGTATCATTCACGTGACGATAGTGATCCACTTCCGCTAACCCCTTTATCGCAGCGAGGGTAAACGTGCGAGGCATGCCGTAGGTGTACAGAAGTGGGCTGCTTTCCTTCAGTGTGGCTGCATGTATTAGCCCTAGAGCGCCACCCAAACTATGGCCGCAAATGAATAAGTCCCTACCGGCACTTCTGGCAGGAAGTAATTTATCGAAGTGCTCACTGAATAGATTCTGAGCAACTGCAAAGGCTCTTCGAAACCCTAAATGAACTCGGCCCTCAAGTCCCAAGTCTGTGCACGGTTCCTTTGGAACACAGGCTTCTTTTAGCCCAGGCTGGACAGGTCGAAAGGTAAGGTCGGTGGCAAGGTCAGGGGCGTGAATGCGATCAAAATCAGTCCCTCGCCAAGCCACCAGCATGTGGGTAGCGTTGCGGACGTAGAAGAGTTGAGTATCGCCCTGAGGAATGGCTACTTTGGTACTGTTCAACACTTCGCAAGGCTCATATCGGTCATCAAAAGGGACGTCGGTGACGACACAGGGCCAGTTCTTCCCCCCATCCCAAACCCGCGGCGTTCGTGACATGTCCAGACACTGCCGCGCAAAAAACTCTGCAGGGGCGCCGTGCCGCGTTTTGTCCTCATTGCTGTACGACAGAATGCTCATCAGCCCCAGGTTGTAGGCATTTGCCAAGCTGTACCTTTTCTGCCGATGCAGCACCAGTGACCAGGCCCGAAACGGACAGACCTCTAATACATGCCGTCGGTCGAGCGCTTCGTAAGGCGCGGTGAAACCCGAGAAGCTTGCATCTGGAAAATGGTAAGCAGGCAATGGCTTGCGCTTCGACAATTCAGGCCTGACAAGCGGCAGCCCATCGCACAACTGCCCGATTCGCAGGTAGTGGTAATCATGGCCTTGCTCATCCGCTGTCTTTTCAACAGGCGAAAAACCTGAACGCTGCTCGCCATACAGCGGCGTGCTCTCACCGAACCCGGGCCTGTCGGGCTCTGGGCGCACAGCTCGCAAACGCCTTTGTTGCAGCACCTGAGCCAACGGCGTTGCCGGCATCAGCAAGGTCATGTCAAGTGGGTAAAGATCCTCAAGCCGAATAACACCTTCGGCATCGGTGATACCTGTGTATTCGGGAACGCATCCATCCCGCACCGCCTGATTGAAGGCCCGCCACGGCAGATTGGCCAATGGCTTGCCGAGTTCGTCCACCAGTTGAAATTCAACCCAGTGTTTTTTCTGCGGGCCGGCGGTCACGGCCTTGTAGGTGCAAAATATATCGGTTTGATGCTGTCTGTCGCTCACGACGGATCCTTCCTCGTTGAAAGTATGAAGTTGCTTCGGGTAGTCGTGCATCGCGACAGGCGGCACGTCCGCTGCGCGTCGAAGCGGGCGAAGATGCGTGATTTGAAAGTGCGACTCCATAGGGAAAACACGAAGGGGACGCGTCCTAACGAAGATCCGGAATCGCCCTACACGAATCCAGATTCAGGGCACCACATTTATCAACGGTGCTGCCGGAGCGGGCAGGCGAGCTCCTACAGTTCGTGGGAAGCGCTCTCAAAATCAATCACCGCCACTGGCAACTAAACCCCGACACGACTAACGTGCTCGCCTGATTCGTCGGTTTTCCAAGGAAGTGGAATATGTTGCGTCGCCGCATGTTGATCATGTTGGGCATTGTCCTGATCGTGGTGCTGGCCTTGGGCGGGTATAAGGCGTTTTCGGTCTATCAGCAGATCCAGCAATTCACGGCGCCGAAGCCGCCGATCAACGTCGCGGTAGCGGTTGTCGCCGAGCGCCCGTGGCAGAATCGGCTGCCAGCCATCGGCACGCTCAAGGCCTTCCAGGGCGTGGACCTGTCGCTGGAAATCGCGGGCACGGTCAAGGCCGTGCAGTTCGAATCCGGCCAGAAGGTCAAGGTCGGTCAGCCGCTCCTGCAACTCGACAGCGATGTGGAAAAGGCCCTGCTTGGGACCGCCGAAGCGGACCTCGGTCTGGCACAGGTGGAGTACGGCCGCGGCAGTAAACTGGTGGGCGAATCCGCCATTTCCCGTGGCGACTTCGACAAGCTTGCGGCCACCCAGAAAAAGGCCGCCGCCACCGTCGCACAACTGAACGCCTCCCTGGCGAAGAAGCGTATTCTTGCCCCCTTCAGCGGCACCATCGGCATTCGACAGGTTGACGTGGGCGACTACCTGGCCAGCGGCACGGTGATCGCCACCCTTCAAGACCTGACCAGCCTGTACGCGGACTTTTTCGTGCCGGAGCAAATGCTCCCGAAACTGGCCCTTGGCCAAGAAGTACAGGTGAGCGTCGCGGCCTACCCCGAACGCGTCTTCACTGCGCGCATCAGCGCCATTAACCCCAAGGTCGAAGACACCACCCGCAATGTGCTGATTCGCGCCACGCTGCCCAACCCCGACAGCCAACTATTGCCTGGCATGTTCACCAGCCTGCAAGTGCTGCTCGGGCAGGACACGCCGCAACTGGTACTGCCGGAAAGCACGATCACCTACACGCTGTACGGCAACTCGGTCTACGTCGTCGTGCCGAAAAAGACCGCCGACGGCCAGCCGGAAAACAACAGCAAGGGCGAGCCTCAGCTCATGGTCGAGCGGCGCTTTGTCGAAACCGGCGAGCGTCGGGCCGGGCTGGTGATTATCAGCAAAGGATTGAAAGCCGGAGAGCACGTGGTCACCGGCGGTCAGCTCAAACTGGATAACGGCGCTGCCGTCGCCATCGTGGCCGACCCGGCAACACCGTCTGACGCCACCCCGGCGGCGCAGAACAGCCAGCCCAAAGCTGACTGATCAAGGAATCGATCATGGCCTTTACAGACCCGTTCATCCGTCGCCCGGTGCTAGCCAGCGTGATCAGCCTGTTGATCGTGCTGCTGGGTTTTCAGGCGTTCAGCAAGCTGACCATCCGCCAGTACCCGCAGATGGAGAACGCGCTGATCACCGTGACCACGGCCTACCCCGGCGCCAACGCCGAAACCATTCAGGGCTATATTACTCAGCCGCTGCAGCAGAGTCTGGCGAGCGCCGAAGGCATCGACTACATGACCTCGGTCAGCCGGCAGAACTTCTCGGTCATTTCCATCTATGCACGCATCGGCTCCAACAGCGACCGCCTCTACACCGAGCTGCTGGCCAAGGCCAACGAGGTCAAGAACAAGCTGCCCCAGGACGCGGAAGATCCGGTGCTGAGCAAGGAAGCCGCCGACGCCTCGGCGCTGATGTACATCAGCTTTTACAGCGCCGAACTGAGCAATCCGCAGATCACCGATTACCTGTCCCGGGTCATTCAGCCCAAGCTGGCGACGCTGCCGGGCATGGCCGAAGCCGAGATTCTGGGCAATCAGGTCTTCGCCATGCGCCTGTGGCTCGACCCGGTGAAGCTCGCCGGTTTCGGCCTCACCGCCAGCGATGTCACCGAAGCGGTGCGCAAGTACAACTTCCTGTCCGCGGCGGGCGAGGTGAAGGGCGAGTACGTGGTCACCAGCGTCAACGCCAGCACCGACCTGAAATCCCCCGAGACCTTTGCGGCCATCCCGCTCAAGACCGTGGGCGACAGCCGCGTGCTACTGGGCGATGTGGCGCGGGTGGAGATGGGCGCGGAAAACTACGACACGGTCAGTTCGTTCGACGGCACACCGTCGGTGTACATCGGCATCAAGGGCACGCCCAGCTCGAACCCGCTGGATGTGATCAAGGAAGTGCGGCGCATCCTCCCGGAGCTGGAAGCCCAGTTACCGCCGAGCCTCAAAGCGTCCATCGCCTACGACGCGACGCTGTTCATTCAAGCCTCGATTCATGAAGTCGTGAAGACCCTGATCGAAGCGGTACTCATCGTCATCGTCGTGGTGTTCCTGTTTTTAGGCGCCCTGCGTTCAGTGCTGATCCCGGTGATCACCATCCCGCTGTCGATGATCGGTGTGCTGTTCTTCATGCAGTTGATGGGCTATTCGATCAATTTGCTGACGCTGTTGGCGATGGTGCTGGCCATCGGGCTGGTGGTGGACGACGCCATCGTGGTGGTGGAGAACATTCACCGGCACATCGAGGAAGGCAAGACGCCGTTCGATGCAGCCATCGAGGGCGCTCGCGAGATCGCCATGCCGGTGGTGTCGATGACCATCACCCTGGCCGCAGTGTATGCGCCCATCGGTTTTCTGGAGGGACTGACCGGTGCGCTGTTCAAGGAATTCGCCCTGACGCTGGCCGGCGCGGTGGTGATTTCCGGGATCGTTGCGCTGACCCTGTCGCCGATGATGTGCGCCGTGCTCCTGCGCCGGGAAGAGAATCCCGGCGGCCTGGCGCACAAGCTCGATCACGCCTTCGAGAGCCTGAAAGGCCGTTACCAGCGCGTCCTCCATGGCACGCTGAATACGCGTCCGGTGGTGATCGTGTTTGCGGTGCTAGTGCTGTGCCTGATTCCGGTGTTTCTCAAGCTCAGCCAATCGCAACTGGCGCCGGACGAGGACCAGGGCATCATCTTCATGATGGCGACGGCACCGCAGCCGACCAACCTCGATTACATGAACACCTACACCGATCAGTTCATCAGCATTTTCAAAGCGTTCCCGGAGTACTACTCCTCGTTCCAGATCAACGGTTTCAATGGCGTGCAAACCGGCGTCGGCGGGTTCCTGCTCAAGCCGTGGGATGAGCGCAGCCGCACGCAAATGGAGCTGCTGCCAGAAGTGCAGGCCAAGCTCAACGGCATCACCGGGCTGCAGGTTTTCGGCTTCAACCTGCCGTCGTTGCCCGGCACCGGTGAAGGGTTGCCGTTTCAATTCGTGATCAATACACCGGGCGACTATGCCGCGCTGCTGGAGGTGACGGATCGCATCAAGAAACGCGCCGCCGATTCGGGCAAATTCGCGTTTCTGGACGTTGACCTGGCGTTCGACAAGCCGGAAGTGGTGGTCGACATCGACCGCGCCAAGGCCGCCCAGATGGGCGTGTCGATGCAGGACCTGGGCGGCACTCTGGCGACGCTGCTCGGCGAGGCGGAAATCAACCGTTTCACCATCGACGGGCGCAGCTACAAGGTCATCGCCCAGGTCGAGCGCGCCTACCGCGACAACCCGGCGTGGCTTTCGAATTACTACGTCAAGAACGCTGACGGCAAGATGCTGCCGTTGTCGACGCTGATTAGCGTCAGCGACCGGGCAAGGCCCCGACAGCTCAATCAGTTCCAGCAGCTCAACTCGGCGATCATCTCCGGCTTCCCCCTGGTGAGTCAGGCGGAGGCGATTGAGTTGGTGAGACAGATCGCGATCGAAGAATCGCCACCGGGTTTTGCCTACGACTACGCTGGCGCCTCCCGTCAGTACGTGCAGGAAGGCAATGCGCTGTGGGTCACGTTCGGCCTGGCTCTGGCGATCATCTTTCTGGTGCTGGCCGCGCAGTTCGAGAGCTTCCGCGATCCGCTGGTGATTCTGGTGACGGTGCCGCTGTCGATCTGCGGCGCATTGATCCCGCTGTTCCTCGGCATCTCGTCGCTGAACATCTACACCCAGGTGGGTCTGGTCACGTTGATCGGGCTGATCAGCAAGCACGGCATTCTGATCGTCGAATTCGCCAACCAGCTACGCCGGGACAAAGGCCTGACCGCCCGCGAAGCGGTGGAGGAAGCGGCGGCGATACGCTTGCGTCCCGTCTTGATGACCACCGCAGCGATGGTGTTCGGCATGGTGCCGCTGATTCTCGCGACGGGTGCGGGCGCGGTCAGCCGGTTCGATATCGGGCTGGTGATTGCCACGGGCATGTCGGTGGGGACGTTGTTCACGCTCTTTGTGCTGCCGTGCGTGTATACGCTGCTGGCGCGGCGGGATGATGCGCAGCCCGACGGCAATAGCCATGGGGTTGCCGACACGACTGCTGGCCGCTGACGCAAAAACCTCGCCACACGCCCACAAAAAAGGCCCCGAACTTCGGGGCCTTTTGGTCAGCGCAACGGAAAGGAATCAGCCTTGCGGTCCGCTCCCTTGGGCCAGGCCGAACATCAACAGCAGCAGATCGTGATCAGGCCGGGCCGTGTCAGACACCTTGGCCACCCGAGGCAGCGGGCAATGGCCTTCGCCATGCACTGCACTCAGAATCTTCGGCCCGGGCTGATCCCAGGCAGCCAGCGCGATGGAAGTCACCCCCAACGCCCCGACCAAAAACAAACCTCGCGCCATTTCTAACTTCATCGCTGTAAACCTTTGATGGGCCTGCCAAACGCGGTCTCGTAAAAGTAGACCAGCTTTGTCCAGTCCGCCGCCTGAAACGACGAATGGCGGCGCAGTTGTTTCATGTCGTGCTGTGCGGCAGCGTAGGACGTCAGGCGCTGGCGGCATTTCTCCAGATCGAGCAACGCCACTTCAGCCCTGGCATTGGCGCCCTCGCCCACGACACGAACGAAAACGTGCTTGATGTAAATGCAGCTGTGCTGCCAGCGCCCCTTGTGCATACGGGCCAGGTTGCTGGCGATTTCCTGGAGCATCTGTTCGTAGACGGCTTCGCCATACTGCTCACGACCGCCGGCGCGCAGCCAGTTTTCGAATTCGTCAAAACCGTCCAGCGAGGCGGTGACGAGCAGCGCGCGCCACTCGTTGTTCTCATCGCGCTCTGCGCCGCAGAACACCATGCGCGGCACGTTGACGTCGAGCTGACGAAGGCCCTCGAGGGCATCGCGTTCGCGCAACACCGTCGGACGGCCAAAAGGGTGCAACCAACTGCGGTAGATATGGCCTGTCTGGCGCTTCACATACAGCAGCCGACCGTTTTCCGAGACGACGCGCTGCACGCCACTTTCACCGCCACGGCGCACATTGGGTTCTTCGACCCACTCGCCCCGCGTGTTCCAGAAATAGGCGAAGCGGTCCTTGGCAGGAACGGCTAACTCTGTTGCGAAATCCACGGCCATCCTGTTGTTACCTCTTACGTAATAGATACACACGCCACATGGCGTACATCGGCAGGAAATCCAGGCGCTCCTGAATCCGAAACCCTGCCTGTTCAAATTCGGCCTCTACGGTGGCCACCGGCAGCACGAAGCGATTCTGATAATCATGTTGCGGTCGCGACGCTTCGGCGCGTCGTCGCTTCCAGGCCTTGAAATTGCCATCCACCCACAACGACACAATCACGCTGTCGCGGGTCACCCGGTGAAACTCCTTCAACAGCACGGCGCGGTCTTCGGCCTTGCCGATGTGATGCATCAGGCGCATGCAGAAGATGCTGTCGACGGCGTTGTCGGGCATCTCGATAGCAAAGGCCGAGGTCTGCAGCGGTTGCACGCGCTTGACGACCTCCGCGGGTTGCGACTCGCAGGCGATCTTGACCATCGCCGCCGAGTTGTCCGCACCGATGATCACCCGGTTGGGCTTCTCTGCCAGCACTGGCCAGAAACGACCGGCGCCACAGGGCAGGTCCAGCACCAGACCCGGCTCGCCTGCCAGCGCCAATGCGCGGCGGGCGAGCTGTTTGTCACGTCGGTCCGACAAGCGTCTCGCCAGTCCATCGTTGTGTTTACGTAAATACTTTTTCGCGTGTTCGTCGTCGTACTTGCGCGAAAAATCAAGCTCGATCCGCTTGCTCATGGCCGCTTCTCCTTTGAATGAGAGGGCCAAACTAAGCAGCGGGGCGTTATGTTCAGGTCACATGAATGTGAAAAAAACGTCTGAAAAAGTGAAGATATGTTACGAGATTATTCAAGGACTTAGGGCCAGCATACGGCCATATTCCGCGGAGTTTTAGCACCTTTACACAGGCTGTACATTTGTCGACGGCAACCGAACGGGGTCTTTGGCAGGGCGCGAACCCATGTCCACGCTGAATCGACAGCCGTTGGGCTCCATGGTGTCCAGGCTCACCGACCACCCCTGGTTTTCGCAGATACGCTGCACCAACGACAGTCCCAGGCCCAGACCTTCGCCCCTTTGCTCGGTGCCGCGCACGAATGGCTGAAACATTGCCTCACGTTTTTCCTCGGGGATGCCTACACCGGAATCCTCCACCATGAAGCCGCCTTCACGCAGCGTCAGGCGGATAAAGCCGGTTTCGGTGTAGTGCAACGCATTGCGCAGCAAGTTGCCCATCACGGCATACAGAAAGGTGGCGTTGTAGGCGGCTTCGGAAGGTTGGCCAGGCAGGTATTCCAAGGTCAGCCCTTTGCGCTCGATCGGCTCGCGCCACAGGCTGATCAACTGCTGGGCGGCGCCTTGCAGGGTCAGTTGCGGATTCAGGGCGAGGTCGTCGCGCTGGGTGCGTGCCAGCATCAGGAAGGTCTGCACCAGATCGCGCATTTCCTCGCACGCCCGCGCCACGCGTTCGACCTGGGCCCGCGCGCGCTGGTCCAGCGCCGGGTTTTCCAGCAACAGCTCACAGGAACTGGCCAGCACCATCAACGGCGTGCGCAGTTCATGGCTGACGTCGCTGGTGAACATCCGCTCGCGGGTCAAGGCATCACGCAGGCGGCCCAGTGTGGCGTCGAAGGCGACCGCCAACTCGCCCACTTCGTCAGCGGCGTAATCAGGGGCCAGGGGCGGCGCGAGGCCGAGCAACTGATCGCGATGGCGCACCTGCCGGGCCAGCCGCACCACCGGCGCCATCACCCGCCGCGCCAGTATCCAGCCGAGGAAAATCGCCAGCGCCAACGCCAGCACAAAGCCCACCAGCACCACGGCGAACAGCACGCGCTCACGTTCTTCGAAATCGCTTTGATCCTGGAGCAGCACGTAGTGGCGACCGTCGACGATCTCGACCATCGCGTGGTAGGACAACGGCCCGCGAAAGACTTCGTGAAAGCCCGACTCCAAATGACGAAGATCCTTCGGCAGCTCGAAATCCCCCGGACCGCCGCTGAAGTAAAACAGCTGATCCGGCTCGGGGCGATGGTTCCAGTCATTGACGCTGTCCATCAGCAACAGCCGCGTCAGGTCGCCGCCCAGTCCCGCCGAAATCAGCTTTTCTTCGACCAGGTGCACCGTCGCGACAATGCCCATCGCGAAGCAACCGGCAACCAACGCACTCATCAAGGCGAAGGCGATGATGATCCGCTGGGCGAGGCTCTGCTTAAACTCCATCACGCCCCTCGGCGAGGCGGTATCCGACACCGTGGACGGTCTGCAACAGCGGCTTGGCGAACGGCTTGTCGATGACCTGACGCAATTGGTGAACATGGCTGCGCAGGCTATCGCTGTCCGGGCAATCGTCGCCCCACAAGGCTTCTTCCAAGACTTCACGGCGCAGCACGTGAGGGCTCTTCTGCATCAACACCGCGAGCAACTTCAGGCCAACCGGGTTGAGTTTAAGCAGACGCCCTTCACGGGTCACTTCAAGGGTGTCGAGGTCGTAGATCAGATCGGCGACCTGCAGGGTACGCCGACCGCCGCCCTGGGCACGCCGTAGCACGGCCTCGATGCGCGCCGCCAGTTCCGACAGCGCGAACGGCTTGAGCAGGTAGTCGTCGGCGCCGGAGCGGAACCCCTGCAGCCTGTCGTCGAGCTGGTCGCGGGCGGTGAGCATGATCACCGGGGTGTCGCGGCGCGCGTCTTCACGCAGGCGCTTGCACAGGGTGTAACCGTCGATGCCGGGCAGCATGATGTCGAGCACGATCAGGTCATAGTGCTCGGTCGCTGCCAGGTGCAGACCAGACAGACCGTCTTGCGCGCAATCGACGGTATAGCCCTTCAATCCGAGGTAATCGGCGAGGTTTGCCAGAATGTCCCGGTTGTCTTCAACCAGCAGAATTCTCATGGCGCGTGTCTCCCTATGCGGTGTGGCGAGACCCGGGACACGGCTCGAGATGCCGCTCAACAAGGTCAGAGTTGGCGGCAGCTTACGGCGATGCGCGCTCAAGGGCCAGCACTGCGGTGCATAACGTTTTTTTCACCCGCGGTTCACGGCGCCGCGACAGCGTTCTGCTCAGACTTCGCACCGCTCGGGCTCCATACACCCCCGCTCTCCCCTCGCCCACCACACGGGATTTGCCATGTCACACGCACTCGAACGGCCCGCCTCACGCCCGATCAACGGCTGGGTTTATCTGGGCATACCGGCCGTGACCGCCATCGTTCTGATCTTGCTGGAATTGACCTCGCTGGACATGGACATCGCCAAACTGGCCTATGACCCGGTGGCGGGCGAGTTCATCGGTCGGCACAGCTTCTTTCTCGAAGACGTCCTGCATGACCGCGCCAAACAGGCCGTCATCGCCATCGGCGTGTTGTCCTTCGTGAGCTTCATTGCCTCGTTCTTCGTCAACGTGCTGAAGCCCTGGAAACGTGAACTGGGCTGCATGGTCTTGTCGATGGCGTTATCCACCAGCTTCGTCACGCCGGTGAAAGTCGTGACATCGGTGCAGTGCCCGTGGAGCCTGAAAGAATTCGGCGGCCAGGAAACCTACAGCGAACTCCTCAGCCCCCGCCCCCAAACCGACAAACCCGGCCGCTGCTGGCCCGGCGGTCACGCAGCCACTGGCTTCACCTTATTCGCCCTGTTCTTCGTCTTCCGCGACCGCAAACCCCGCCTGGCCAAAGCCGGCCTGATCTTCGCGGCGGGACTGGGCACCGTCTTCTCCATCGGCCGAATGCTACAAGGCGCGCACTTCTTCTCCCACAACATATGGACGGCGGTGTTCTGCTGGCTGCTTTGTTTGGGGGCGTATTACGTCGTGCTGTACCGACCGGCGAAAAAGGATGTAGTGGTGGGTGGAGAAGCAGTTTCGGGATGATGACTAGACGGGGACAGATTAATTTACGGTGAAGCGCTGTAAATAAATCAGTCCCCTTCAACCCGGTAAATAAATCAGTCCCCTACAACCGGTATGCATGCCCACGCAGAGCGTGGGCATGATCAAGCGTTAGACCCAAAATTGAGGGTGCCCAAACGGGCCTCTTCCCGGCTAACGCCGGTCCTACTAGGAGACCGCGTGCATCCCGTGGGATTGGCTCTCCCTGTACAGGCTGTGTGAAAACCCTCCGCCAAAAATGAACTGCGCGCTCTCACGCGAATTTTGCAAATGTTCGCGTGGTATGCAGACCCAGATTTCGCGTAGGAACGCATTTTTCAGTACGTTTTTTGAGCAGTGCATTCAGGCCCGGGGGTTTTCACACAGCCTGTGTAGGACCGGCTTTAGCCGGGAAGCCCTTGATGTGCATCTGCTCTTGATCCGCTTTTGATCTTCGTACACAAAAAATCCAGTCACCGCCAATCGCGACTTGGGTGCAGGCTGAACGCAGATCTCGCGCAGTGGGCCGAGCCGCATGGATGCGGCGAGAGCGCCGTCAGGGCATGGATGCCCGTTCGGCGCGGGCCCACGGAGCGAGACCGGAGTGAAGGAACCCGACGAAGTCGCGCCCAACCAGGAGCAAGCACCCTTGGTTACTTGGGGTGCTTTTCCAAGTAACTCGCCGGAGGCGAAATGTCTGCCCCTAGGCAGACGCTCTTGATCCTGAGGCTTTTCGAAGGTCACTCGCGGAGGGAGTCATTTAGCGCCGCCCATAAAAAAACCCCGCCTAAGCGGGGTTTTTTCTACATCGGGGTACGGCTGGCTTACATCATGCCGCCCATACCACCCATGCCGCCCATATCAGGCATACCGCCACCGGCTGCCTTCTCATCAGCCACATCAGCAATCATCGCCTCAGTAGTGATCATCAGACTGGCGATCGACGAAGCAGCCTGCAGAGCAGAACGCGTCACCTTGGCCGGATCGAGAATACCCATCTCGATCATGTCGCCGTACTCGCCGCTCGCAGCGTTGTAACCGTAGTTACCCGTACCCTGCTTGACCTTGTCGACCACAACGCTAGGCTCGTCGCCCGAGTTCGCCACGATCTGACGCAGAGGCGCTTCAACCGCACGACGCAACAGAGCGATACCCACGTTCTGATCAGCGTTGTCGCCACGCAGTTCGGAAATCGCCTGCAGCGAACGAACCAACGCAACACCACCGCCAGGCACCACGCCTTCTTCAACGGCCGCACGGGTTGCGTGCAGGGCGTCTTCAACGCGGGCTTTCTTCTCTTTCATTTCAACTTCGGAACCCGCACCGACCTTGATCACTGCAACGCCGCCCGACAGCTTGGCCAGACGCTCTTGCAGCTTCTCTTTGTCGTAGTCCGACGACGTGTCGCCGATCTGCTGACGGATCTGCGCGATACGACCGTCGATGTCGGCACGAACGCCAGCACCGTCGATGATCGTGGTGTTTTCTTTGTTCAAGATAACGCGCTTGGCATTACCCAGGTGTTCCAGGGTAGCGGTTTCCAGGCTCAGGCCGATCTCTTCCGAGATAACGGTACCGCCAGTCAGAACAGCGATGTCCTGCAGCATGGCCTTGCGACGGTCGCCGAAGCCAGGGGCCTTGACCGCTGCAACCTTCACGATGCCGCGCATGTTGTTCACGACCAGAGTCGCCAGCGCTTCGCCCTCAACGTCTTCAGCCACGATCAGCAGAGGACGGCCAGCTTTCGCAACGGCTTCCAAAACTGGCAGCATTTCGCGGATGTTGGAGATCTTCTTGTCAACCAGCAGCAGCAGCGGGCTTTCCAGCTCGGCAACCATGGTGTCCGGCTTGTTGATGAAGTACGGGGACAGGTAGCCGCGGTCAAACTGCATGCCTTCAACGACAGACAGCTCGTTTTCCAGACCCGAACCTTCTTCAACGGTGATAACGCCGTCTTTGGTCACTTTTTCCATGGCTTCGGCAATGATGTCGCCGATGGAATTGTCCGAGTTGGCCGAGATGGTGCCGACCTGGGCAATTGCCTTGGTGTCGGTGCAAGGCTTGGACAGCTTCTTCAGCTCGGCAACAATGGCGATGGTCGCCTTGTCGATGCCGCGCTTCAGGTCCATCGGGTTCATGCCGGCAGCGACGGCTTTCAGGCCTTCGTTAACGATGGCTTGAGCCAGAACAGTGGCGGTGGTGGTGCCGTCGCCAGCGTCATCGTTCGCACGGGAAGCAACGTCTTTGACCAGCTGCGCGCCCATGTTTTCGAAACGGTCTTTCAGCTCGATTTCTTTGGCTACGGACACACCGTCTTTGGTGATCAGCGGAGCGCCGAAGCTTTTTTCGATGATGACGTTACGGCCTTTAGGGCCCAGAGTTGCTTTTACTGCGTCGGCCAGGACGTTGACACCAGCCAGCATTTTTTTACGGCCAGCATCGCCGAATTTAACTTCTTTAGCAGCCATGATCGTTATTCCTTAAATACTTTGTAGTAACGGGAAATGGGGTATCAACTCAGCCTTCGACGACCGCGAGAATTTCGTTCTCGCTCATCACCAGCAGGTCTTCGCCGTCTACTTTCACAGTGTTGCTGCCGGAGTAAGGGCCGAACACCACTTTGTCACCCACTTTCACGGCCAGCGCGCGTACTTCACCGTTGTCCAGGATGCGACCGTTGCCGACGGCGATGATCTCGCCACGGTTAGGTTTTTCAGCAGCCGAACCAGGCAGCACGATACCGCCAGCAGTTTTTGTTTCTTCTTCGCTGCGACGGATTACGACGCGGTCATGCAGAGGACGAAGCTTCATTGTCGATCTCCTAATTATGGTTTTTAAACGCCCGGTGCGAACACCGGCGGGTTAAAACATCCGGGCTTGCCGGTTACGGTTCGCGAGCGAACCGCAGAATACGGTCTGACGAAACGCGCCAGAAACCTTGCGGTGACCCATACATAAGGGCGAGCAAGCCGAATTCAAGGCTGACCCCAGAATTTTTTTGAAGGAAGTGTGGTCGCAAAAACGAGCACGGCACCCGCAGGTGCCGTGTCGTGGTGGACGTGAATCACTTTTTGTCCAATGGCTCGAATTCGCCTTCGATCACTTCGCCCTCAATGACCTCAGGGCGGCGTGCTTCAGGACGGGCAGCGCCGGGGTGCATGGGACCCGCCGAATTCGCCGCATGCATGTTCTCGGCAAACGCACGCTGGCGCGCGGCCTGGGCCTCGGCGCGGTTGCGCACCTTGCCGACGATCAGGCGACGGGTAAACGGCATCAGAAACAGCAGGCCCAGCACGTCACTGATGAAGCCAGGCAGCACGAGCAAACCACCGCCGATGGTCATCATCAAACCGTCGAGCATCTGCTGGGCGGGCAGTTCGCCACGGGCGAGACTCTGGCGGGCACTCAGCGCGGTGGCCACACCGGCGATCCGCACCACGAACACACCGAGCATTGACCCGGCAACGATCAGCAGGAAGGTCGGCAGGAAGCCGATCGACATCCCGACTTTCACCAGCACGAACAGCTCGAGCACCGGAAAAAGCAATAAAAGCAGAAGAAAAACGCGCATCAAAGTGAGTTCCTAAACGGAAGAAGGCTTCCAGTAGACCTTACGTGAAGTCGCAAAGTCGTTAATTCAAGCCTCGGCCTGTTCAAGTGTGGGCCATTTTTCAGCGTGAGCCAGTTGAATCAAGGCCTGGCGGACGTGTGTCGGCGTATTACAGGGTTCAGCGAAGGCCAGCCAGTGCAGACTTTGTCCCACGCGCAAATGCATGCCCTCGCTGTCGATGCCGACCAGCATGGCGGGCTCGGTCTTGGGCAAACCGGCCAGTTCGACGTAGTGTGCGATGGCCTTGGCGTGGTCGGCGTTCATGTGCTCGACCATGCTCACCTCCGCAGCCCCGGCAAATGGATTGGCCAGCGCTGCGTCGTCCAGCCAGTGAATCGCGCCAAAGCCGCCGATAAAGCGATAACGCACCGGCTTCAGCACCCAGAAATCGAAATCGTGGGCGCTGTGGTAACTCTGGGATTCCGGAAAATAGCGGTAGTAGCGCTGAGCGGCCGCTTCCGTCTGTGCCTGGTCGCTGATCTTCTCGGCCTCGGCCATCAGCGTGACGCGCCCCACCGCTTGCACATCTTCGGCGCCCCGTTCGCCCACCAGTAAAGAGCACTTGGCGTCGAGCTGCAGGTTGTGGGTGTGTTGCGCGATGCGGCTGATGAGGATCAGCGGACGGCCTTGGTCATCCAGGCAATAAGGCACCACCGAGCCAAACGGGTAACCGGGCATCGACTTGGAATGGGTCGACAACACGCCACGGTATTCCTTGAGCAGCAAGGCTCGTGCTTGCCGGTTGGCGCTGGCGCTCATGTGGGGCTCCTGGACAGTAAAACGAAGGCATCGGGGATGCGAAGCGGGAGACGGCGACGCATGCCACACGATAATCGTAATCGTGGGAAGGTGCCAGATTGGGAGGGAGTGACGATTTGGCGGAAGGTTCGCGTAAAGAAAACGCGGGGAAAACTCAAGCCCGCCGGCGCGCGCAGATCAGAAGTTGACCTGCGCACGCTCAGGCATTGATAGCGCTGCTATTACCAGGAAACACCGAAACCGGCGGTGTAGCGGGTCTTGTCCAGGTCGCCGTTGTCGGAGCCGCTGATGATGTCCTTCTCAGCCTTGAGGTTGAGCGAGGCCCATTCGGTGACTTTGTAACGCAGGCCCACTTCCGTCTCGAGGCTGTAGTCAGCTACGCCGCTGATGGGCTTGCCGACTTCACCGTTGGTGAAGAATTCGACCTTCTTGCCGATCAGGTAACGGTTGTAGTCCCAGGTGCCGGACACGGAATAGAAGTTGTCCTTCTCACCGTTGGAATATTCGAAATCGGTGCGGTTAAGCAGCGCGCCGATTTTGAATGCGCCCAGCTCGTCGTCCCAGAACTGGTAACCCGGACCGGTACCGACGGTGCGCTGACGGGCCAGGTCTTCAATGGTGTCACGCTTGTAGGTGATGCGGCCGTCCCAGAACCACTTGTCCGTGAAGAACCGGTCCACCGAGTACTCGGCGTCCCAGTTATTGGTGGTGGTCAGGCTGTCCTGGGACTCGCGGTTGTACTCGCCCTTGGCGTTGTGGCGCCATTGGCCGTGGGTCGCTGAGGTCTTGAAGGCGATGTTGTAATCGTCGGTGTCGTTCTCGGCGCGCTGGAAGTCGAGCGCAGCGTCGACATTGCCCTTCCACACCAGATCAGTGACCACCGGCTTGGGTTTGATGATCTGCTGAATGCTCGCCAGCTCAACTGTCTTCGGTGCATCGCCATTGGCCAGCGTGACCTTGCCATCGTCAGCCGGTTGCAAAGACTTGGAAACGTCGCCGATGGTGCCGTCCTGCTTCACCAGAAGGTGCTGGTCACTTTCCAGCGTCTTGATTTCCTTCCAGTCCAGCGGGACGTCGCCTGCGTATTTGGTATTGATCAGCAGCTTGCCGCCGTCGAAGAACTTGATGGTCCCGGTCATTTTGTCGCCGTTTTTCAACCAGACGGTGTCAGCGAGCAATGGGGTAGAAGCAGTGGCAACAGCAACGCACAACAGGGTTCTGGACAACATAAGCAACGACAAGGCTCTGGTTCGCGGAAAATCGGGCATTATCCGAATGGACAACGTCTTGGCAATCGGCGGACCGCCGACACAGGTATGACTGACCGTCGAAGGCTTCTATAGTTCCTTGTCGAAAATTCCCGTTCATCCCTTTCACAGGAACGAATGCGTGATCGAACAAACACCGGCGCACGACGACCCTACCGGTCTCTCGCCTGCAGAGGCACGGCGCACGGCGCTCTACCTCACGTTGCATCAAGTGCCGGAAGGCAAAGTGGTCAGTTACGGTCAGTTGGCGGAGCTGGCCGGTTTGGGACGAGCGGCACGCTTCGTCGGCAGGGCGTTGAGTCAGTTGCCGGACGGCAGCAGCCTGCCCTGGCACCGCGTGATCGCCGCCGGCGGGCGCATCAGCCTGGCGCCCGGAACGGTGTCGGGAGAGGAGCAACGCGCACGGCTGCGGGCCGAAGGCGTGACCATCCGTAACAATCGTGTGGATATGCAGCGTCATGGCTGGCGCCCGACAGAGCACAACGGTTAGAGTGCGCGCTTTGTTTACGCAACCTGAGGCAGATTCCAGCCCATGCCCCGCAAAACCTGGCGCGCCGCGCTCGCCGCATATGCCAGCCCCTCTACGTTTGTGCTCCTGTTGCTCGGCTTTGCCGCGGGCATGCCCTACATGTTGGTGTTCTCGACGCTGTCGGTCTGGCTCCGTGAAGCCGGCGTCGCGCGTGAAACCATTGGCTATGCCAGCCTGATCGGCCTGGCCTATGCCTTTAAGTGGGTCTGGTCGCCGTTGCTCGATCAATGGAGCCTGCCTTTGTTGGGCCGGCTCGGCCGACGTCGTTCGTGGCTGGTGCTTTCGCAGTCGCTGGTCACCCTGGGCCTGATCGGGATGGGGTTCTGTGATCCGCAGCAGCACCTCTCGTGGCTGATCGCGATTGCGGTGCTGGTCGCGTTTTCTTCCGCGACCCAAGACATCGCCATCGACGCCTACCGCCTCGAAATCGCCAGCGACAGCCAGCAAGCGACTCTTGCCGCCAGCTACATGGCCGGCTACCGCGTCGCCGCCCTCCTCGCCACCGCCGGCGCGCTGTACTTCGCCGAAGGCTTCGGTTCGACCGGCTTCGCCTACAAACACTCGGCCTGGGCCGGCACCTACGTACTGTTCGGCCTGCTCATGGTGCCGGCACTGATCACCAGCCTGATCATGCGTGAGCCATCGGTGCCGATCCGCACCCAGCTGTCGGCGGTGCGTTACGGCTTTGCTCATCAACTGGCCTCGGTGTTCGTGCTGATCATTCTGCTGGTTTCGGTGCCGGCGATGTTCACCCAGCTGTACAACACCGATTTCGCCAGCGTGCTGTTCCAGGGCACCACCTGGAAAGACCTGCTGATGGAAGACCGCGCCTTTCTGCGCGCGATTCTCTACACGCTGCTGACCGTGGCCTGCCTGTCGTCCATGGGCCGACGCGGCCTGGCGCCGGTGCTGACGCCGATCAACGACTTCATCCTGCGTTATCGCTGGCAGGCGTTTCTGCTGCTGGGGCTGATCGCCACGTATCGCATGTCCGACACGGTCATGGGCGTGATGGCGAACGTGTTCTACATCGACCAGGGCTTCACCAAGGATCAGATTGCCAGCGTCAGCAAGATTTTCGGGCTGGTGATGACCCTGGCCGGTGCGGCATTTGGCGGCCTGGCGATCGTGCGTTTCGGCATTCTGCCGATCCTCTTCATCGGCGGCGTGACCTCGGCAGCGACCAACCTGCTGTTCCTGATGCTGGCCGACATGGGCCCGAACCTGAAGATGCTGATCGTCACGATCTCGCTGGATAACTTCAGCTCGGGCCTCGCGACATCAGCGTTCGTGGCCTATCTGTCGAGCCTGACCAACCTCAAGTTTTCGGCCACTCAGTACGCGCTGCTCAGCTCGATCATGCTGCTGTTGCCGCGTCTGATCGGCGGCTATTCCGGGGTCATGGTGGAGAAGCTGGGGTATCACAACTTCTTCCTGGCGACCGCGCTGATGGGCGTGCCGACGCTGTTCATGATCGCCCTGCACTGGGCGCAGGAAGCACGCCGGGAAGCGCGGGAAGAAGCCGAAGAGCCGGCCAAGCCTGTGGACTCGGTGCTCTAGGCAGCGCTTATCGTCCGGACCATGTGCGATCGCGCAGGATACTCCGTAAATGTGGGAGTGAGCTTGCTCACGAAGACTCTAGCCCGACCGCTAAAGATGCTTCGGATGCTCCGGCCCCTTCGCGAGCAAGCTCGCTCCCACAAGTTGTCGTCCGCGTTCACGATCCGCAGTGTCGCCATGTTTGACGTGCACGCTCCCGTGGCCCACTCAACAAAAAGCCCCGCACTCTCACGAGTCGGGGCTTTTTGGTTTTTGCGATCGAGCGTTAGGCCTTCGTAGGCTGCTCGTCCTGCACCACACGAATCACCCGCTGCGGGAACGGGATGTCGATGTTGGCCGCGCGCAGGCGGTCGCGGATTTCAGCGTTGAAGCGGTTCGACACGTCACCGAAGTCACCGGTCTTGGTCCACACACGCAGGGATACGGTAATCGAGCTGTCGCCCAGTGCCGCGACCACCGCCTGTGGCGCCGGGTCCTGCAGGATGCGCGGGTCATCCGCCATGTCCATCAACACTTGCAGCGCCTGCTTGAGGTCGGCGTCGTAGTCGATGCCCACATCGAAGGTGATCTTGCGCGTCGGCTGACGGTTGGTGTTGGTGATGATGCCGTTGGACAGATTGCCGTTGGGCAGGATCACCGTCTTGTTGTCGCCGGTACGCAGCACAGTGTGGAAGATCTGAATCCCGTCCACGGTGCCGGATACACCCTGCGCTTCGATCCAGTCGCCAATGCGGAACGGACGGAACAGCAGAATCAACACGCCGCCGGCAAAGTTTGCCAGGCTGCCCTGCAACGCCAGGCCGATGGCCAGACCGGCCGCACCGATCGCGGCGACGAATGAGGTGGTTTCAACCCCGATCATCGAAGCCACGCTGACGATCAGCAGGATCTTCAGAATGATGTTGGTGATGCTGCTGATGAAACCCTGCAACGCCAGATCGACGTGGCGCAGCGCCAACAGTGCACCCACCCGGGAAGTCAGTCTATTGATCAGCCACCAGCCGACCAGCAGGACGACCACTGCCAGCAGCACCTTGCTGCCGTATTGCATGACCATCGGGATCCAGGCCTGAGACGCTTTCACCAGATGGTCTACCTGGCCGTTTAAATCCAAGTCCATCTATTTCTCCTCTGAGTCGCGCATGGAAGGCTGAAGCAACGGCGCCGAGTGGGCCCATTGTTTCAGCGAGACCTGCATTCGGACGCACAGGAACCCCTCGGGTTCCTGAGTCAACATGAAATCGCAGGGCAAATCGCGGGGTAATCAGTCGCGGAAGTTGTTGAATTGCAGCGGCATGCCGAACTCGTGGCCACGCAGCGCAGCGATCGCCTCTTGCAGGTCATCACGCTTCTTGCCGGTGACGCGCACTTGCTCGCCCTGAATCGCGGCCTGAACCTTGAGCTTGGCCTCCTTGATGTGAGCGACGATCTTCTTCGCCAGCTCCTTGTCGATGCCTTCCTTGAGCGTGGCTTCCTGCTTCATGACCTTGCCGGACGCGAAGGGATCTTTCAGTTCCAGGCATTGCACATCGATCTTGCGCTTGACCAGGGCCAGCTTGAGGATCTCGATCATGGCTTCAAGCTGAAAACCTTCTTCGGCCGTCATCTTGATCAGCAGGTCTTTTTCCGTGAACTCGAAGCTGCCCTTGCCTTTGAGGTCGTAGCGGCGGTCCAGCTCCTTGATAGCGTTGTCGACGGCATTCGTGACTTCGTGTTTATCCAGTTCGGACACTACGTCGAACGAGGGCATGTAGATTCTCCAATTGATACGGCGCGGCTCAACATGTGGATGGAGCACGCCTGACTTGACGGTATGAAAGCCCGGTCATTATAACGAGACTTTTCCCACGTTCATGTGAGCCTGCGATGTTGATTTCGTTTTCGCCGCGCACCGAGATCTTCGTCGTCGGGGGTCATTTCTTTTGAATTCCGTGTGCTGGCACGTTCTGGGCGCGGGCAGTCTGGGGAGTCTCTGGGCCACGCGACTGGCCCGGGCGGGTCTGCCGGTGCGGTTAATCTTGCGCGACGAGGCCCGACTGGCGGCCTACGACGCGCACGCCGGTCTGGCGCTTGACGAGAATGGCCAGCGTCAGACGTTTGCCATTGCGGCGCAGACGGTCAGCGCGGATGAACCGATCCGGCGTCTGTTGGTGGCGTGCAAGGCCTACGACGCTGAACGCGCCGTTGCAGCCGTCGCCCATCGCCTGACCGGTGCGGCTGATGTCTTGCTCCTGCAAAACGGTCTCGGCAGCCAGGACACCGTGGCCGCCATGATTCCTGAGGCACGCTGCATTTTTGTCTCCAGCACCGAAGGCGCCTACCGTGATGAAGACTGGAGCGTGGTATTTGCCGGACAGGGCTCCAACTGGCTGGGCGACACACCGCACGGCGCGGCGCCGGCCTGGCTGGAAGACCTCAAGCAGGCAGGCATCCCCCATCAATGGACCGCTGACATTGCCGAACGCCTCTGGCGCAAGCTCGCGCTCAATTGCGCGATCAACCCGCTCACCGTGTTGCATCAATGCCGCAACGGCGAGCTGCTGGCCCATGCAGAAGAAGTGACGGCGCTGTGTGCCGAGCTCGCCCGCGTGCTGCAACGCTGCGGTCAGCCCGGCGCGGCTGACGGTTTGCTGGAGCAAGTGCAACAGGTGATTGCCGCCACCGCCGGGAATTATTCCTCGATGTATCAGGATGTCGCCAATGCCCGTCGCACCGAGATCCGCTACCTGCTCGGGCATGTCTGCGCGACGGCGGACGCCCTCGATTGCCCGGCGCCGATGCTGAACCAGTTACGCCTGCGTCTGATCGAACACCTCAACGCCCGGGGCCTGCCCAGCGACTGACGGGTTTGCTCACGGGCGGAACAGCGCTAACCTGCCCGCTCCTCATTCCGGTGACCTGCCCCATGCCATTGCGCCAGCGCCTCGAAAACCTGCCGGTCGGTCAAAAGCTTCTGGCCGCCTTGCTGGTTTTGCTCACCACCGTGCTGGTGGTCGCCAACCTGACCTTCATCAGCGCCGCCTATTACATCTCCCAGGAAGCGATGGCGCCCCAGGCCTTGCAAACAATCGGTCGGCTGATCAGCAATCCCGGGCTTTCCGAGCAAGCCTTGTCCTCGACCTCTAACGCCCAGGCGCTGCTCAAGGAACTGAAAAACTACGGCCCATTACGGGCGGCAGCGGTGTACGACGGCAGCGGTACGCGTCTGGCGCAGATGCAGCAAGGCGACAAGCTGCGCATGCCCGACCACTACCGGGATCTGGAGAGCTGGCGCGTCACCGAGTTTCGCAACACTCAGGTCATCCCCATTCCCAAAGCGGGGCAAGCGCAGGGGCATCTGTTGCTGGTCGCCAGCAGTGAATTGCCGACGGCGTTCTACACCGGCACGCTGACCGCCAGCCTCGGCATCCTGATCTTCAGCATCCTGCTCTGGGCCGGGGTTGCCCGGCAGATTCGGCGCTTTATCACCGAACCGATCTACCAGCTGGAAGACCTGTCGCGGCGGGTCACCCGCGAGGAGAACTACGCGCTGCGGGCGACGCCCGGCAACAAAGACGAAATCGGTTCGCTGGCCGAGGCATTCAACACCATGCTCTCGCGCATGGAAGCCCGTGAGCAGCAGCTCAGACGCGCCCGCGATGAATCCCAGGACGCCTACGATCAGGCGCAGGGGCTGGCGGAAGAAACCCGTCACACCAACCGCAAGCTTGAGCTGGAAGTTCAGGTGCGCAGCAAGATCGAGAAGAAGCTCACCGGCTTTCAGAACTACCTCAACAGCATCATCGACTCCATGCCGTCGGCGCTGATCGCCCTGGACGAGCAGCTGTATGTCACCCAGTGGAATCAGGAGGCCGGCGCCCTGTCCGGTACGCCGCTGGATGAGGCGCTCAACCAGCCGATTTACTCGGCCTTCCCGCCAATGCGGGCGTTTTTGCCGCAGATCAAACAGACCGTCGAACGACACACCGTCACCAAGATCGAGCGCGTCACCTGGGTCAAGGGCGAAGAGTCCCGCCATTACGCCCTCACCTTCTACCCCCTGACCGGCGATGCCGGGCGTGGCGCGGTGATCCGCATCGATGACATCACCCAGCGCCTGTCGCTGGAGGAAATGATGGTGCAGTCAGAGAAAATGCTTTCGGTGGGTGGTCTGGCCGCTGGCATGGCCCACGAGATCAACAACCCCCTCGGGGCGATCATGCACAACGTGCAGAACATCCGCCGTCGGCTGTCGCCCGATCTGCCGAAGAACCTGGAGCAGGCCGAGCAGGAAGGTATCCAGCTGGCTGCGGTGAACCAGTACCTGATCGCGCGCGAAGTGCCGCAGTTGCTCGACGGCATTCAGTCGGCCGGGGCGCGGGCGGCGAAGATCGTCAGCCATATGCTCAGCTTCAGCCGACGCAGCAACCGTCAGTTGGCGCCTTGTGATCTCCCGGCATTGATTGATCAGGCCGTAGAGATCGCCAGCAACGACTTCGACCTGACCATCGGTTTTGACTTCAAGGGCCAGAACATCATTCGCCAGTTCGACCCTGCTCTGGGCCCGGTGCCTGCGACGGCGAACGAACTGGAGCAAGTGCTGCTCAACCTGTTGAAAAATGCCGCTCAGGCCATTCACCAGCGCGAGAACGCCAGCGAGCCGGGGCGCATCATCCTGCGTACGCGCCTGAACCTGCCGTGGGCGGAGATTCAGGTCGAGGACAACGGCATCGGCATGCCGGAAAGCGTGCGCAAGCGCACCTTTGAGCCGTTTTTCACCACCAAAGAAATCGGCCAGGGCACGGGCCTCGGGCTGTCGGTGTCGTATTTCATCATCACCAACAACCACAAGGGCCAGATGGAAGTGCATTCCACCCTCGGCCAGGGCACCTGTTTCACCTTGCGCCTGCCGCTGGTGGACAATTCGATAGATATGCCTGCACCACAGGTCATTGGTCAGAACGACCGGGAGTAGAGCCATGGGATTTCGCTTGTCGAAAATTTACACGCGCACGGGTGACACCGGCGAAACGGGCCTGGGCGATGGTCGCCGAGTGCCGAAGGATCATCCGCGGGTCGAGGCCATCGGGGAAGTCGATTCACTGAACAGTCAGGTGAGCGTATTGCTAGCCGGCCTTACGGCAGCAGTCGCGACTCATCCGGCGCTGCAGGAGGTCATCGACGTATTGGCGCCCTGTCAGCATCGGTTGTTCGACCTGGGTGGCGAGCTGGCGATGCCGGAATACAAGGCGCTGAATGCGGCGGAGATCGAGCGCCTGGAAACGGCCATCGATCACTGGAATGAAGAGCTGGGGCCGCTGGAGAATTTCATCCTGCCGGGGGGCTCTACGCTGATCGCCCAGGCCCACGTTTGCCGGAGCCTGGCGCGCACGGCGGAGCGGCGTTGTCAGCACCTCAACGCGGTCGAGCCACTGGCCGGCGTCAGGCTGGCGTACATCAATCGGCTGTCGGATCTGCTGTTTGTTGCGGCGCGGATCATTGCCCGACGTGAGGGCGTGGCAGAGATTTTGTGGGAGCCTGCGAAGAAACCGCAGTGATTTGGGAGACAGTGCTGCGGTGCTGAGGGGCTACTGTCCTGACGTGCTGCTGTCCTGATACACCGCAACTCAGCTGGCAAGCGCAAATCCTGTAGGAGTGAGCTTGCTCGCGAAGACTGCATTTCAACCATTAGAGATCTAATGGATTTACAAACCTCTTCGCGAGCAAGCTCACTCCCACAATGATCCCATTCGCCGCTGAATCTGCGGTGTAGCAACCTTAGATCTCGCGGCTCGGACTTCGACAGCTGTCAGCTTTGCGGCCAGAACGCGCGAATGCCGGCCACACCCTGCGCACCACTCTCCCAAGCGTGCTGACGGTCCGTCGGCCCTACCCCGCCCAGCAGATAAACCGGCTTGCTGAAGCCCTCGATCAACTCGCGGGCCTTTTCCCATCCCAGCGGCTGGGCATCTGGATGGCTTTGGGTCGGCAGCACGGGCGAGAGCGTGACGAAATCCACGCCCATCTGCTCGGCCAGACTCAACTCTTCGGCGTCGTGACACGAGGCCGCCAGCCAACGGTCTTCGGGAAACGGACGGCCCTTGCTGGCGTATTTGCGCAGCTGTTCGCTGGTCAGGTGCCAGCCCGCTGCCGGAAAGTCACCAAGCCATTCGCGCGGTCCTTTGAGCATCAACTGCGCCTTGCCCGCGCATAGCCCGACCGCGTCCACCGCCACGTCACGGTATTTCGGGTCGTACATGTTCGGCGCACGCAGCTGAACCAGCTTGATGCCGCCGGCCACTGCCGTGCGTATACCGCGCAACAGCTCCGGCGTGTCCAGATCGTCCGGGGTGATGAGGTACTCACCCGGCAAACGCGCAGCGGCCACGATCGGCCGATTCGCTGCCGGGAATTCATACTCGGCCAGCTCCCGCTGCGATACCCAGGCCAGCGGTTGCCCTTCAACACCGTCGGGCTCGCCGGTGAACGACGAGACTTCCCAGACATCCAGCAACACCTGCTTGTCCGGGTAGTCGTGCTTGATCTTGATCAGCGGACGCGCTGCAGTCACGACGATGCCCAGCTCTTCGTGCAGCTCGCGGGACAGCGCTGCTTCGACCGACTCATCAGGTTCGACCTTGCCGCCGGGAAACTCCCACAAGCCGCCTTGATGCTGTTTGTCGGCGCGTCGTGCGATGAGGATCTTGCCGTCGGTGCCACGGATCACCGCCGCGGCCACATGGATGCGTTTCACGTTCAACCTTCCTCCAGACCCGCCTGCTGCCAGCGCTTGAACTCAGGCCACTGATAAATCGTTTCGACGTAGGCTGCCGCGTCTGAGGGCAACTCGACGTGATAGGTACGAAAGCGCACGGCGACCGGTGCGAAGAACGCATCGACGATGCCCGGCGTGCCGAACAGGAAACCTTCACTCACACCCGACACCGCGCGGCATTCACACCACAGCGCAACCATGCGGTCGATGTCTGCCTGAGCTTCGACCGAAATGACTTCCAGCGCCTCGTCCTGGCGCAAATCCATCGGCAAACGCGAGCGCAGTCCGACAAAGCCGCTGTGCATTTGCGCGCATGCCGACCGGGCCTGAGCACGGGCGGCGACGTCCGCCGGCCACAAACCTGCGTTCGGGAAGCGCTCTGCCAGGTACTCACAGATCGCCAATGAGTCGACGATGGTGCCGTGCTCGCACTTCAGCGCAGGGACTTTACCGGTCGGCGAGTGCTCAAGAATCAGGCGCGTGGTGTCGGCCTGATTCAGGCGAATCACCTGATCGGTGAACGCCTCGCCGGTCAGCGCAAGCGCCAGCCAGGGGCGCAACGACCAGGAGGAATAACGTTTGTCGCCGATGATCAGATGCAGGCTCATGTCTTGGCTCCATTGAAACCGGTGGACTCGCTCGTGACTCAGGTGCGGTATTCCGCGTTGATTTTCACGTATTCGTGCGACAGGTCGGTGGTCCAGATGGTCTCACTGCAATCGCCACGGCCCAGCTCGATGCGGATGGTGATTTCTTCCTGTGCCATCACCAGCGAGCCTTGCTCTTCAGTATAGGTGCTGGCGCGGGCGCCCTTGCTGGCGATGCAGACGTCACCCAGAAACACGTCGATCTTGCTCACGTCGAGGTTCGGCACGCCTGCGCGACCCACGGCCGCCAGGATGCGTCCCCAGTTCGGGTCCGACGCGAACAGCGCGGTTTTGATCAATGGCGAGTGGGCCACGGTGTAACCGACGTCCAGGCATTCCTGATGATTGCCGCCGCCGTTGACTTCGACGGTCACGAACTTCGTCGCGCCCTCGCCGTCACGGACGATGGCCTGGGCGACATCCATGCAGACCTCGAAGACGGCTTTTTTCAGCGCTTCGAACAGTGGGCCCTTGGCCTCGGTCACCGCGGGCAGGTCGGCCTGGCCGGTGGCGATCAGCATGCAGCAGTCGTTGGTCGACGTGTCGCCATCGATGGTGATGCGGTTGAACGACTTGTTGGCGCCGTCGCGAATCAGGTCCTGCAGCACGTCCGGCGCCACATTGGCGTCGGTGGCGATATAACCAAGCATGGTCGCCATGTTCGGACGAATCATGCCCGCGCCTTTGCTGATGCCGGTCACAGTGACGGTCACGCCATCCAGCACGAACTGACGGCTCGCACCCTTCGGCAGCGTGTCGGTGGTCATGATGCCGGTGGCCGCCGCAGCCCAGTTGTCGACGGACAAATCATCCAGCGCCGCCTGCAGCGCGCCTTCGATCTTCTCGACGGGCAATGGCTCGCCGATAACGCCAGTGGAAAACGGCAGCACGGCGCTGGCATCGACCCCGGTGATCTCGGCCAGCTTCGCGCAGGTGCGCTCGGCAGCGGCCAGGCCCGGTTCGCCAGTGCCGGCGTTGGCGTTGCCGGTGTTGGTCAGCAAATAGCGCACCGCGCCTTGCACGCGCTGCCTGGCGAGGATCACCGGTGCCGCGCAAAAGGCGTTCAGCGTGAACACGCCTGCGACGCTGGAGCCTTCGGCGCAGCGCATGACGACGACATCTTTGCGCCCCGGGCGCTTGATGCCGGCGGAAGCGATGCCGAGTTCAAAACCGGGAACCGGGTGCAGCGTCGGCAAAGGACCAAGACCAACAGCCATGAAGTGCGCTCCTTGAAAGACAGTCACGCCATGCGGCCTCGCCGACACGGCTCGATTGATTGAAAAACGCCGCGACGGCTAAGCCGGTCGCGGCGTGATGTTACAGGTCAGCTACAGCTCGTCGCGATGGGCGAATCAGCTGATCTGGCCGTGGCAGTGCTTGAATTTCTTGCCCGAACCACACCAGCACAATTCGTTGCGACCCAGCTTCTGGTCGTTGCGAACCGGTGACAGTGCAGCGGCAGCCGCTACCGCGACGTCCTCACCCTCTTCGGCGAGCAGGTCCGGCTGATCCAGACCCGGTGCTTCGGCGTGCTGGAACTGCATGCGCTGGGCCAGCTCCTCGGCTTCGCGGCGCAGGCGCGCCTCTTCCTCGGCCGGATCTTCGCGGCGAACCTGAACGTGGGACAGCACACGAATGGCGTCGCGCTTGATCGAATCGAGCAGCTCCTGGAACAGGGCAAACGACTCGCGCTTGTATTCCTGCTTCGGGTTCTTCTGAGCGTAACCGCGCAGGTGGATACCGTGACGCAGGTGATCCATGGTCGACAGGTGGTCTTTCCACAGGTCGTCCAGCACGCGCAGGAGAATCTGCTTCTCGAACGTGCGCAGCGCCTCGGCACTGGCCTGGTCTTCTTTCTCGTTGTAGGCGGCCAGAATGGCTTCCATCAACTTCGGACGCAGGGTGTCTTCGTTGAGGTGATCGTCTTCGTCGAGCCACTGCTGAACCGGCAGCTTCACGCCGAAATCGCTGCTCAGCGCGGCTTCCAGACCCGCGACATTCCACTGCTCGGGCAACGACTGCGGCGGGATGTGCGCGGTGATGGTGGCGTCGAGGACTTCTTCACGGAACTCGGCAATGGTGTCACCAATGTTGGTCGCAGCCAGCAGGCTGTTACGCATGTGGTAGATCACTTTGCGCTGTTCGTTGGAGACGTCGTCGAACTCGAGCAACTGCTTACGGATGTCGAAGTTGCGGCCTTCGACCTTGCGCTGCGCTTTCTCGATCGCGTTGGTCACCATGCGGTGCTCGATCGCTTCGCCGGACTGCATGCCCAGCGCTTTCATGAAGTTCTTCACCCGGTCAGAGGCGAAGATGCGCATCAGGCTGTCTTCCAGCGACAGGTAGAAGCGGCTCGAACCGGTGTCACCCTGACGACCCGCACGGCCACGCAGCTGATTGTCGATACGACGGGATTCGTGACGCTCCGAAGCGATCACGTGCAGACCACCCGCTTCAATCACCTGCTGATGGCGCTTCTGCCAGTCGGCCTTGATCTGCGCGATTTGCTCAGGGGTCGGGTCTTCCAGGCTGGCCACTTCAACTTCCCAGTTACCGCCCAGCAGAATGTCGGTACCGCGACCGGCCATGTTGGTGGCGATGGTCAGCGCGCCCGGACGACCGGCCTGGGCAATGATTTCAGCTTCTTTTTCGTGGAACTTGGCGTTCAGAACCTTGTGCTCGATGCCTTCCTGCACCAGCAGGCGGGACATGTGCTCGGAGGTTTCGATCGTCGCCGTACCCACCAGCACCGGGCGTTGCTCGGCCAGACAGGCCTTGATGTCGGTGATGATCGCCGCGTATTTCTCTTCGGCGGTCAGGTACACGAGGTCGTTGAAATCTTTACGCGCCAACGGCTTGTTCGGCGGAATGACCATCACGGCCAGGGCGTAGATCTGGTGGAATTCGAACGCTTCGGTGTCCGCGGTACCGGTCATGCCGGACAGCTTGTTGTAGAGACGGAAGTAGTTCTGGAAGGTGGTCGAGGCCAGGGTCTGGCTCTCGGCCTGGATATTCAGGCCTTCCTTCGCTTCGATGGCCTGGTGCAGGCCTTCGGACAGACGACGACCCGGCATGGTACGGCCGGTGTGTTCGTCGACCAGAAGAATCTGGCCGTCCTGAACGATGTACTCGACGTTGCGATGGAACAGCTTGTGGGCACGCAGACCGGCATAAACGTGGGTCAGCAGACCGAGGTTGTGCGCGGAATAGAGGCTCTCGCCTTCAGCCAGCAAGCCGACTTCCGTGAGCATCTCTTCGATGAACTGGTGACCGGACTCGTTCAGCTCGACCTGACGGGACTTCTCGTCGATGGAGAAGTGGCCCTGCTGGGTGACCTGGCCTTCCACTTCCTCGATGTGCTGCTCGAGCTTGGGGATCAGCTTGTTGATTTCGGTGTAGAGCTTGGAGCTGTCTTCGGCCTGACCGGAGATGATCAGCGGTGTACGGGCTTCATCGATAAGGATCGAGTCGACTTCGTCGATCACGGCGAAATTCAGTTCACGCTGGAATTTGTCTTCCAGGCTGAACGCCATGTTGTCGCGCAGGTAATCGAAACCGAATTCGTTGTTGGTGCCGTAGGTGATGTCGGAGGCGTAGGCGGCGCGCTTCTCTTCCGGCGGCTGGAAAGGTGTTACCACGCCTACGGTCAGACCGAGGAATTCATACAGTGGGCGCATCCAGTTGGCGTCACGACGGGCCAGGTAGTCGTTCACCGTGACCACGTGCACGCCTTTGCCGGACAGTGCGTTGAGGTAGACCGCGAGGGTCGCGACGAGGGTCTTGCCCTCACCGGTACGCATCTCGGCGATCATGCCTTCGTGCAGTGTCATGCCGCCGATCAGCTGTACGTCGAAGTGACGCATGCCCATGATGCGTTTACCCGCCTCGCGGCAGACCGCGAAGGCTTCGGGCAAGAGCTGGTCGAGGGTCTCACCTTTGGCTATGCGGGCCTTCAACTCGTCGGTCTTGGCGCGCAGCTGTTCGTCCGAGAGGGCGAGCATTTGCTCTTCGAAGCTGTTGACGACCTGGACCGTCTTGAGCATGCGCTTCACTTCGCGCTCGTTCTTGCTTCCGAAAAGTTTTTTTAACAAAGGTGCAAACATATCGAAAGGATCTTCCACACATAGGGATGGAGGGCGGCCCCGTGAGTCGCCCGAGCAGCCCTCATGGCCGCATGCGAACGAGCATTCTACCCGGAAATGGTGGTGAGGAAAGTGGCGTTATTCCACGATGCTGGCACAGCAATGTTACGGGGCAGAAGTACAATAGGGTCATTTCCCGTGACTTCAACCCATGCGGGTGAGAAGTTTTATTAATGTTTTTTCATGATCGCGCCGTGCATTTGCACCCGGAACGCCTGACCTAAAGGTGCTTCCACCGATTCTGCTAAGATCACGCCCTGGCAACACAAGGCACCCCACCATGGCATTTCGTCCCCTACCGGCGCGCGCACCGGCTGTTCTCCTGCGCGAAGCCCGGCCGCTCAAAGCCATCTTCAACCACGCCCAACGCCTCGCGCACTTGCAGCGGCTGCTGGAAAGCCAGCTACAACCCGCTGCCCGCGAGCACTGTCATGTCGCGTCATGGCGCGAAGGCACCCTGCTACTCATCGTCACCGACGGCCACTGGGCCACCCGACTGCGCTATCAACAGAAGCGCTTGCAACGGCAACTGGTAGCGTTCAAGGAATTCGCCAACCTCACCCGGCTGCAACTGAAGGTACAGCCCGCGAGAACCCACCGGACCGAGATGGGGCATACACGCGATCTGTCGATTGCAGCGGCCGAAACCATCTCCGCAACGGCCGAAGGCATCACCGACCCGAAACTGCGTGCTGCCCTGGAGCGGCTGGCAGCGCATGCGACCCCGAAAGAGGCTGGGGAATCGTAAACTCGGAGAATGCCGGCGCTCGCACTGGCCTCTTCCCGGCTAAAGCCGGTCCTACATGAACACCGCGTGCGGTCAGTAGGGCCGACTCCACCTGTAGGACCGGCTTCAGCCGGGAAGCTTCTGATCTGCTTTAACGCTTTTGATCTTCATACGCATAAAGCCCAGACACCGCCAAACGCGACTTGGGTGCAGGCTGAACGCAGGTCTCGCGCAGTGGGCCGAGCCGCATGGATGCGGCGAGAGCGCCGTCAGGGCATGGATGCCCGTTCGGCGCGGGCCCACGGAGCGAGACCGGAGTGAAGGAACCCTGACGAAGGAAGGGCCCAACCGAGAGCAAGCACCCTTGGTTACTTGGGGTGCTTTTCCAAGTAACTCGCCGAAGGCGAAATGTCTGCCGTTAGGCAGAACCGCGATCGCATGCGCGGCACATGGCCCCTGGAATAGGGCGCGTTACCGAGCACCCATAAAAAAGGCCACCCGAAGGTGGCCTGAAAACAACAAAACTAGGAAGAAGAGACTGTTTACACCGCCGCAACGGGGCGCATGTAAGAGATCGGTGCGGTGCTGGCATCTTCGAAGGTCACAACTTCCCAAGCGTCTTCCTGAGCGATCAACGCACGAAGCAAACGATTGTTCAGACCGTGTCCCGACTTGAAGCCCTGATACTCGCCGATCAGACTGTTGCCCAACAGATACAGGTCACCGATGGCATCCAGAATCTTGTGCTTCACGAACTCGTCTTCATAACGAAGACCGTCCTCGTTCAACACGCCGTCCTTGTCCACGACGATCGCGTTTTCAACGCTGCCGCCCAGAGCAAGGTTATGTTTACGCAGATACTCGATGTCTTTCATGAAACCGAATGTCCGCGCACGGCTCACTTCTTTAACGAACGAAGTGCTGGAAAAATCCACACAAGCCGTTTGCGTACGGTTCTTCAGATAAGGGTGATCGAAATCGATCTCGAACCCTACCTTGAACCCTTCAAACGGTAAGAACTTGGCGGACTTGCCGTCTTCTTCTACGCACACTTCTTTAAGTATGCGGATGAATTTCTTCGGTGCGTCCTGTTCTTCCAGGCCAGCCGATTGAATCAGGAATACGAAGGGACCTGCGCTGCCATCCATGATTGGAACTTCGGAGGCAGAAAGTTCAACGTAGGCGTTATCGATGCCAAGACCGGCCATGGCCGACAGCAAGTGCTCGACCGTATCGACCTTCACGTCGCCATTGAACAGCGTCGTGGAAAGCGTGGTGTCACCCACATTCAACGCGTGAGCGTTGATCTGGACCACCGGCTCAAGGTCGGTACGGAAAAACACAATGCCAGCGTTCACAGGTGCTGGTTTGAGGGTCAGGTAAACCTTCTCCCCCGAGTGCAGGCCGATACCTGTGGCACGGATAATATTTTTCAGGGTGCGTTGTTTAATCATGGCATTGGCCGCTTCAGCGCGTATCGCGAATTAGTATCAACAAAGGCTGGCGATGATAGCAGACCCCGCCTTTGCTGAACACCAATCACCCTTATACCCCTGATAGAACCCATTAATCAGCCTGACGACGCAGGAACGCTGGAATATCCAGATAATCCAGATCGTCTTGCGGGTTCATCTTCGCGGCGGCTGTTGCGCCCGCGTGTGCCTGATTGCGCATCACGGTTGGACGGTCCAGATCGCGGTAGTTGACCG
This sequence comes from Pseudomonas sp. W2Oct36, assembly GCF_041060465.1. NCBI lineage: Bacteria > Pseudomonadati > Pseudomonadota > Gammaproteobacteria > Pseudomonadales > Pseudomonadaceae > Pseudomonas > Pseudomonas sp. W2Oct36. The sequence goes on from NZ_JAUERW010000003.1 coordinate 252,490, forward strand.
AAGGCAGCTCCTGGCGTGCGGCGTGTTGCTGCGCAGGTGCGGCTTGAGCGGTCTGCATGGTGTTGTCGATGACCTTCACAGGCTTCTCGATTTTTGCACCCAGGCCAGTGGCAACCACAGTCACGTGCAGCTCGTCGCGCATGTCCGGATCGATAACGGTACCGACCTTGACCATGGCGTGCTCGGAGGCGAACGCTTCAATGATGCTACCCACGTCGGAGTACTCACCCAGAGACAGGTCAGGACCGGCGGTGATGTTGACCAGAATGCCGCGAGCGCCTTGCAGGTTCACGTCTTCCAGCAACGGGTTGCGAATCGCCGCTTCGGTGGCTTCACGCGCACGGTTCGGACCGCTGGCGCAGCCAGTGCCCATCATCGCCATGCCCATTTCGGACATCACGGTGCGGACGTCGGCGAAGTCGACGTTGATCATGCCCGGACGCTTGATGATGTCGGAGATACCGCGAACGGCACCGGCCAGTACATCGTCAGCCTTGGCGAAAGCCGACAGCAGGCTGGCGTCTTTACCGAGGATGGTCAGCAGCTTCTCGTTGGGAATAGTGATCAACGAGTCGACGCTTTCGGACAGCGCGCGGATGCCTTCATCGGCGATCTGCATGCGCTTGCGGCCTTCGAACGGGAACGGACGAGTGACGACCGCAACAGTAAGAATGCCCATTTCCTTGGCCACTTCAGCAATGATCGGCGCAGCACCGGTACCGGTACCGCCGCCCATGCCAGTGGTGATGAAGACCATGTTGGTGCCTTGCAGCACTTCAGCGATGCGCTCGCGGTCTTCCAGTGCAGCCTGACGGCCGACTTCAGGATTCGCACCTGCGCCCAAGCCTTTGGTCACGCCGGTACCCAATTGCAGAATGGTACGTGCGCCAATGTTTTTCAGGGCCTGAGCATCGGTGTTGGCGCAGATGAACTCGACGCCTTCGATGTTGCTTTTGACCATGTGATTGACTGCGTTGCCGCCGCCACCACCAACGCCGATAACTTTAATTACCGGGCTTTGTGGGATGTTGTCTACGAGCTCGAACATGTTCCCTCTCCTTCAGTTCTCTAGTTTTATGTCGCCTGTTGCCTGCCTACCACTTTTTGAATCTTAGAAATTCCCCTGAACCCAGCGTTTCAGACGCTCTAACACTGGGGCCTTCGGTTCATCGCTATAACTGCTACCGGAGCCGGAAAGGCCGGACAGCGAGATGCCGTCAGACTGCTTTTGCAGTCCGTACAGCAACAGGCCGACGCCGGTGGAGTAAATCGGGTTGCGGACAACGTCCGCGAGCCCTTTGACACTGTGCGGCACGCCAAGGCGGACCGGCATGTGGAAGATCTCTTCGGCCAGTTCGACCGCGCCTTCCATTTTCGAGGTACCACCGGTCAGCACGATGCCGGCCGGGATCAAGTCTTCGTAGCCGCTGCGACGCAGTTCGGCCTGAATCAGGGTGAACAGCTCGTCATAGCGTGGCTCGACCACTTCGGCGAGGGCCTGACGGGACAGTTCACGGGGCGGACGGTCGCCGACGCTTGGCACTTTGATGGTTTCACCGGCGCCGGCCAGTTTGGCCAGGGCGCAGGCGTAACGGATCTTGATCTCTTCGGCGTACTGGGTCGGTGTACGCAGCGCCATGGCGATGTCGTTGGTGACCTGGTCGCCGGCAATCGGGATAACGGCGGTGTGACGGATCGCGCCTTCGGTGAAGATCGCGATATCGGTGGTGCCGCCGCCGATGTCCACCAGGCACACGCCCAGCTCTTTCTCGTCGTCGGTCAGCACCGAGTAGGCCGAGGCCAGTTGCTCGAGGATGATGTCGTCGACTTCAAGGCCACAGCGGCGCACGCATTTTTCGATGTTCTGCGCAGCATTCACCGCGCAGGTCACCACGTGAACCTTGGCTTCAAGACGCACGCCCGACATGCCCAGTGGCTCGCGAACGCCTTCCTGGTTATCGATGACGTAGTCCTGCGGCAGCGTGTGCAGCACGCGCTGGTCAGCCGGGATCGCCACGGCCTGGGCAGCGTCGAGCACGCGTTCAAGGTCGGCCGAGCTGACTTCGCGGTCGCGAATTGCCACGATGCCATGGGAGTTCAGGCTGCGGATGTGATTGCCCGCAACGCCGACGAACGCCGAGTGAATCCGGCAACCGGCCATCAGCTGCGCTTCTTCTACTGCGCGCTGGATCGATTGCACGGTGGACTCGATATTCACCACCACGCCCTTCTTCAGGCCGCGGGACGGGTGAGTGCCAATACCGACGATTTCCAGCGTGCCATCAGCCGCGACTTCGCCTACCAGCGCCACCACTTTGGAGGTGCCGATATCCAATCCGACGATCATTTTGCCGCTTTGCACGTTTGCCATGGGTCCTGCCTCTTATCAATTCTTCGCGACGGCGGGTTTGTCCGTCGTTGGCGCTGCTGCCTGTTCGCGCCAACCAACGGCCAGGCCGTTGTTGTAACGAAGGTCGACTCGCGCAATGTTCGTGATCTGGTCTTTCAGTGTCTTGTCGTAGATGGCGATAAAGCGGCGCATCTTCTCAAGCAGATTGCCTCGTCCCAGCAGCAGCTCCAGGCCTGGGCCTGCACTGCCTGCGCCGGTGGTCAGAAACCAGCTGCCTCGCTCACGCAGTTCCAGGCGAGCGATGGAGAACCCCAGCGGGCGCAACATCTGGCTCAGTACCTGGTACTGCTGCATCACCTGCTGTTGAGCCCGCTGTGGCCCGAACAACTGCGGAAGGTGTTCGTAATTGGCCAGTTCACGCGGGGTGAATGCCTGGCCCTGGTTGTTCAGCAGGGATTGATCGCCCCAGCGCGCAACCGGTAATTGTTCTTCCAGACGGATCACCACCTGATCCGGCCAGACGCGGCGGACCTCGGCGTGGGCGATCCACGGCATTTGCTCAAGCTCGGTGCGCATGCCGGCCAAATCGATGTTGAAGAAGCTGGTCGCCACGAACGGCGCGATCCGCTGCTGCACGGCTTGCTGACTGATGTAGCTCAAGTCGCCCTGCACGTTGATTCGCGAGATCGGCCGGTCGGCGTAAGGCAGCAGACGCTGGGCGGCTTCGTACGTACCAAAACCGAATACCACCAAGAGCACCGGCCACATCAGGCTGCGCAGGAAACCGAAGTTCGGTCGCGACATGCGCGACGACATGGGCTCCTTGGCCACCATGCGGCTGGCACCCCGCGGCACCGGCTTGTTGCGGCCGGTAGCGGATTGCTGATGACGAACCGTTGCGCCGTGCATGATTTACCCTCGCACCTGGACGCTGTCGGCCAGAATCGCTAACACCAACTGTTGGAAATCGAGCCCGGCCGCGCGCGCAGCCATGGGCACAAGGCTGTGGTCGGTCATGCCGGGAACGGTGTTCACTTCCAGCAGCCAGAATTTGCCATCGGCGTCCTGCATGACGTCGGTGCGCGCCCAGCCGGCAATGCCGACCGCTTCACACGCCCGCGCCGTGAGTGCCTTGAGTTCATCTTCTTTGGCTGCATCGAGGCCGCAAGGCATCCGGTACTGGGTATCGGAAGCCAGGTATTTGGCGTCGTAATCGTAAAAACTGTGGGGAGTACCCAGACCGATGGGAGGCAATACCTGCCCACGCAGAGAAGCGATGGTGAACTCCGGACCTTCAATCCATTGCTCGACCAACACTTGCGAATCGTAGGTACGGGCGGCGTTCCAGGCGGCGATCAATTCGTCGACGCCGGTCACCTTGGCCATACCGATACTGGAACCTTCATGGGCGGGTTTGACGATCAAAGGAAAGCCCAGTTCCGTTGCTGCAGAAATACAATCTGCCTCGCTGCTCAGCACGGCATGGCGGGGCGTCGGCAACCCGAGACTCTGCCAGACCTGCTTGGTGCGCAGCTTGTCCATCGCCAGCGCGGACGCGAGTACGCCGCTGCCGGTGTAGGGGATTTCCAGGCACTCCAGCAGACCCTGCATGGTGCCGTCTTCGCCACCGCGACCGTGCAGCACGATGAACGCGCGGTCGATCTTTTCGCTGACCAGCCGTTGCAGGAAATCCTCGCCCACGTCGATACCGAACGCGTCGACGCCTGCGCTTTGCAGGGCTTCAAGCACCGCATTGCCGGATTTCAGGGAAACCTCCCGCTCCTCGCTCTTGCCGCCGAACAGCACGGCGACGCGGCCGAAGCGTTTCGGCTCCAGCGTCGAGAACAGGGCAGACTGCAGGGCGGCTGTCATTTCAGCTTACCTTCGGTTGAGGCCACGATGGCGCCGGTAAACAGCGGGCTTTTCAGCAATTGCGGTGCGAGCCCGGCGATGTCGCCAGCGCCCTGGCACAGCAGAATGTCGCCGGCGCGCAGCAGCGGTTTGACCAGCGGAGCCAGTTCGACACCACGCTCGATGTAGATCGGATCAAGCTGACCGCGCTGGCGAATACTGTGGGCCATCTGACGGCTGTCGGCGCCCGGGATCGGTTCTTCGCCGGCGGGATAGACTTCCATCAGCAGCAGCACGTTGGCGTCGTTGAGGACCTGCACGAAATCGTCGTACAGATCGCGGGTGCGGCTGTACCGGTGCGGTTGGTAAACCATGACCAGACGGCGATCGGGCCAGCCGCCGCGCACAGCTTTGATGACGGCAGCAACTTCGGTCGGGTGGTGGCCGTAATCGTCGACCAGCATCACACTGCCGCCTTCGACCGGCAGCTCACCGTAGACCTGAAAACGTCGACCCACGCCCTGGAAGCCCGAAAGCCCCTGCACGATGGCCTCATCGGTAATGCCTTCGTCGGTGGCGATAGCAATGGTCGCCAGCGAATTGAGCACGTTGTGATTGCCCGGCATGTTCACCGACACATCAAGGGGCTCACGGTCGCGACGCAGCACGGTGAAGTACGTTTGCATGCCTTCCTGACGCACGTTAATCGCGCGTACGTCGGCCGCTTCGTTGAAACCATAAGTCATGGTCGGACGCTTGACCGACGGCAGAATGTCGCGCACCACCGGATCATCGATGCACACCACTGCCAGCCCGTAGAACGGCAGGTTGTGCAGGAACTCAACGAAGGTTTTCTTTAACTTGTTGAAGTCACCTTCGTAGGTCGCCATGTGATCGGCGTCGATATTCGTGACCACAGCCACCATGGGCTGAAGGTGCAGGAAACTCGCGTCGCTCTCGTCGGCTTCGGCGATCAGGTAACGGCTCGTACCCAACTGTGCGTTGGTGCCGGCGGCATTCAGGCGACCGCCAATGACGAACGTCGGATCAAGGCCCCCGGCTGCGAATACCGAAGCGATCAGGCTGGTGGTCGTGGTTTTGCCGTGTGTACCGGCGACAGCGATGCCGTGGCGATAGCGCATCAACTCGGCCAGCATTTCAGCCCGTGGCACGACTGGAATACGACGCTCAAGGGCGGTCGCCACTTCCGGGTTGGACGTGTTCACAGCGCTGGAGACGACCAGCACATCAGCGGGTGCAGCGTTTTCTGCCCGGTGGCCGATGAAAATCTGCGCACCGAAGGATTCCAGACGCTCGGTCACTGCCGAGGTCTTGAGGTCCGAACCCGACACGTCGTAACCCAGGTTCAGCAACACTTCAGCGATACCGCACATCCCCACGCCGCCGATGCCCACGAAGTGGATACGACGGATGCGGCGCATTTCCGGCTGGGGCATGGCGCGTTGATTCTCAACCATGGGCCACCTCCAGGCAGATATCGACGACGGTGTTGGTGGCGTCAGGCTTGGCCAGTTGGCGAGCCGTGACGGCCATGCGGTTCAATTGTTCGGGTTGCATCAAAACCTCTTTCAGGCGAGCGGCCATCTCGGCGGCGCCAGTTGTCGCTTGCGGCATGACGAAGGCAGCGCCCTCGCGAGCCAGATATTCGGCATTGCGCGACTGGTGATCGTCGATCGCGTGGGGCAAAGGCACCAGCAATGACGGCAGTCCGGCAGCAGCCAGTTCACTGACGGTCAACGCACCTGCGCGACAGACCACCAGATCCGCCCAGCCATAGGCTTGGGCCATGTCTTTGATGAACGGGGCGACCTGCGCCTCGACACCGGCGGCGCGGTAACGCTCGGCGGTCACTTCATCGTGATGCTTGCCGGCCTGATGAAACACTTCAGGGCGGATGTCGGCAGGCACTTGCGCCAGAGCTTCCGGCAGCAATTTGTTCAGCGGCTCGGCGCCCAGGCTTCCGCCCAGCACCAGCAAACGAGGCCGGCGACCGATCAGCGTCTGGCGCGGCGTCTCGAAAAACAGCTCGGCGCGCACCGGGTTACCGGTGGTACGGCGCTTGGCCGATGCGGCGAAGGTCTGCGGGAACGCTTCACAGACCCGCGCGGCGAAGGACGCCAGGCTGCGATTGGCCGTGCCCGCCACCGCGTTCTGCTCATGAATGATCAGCGGCACGCCAGCCAGCTTCGCCGCCAGACCGCCTGGGCCTGTCACGTAGCCACCGAAGCCGACGACGCAGACCGGCTTCAACTCACCCACCACCTTGCGCGCCTGCAACAACGCTTTGATCAACATGAACGGCGCCTTCAGCAGCGACAGCCGACCCTTGCCACGCAAACCCGTGACGTTGATCAGGTGCAGCTTCAAGCCTGCTGCGGGCACCAGCTCGTTCTCGATGCCGCGCGGCGTTCCCAGCCAATGCACGGTGTAACCGCGGGCCTGGAACTCACGGGCGCACGCCAGCGCCGGGAAAACGTGTCCGCCGGTGCCGCCTGCCATGATCAACACGTTACCGGCGGCCATGGGTCGGCTCCTCGGCAAAGTCGCTCTCCTGGAACTCGGCTTCTTCACTGCCCATGTTGTTGCGCGATTCCCATTCGATGCGCAGCAACAGCCCCAGACTCGCGCAGCAGATGATCAACGAACTGCCGCCGTAGCTGAGGAATGGCAGGGTCAGACCCTTGGTCGGCAGCAAACCGACGTTCACGCCGATGTTGATCAGGAACTGACCAATCCACAGGAAGGCCAGGCCGTAGGCGGTGTACGCGGCGAAGAACTGCTTGGCGCGCTCGGCCCACATGCCGATGTACATGGCGCGGATACTGACGAACACGAACAGCCCGACCGTAGCCAGTGAACCCACGACGCCCAGCTCTTCGGCCAGTACCGAGAACACGAAGTCGGTGTGGGCTTCCGGCAGGTAGAACTGCTTCTGAACACTGTTGCCAAGGCCGACGCCGAACCATTCGCCGCGACCGAAGGCGATCAACGCCTGGGTCAGCTGGTAGCCGGAACCGAATTGATCGGACCACGGGTCGGTGAAGGTAATCAGACGCGCCATCCGGTACGGCTGGGCCTGAACCAGAACGAACACTGCGGCAACCGCCAGGGCCACCATCAAACTGAAACGGAACAGGCCAACGCCGCCGAGGAACAGCATCGCTGCCGCCGCGCCCATCATCACGACCGTGGCGCCAAAGTCCGGCTCCATCAGCAGCAGGCCAGCCATCGGCAGCAAGACGATGAACGGCTTGAAGAAGCCCATCCAGCTCTCACGCACTTCCTGCTGGCGACGAATCAGGTAACCGGCCAGGAAAATCACCACGAATACCTTGGCGATTTCCGACGGCTGCACGTTGAACATGCCGAAGCCGATCCAACGCATCGAACCGTTCACCTCACGCCCGATGCCGGGCACGATCACCGCGATCAGCAGGCCGAATGCACCGATCAGCATCAGCCAGCCGAGACGCTGCCAAGTGGCGACGGGGACCATCATGGTCGCGACGCAAGCGACGAGGCCGAGCACCAGATAGATCAGGTGACGGGTCATCATGTACAGCGCGTTGCCCGACTGAACGGCGGCCACTTCCGACGACGCGGAAGTGATCATCACCAGGCCCAGGCCCAGCAACGCGAGGCAACCGGCGAGCATCGGGAAATCGACGTCAACGCCACGGCCGCTGATGATCGGCGACGGGTACGGCTTGATCACGCCAAAAATCATGACAAGTCCCCCACGGCCCGGGCGAACAGTTGTCCGCGCTCTTCGAAATTCTTGAACATGTCCAGGCTTGCGCAAGCAGGCGACAGCAATACGGCGTCCCCTTCCTGCGCGATATCAGCAGCACGTTGCACGGCTTCTTCCAATGTAGTGACGCGTACCAGAGGCACCGATTCGCCGAAGGTCGCGGCGAGCAAATCCGCATCGCGGCCCAGCAGGACAACGGCGCGGCAATGGGCGGCAACCGGGGCTTTCAACGGAGTGAAATCCGCGCCCTTGCCGTCGCCGCCGGCAATCAGCACCAGCTTGCCGTCGATGTCGGCGCCCAAGCCTTCGATCGCTGCCAGTGCAGCACCGACGTTGGTCGCTTTGGAGTCGTCGTAGTAATTCACGCCGTTGAGCTCACGCAGCCACTGGCAGCGATGAACCAGACCGGCAAATGTCTTGAGGCTGGCAAGCATGGCGTCAAACGGCAGACCCACCGCATGACCCAGCGCCAGTGCGGCCAGGGCGTTGGCCTGATTGTGGCCGCCACGGATTTTCAGCTCGCGGACCGGCATCAGGTTGTCGAACTGGAAGGCCAGATACTTCTCGCCGTTCTCTTCGCGCAAGCCGAAACCGTTTCTGTCGGGCTGGTTCAAACCAAAGGTCCAGCACGGCACGCCTTCGCCGATCAACGGGCGGGTCAGCGCGTCCTGACGATTGACCACCACCTGCCGCGCGCCACGGAAAATCCGGTGCTTGGCCAAGTGATAAGCCGGCAGCCCGGCGTAGCGATCCATGTGGTCTTCGCTAATGTTCAGCACGGTCGCCACTTCGGCGCCGAGTTGATCGGTGGTTTCCAACTGGAAGCTCGACAGTTCCATCACATACAGCTCGACGTCGTCGCTGAGCAGGTCCAGCGCCGGCGTGCCGAGATTGCCGCCGACCGCGACACGCTTGCCCGCTGCCGCAGCCATCTCGCCCACCAGCGTGGTGACCGTGCTTTTCGCGTTCGATCCGCTGATGGCCACGATAGGCGCCTTGGCGTTGCGGGCAAACAGCTCGATATCGCCGGACAACTTCACGCCGCGCATGGCCGCTTGCTGCAGCGCCGGGGTCGCCAACGCCAGGCCAGGGCTGACATACAGCTCGTCGGCGCGGCACAGGAATTCAACGTCCAGCTCACCACAGCGCACGTCGACCTGCGGGTAGTCACGGCGCAAGGTCGCGAGTTCTGGCGGATGCTCCCGCGTATCGGCGACAGCAAACGACACACCCCGGTTCGCCAGGAAGCGAACCAGGGACATGCCGCTCTTGCCGAGGCCGACAACGATGCGGAAGTGGTCAGAAGCGATCAGTGACACTCGTTCTACCTCAGTTTCAACGTGGCAAGGCCGACCAACACCAGAATCACGGTGATGATCCAGAAACGGACGATCACGCGCGGCTCGGGCCAGCCCTTGAGTTCAAAGTGGTGATGGATGGGCGCCATGCGGAAAACGCGGCGGCCGGTCAATTTAAACGATGCGACCTGAATGACGACTGACAGGGTCTCCATTACGAAGACGCCGCCCATGATGAACAGGACGATTTCCTGACGGACGATCACCGCGATGGTGCCCAGTGCCGCGCCCAATGCCAGTGCACCGACGTCGCCCATGAACACTTGAGCCGGATAGGTGTTGAACCAGAGGAAGCCCAGGCCCGCACCGATCAGCGCGCCACAGAACACAATCAGCTCGCCCGCGCCCGGCACATAAGGGATCAGCAGGTATTCCGCGAACTTCACGTTACCCGACAGGTAGCAGAAGATCCCCAGCGCGCCGCCGACCATCACGGTTGGCATGATCGCCAGGCCGTCCAGGCCATCGGTCAGGTTCACGGCGTTGCTGGAGCCGACGATCACGAAGTAGGTCAGCACGACGAAGCCGATGCCCAGCGGGATGCTGAAGTCTTTGAGCATCGGAATCAGCAGCGTGGTTTCAACAGGCGATTGCGCCGTCATATAAAGGAAGATCGCCGCGCCCAGGCCGAACACCGACTGCCAGAAGTATTTCCAGCGGCTCGGAAGACCGCGCGAGTTCTTTTCGATCACCTTGCGGTAGTCGTCGACCCAGCCGATGGCGCCAAACAGCAAAGTGACGATCAGCACGACCCACACGTAGCGGTTGCTCAGGTCGGCCCACAACAAAGTCGCGATGCCGATTGCAGACAGAATCAGCGCGCCACCCATGGTCGGCGTGCCGGACTTGGAGAGGTGCGATTGGGGTCCGTCGTTGCGCACGGATTGACCGATCTGCTTGCTCTGCAGGGCGCGGATCATCCACGGGCCCAGGCACAGGGAAAGTGACAATGCAGTGAGCACGCCAAGGATCCCGCGCAGGGTCAGGTACTGAAAGACCGCAAAGCCTTTGTAGAACTGTTGCAGATACTCGGCCAGCAGCAGCAGCATTAATGTTTCTCCAGGCGTGTTCCGCATAAGGCCGCCACGACGTTTTCCATCGCAGCGCTGCGTGAACCTTTAATCAAAATGGTGGTGTTTTTATCGTGCTCGGCGCCGAGCGCTTCGATCAGCTCGGCCTGAGTTTCAAAATGGCGGGCATCCTGCCCGAAAGCCCTGACCGCATGGGCCATCAACGGACCGACGGCATACAGCGCGTCGACCTTGCCGGCTGCGTATGCGCCGACGTCGCGATGGCCCTGCTCCGCCCAGGCGCCCAGCTCGCCGATATCGCCCAGCACCAGCACCTTGCGACCCGGGAACCCGGTGAGAATGTCGGTCGCGGCCGCCACGGACGTGGGGTTGGCGTTGTAGGTGTCATCAATGACGCGCATGCCGTTCGGCGCCAGTTGCGCCACAGTGCGACCCTTGACCGGCTGCACGTCGTTGAGCCCAGCCACGATGCCCGCGAGCGACACGCCCAGCGCATGGGCAGCAGCAGCGGCGGCCAATGCGTTGGCAACGTTGTGCGTGCCCAACAGATTCAATTGCACCGGCGCGGAGCCGGCCGGGGTGTTCAGCGTGAACGCCGGGCAACCGCGCGCGTCGATGCCCAGGTCGGTGGCGTGGAAGTCGGCGCGGCTGTTGCTGAGCGCGAAGCTCAAGACTTTGCGTGCACCGGCGCGGGCCACCCAGATATCGAATGCCTTGTCGTCGAGGTTCAATACCGCGATACCGCGAGCGTCCAGGCCTTCGATGATCTCGCCCTTGGCTTCGACGATCTTTTCCGGACCGCCGAACTCGCCCACGTGGGCAGTCCCGGCGTTGGTCAGGACACAGACGTGGGGCTTGGTCAGGCTGACGGTGAAAGCGATCTCGCCCACACGGGACGCGCCCAGTTCAATCACAGCGGCATCGAATTCCGGCGCCAGCTCAAGCAGCGTCAACGGGACGCCCAGTTCATTGTTCAGGTTGCCGCGCGTCGCCAGCACGGGACCGCGCGTGCGCAGAATGCTCGCGAGCATTTCTTTCACAGTGGTCTTGCCGCTGGAACCGGTGATCGCAGCGACCGGCTTGTCCATAAACGCATTGCGGTTCAGCGCGCCCAGTTGCGCCAGGGCTTTGCGGGTGTCGGTGACGATCAACTGCGGCAACGAACTGCCCGGGATCTCGCGCTCAACCAATGCGCCGACTGCGCCTTTGGCGGCGACTTGATCAAGGTAGTCGTGACCGTCAAACCGCGGGCCGGTCAGCGCCACGAACAACTGGCCGGGCGTGATCCCGCGGCTGTCGATGCTGACACCGGAGAAACTGCAATCATGGCCCACACGACGCGCGTCGAGCGGCACAAGCAATTCGCTGAACGAGAGCGGCTTAAGCATGTGCGGCCTCCCAGGCGTCGAGCGCTTTGGTGGCTTCTTCGAGATCGGAAAACGGCTGACGCTGTCCGTTGATTTCCTGGTAATCCTCGTGGCCCTTGCCGGCCAGCACGATCACATCGGCAGCGGACGCCTGGGCGATGATCTGCGCGATGGCCTGACCGCGCCCGGCAACGAAATCGACTGCGTTCGCCGAGACGAACCCAGCACGGATGTCATCGAAAATACGAGCAGGGTCTTCGCTGCGCGGGTTGTCGTCGGTGACCAGCACTTTGTCGGCCAGACGCTCGACCACCTCGGCCATCAGCGGACGCTTGCCACGATCGCGATCGCCGCCGCAGCCGAACAGGCAGGTCAGTTGACCTTTTGCGTGGGGGCGCAAAGCGCCAAGCACTTTTTCCAGCGCATCAGGGGTGTGGGCGTAATCGACCACCACCAGTGGACGCGAGCCACCGCCCAGACGCTGCATCCGGCCGGCAGGGCCTTCCAGCGTTGGCAGCACCTTCAAGATGTCGTCCAGCGGATAATCGAGACCCATCAACGCGCCGACTGCGGCCAGCACATTGCTCAGGTTGAAACGGCCCAGCAAGCTGCTGCGCAAGACATGACTGCCCTGGGGCGTCAGCAAGGTCGCGCGTACGCCGTCGTCATCGAAATGCGCATCGCGGCAGAACAGATAAGCGCTGCTGTCTTCCTGGCTGTAAGTGATCAGACGCGACGCATGGGGCGCAGCCGCAAGCTCGCGCCCAAAGGCGTCGTCGAGATTGACCACACGGCAACGCAGGTCATTCCAGGCGAACAGCTTGGCCTTGGCGGCCGCGTAGGCTTCCATGGTGCCGTGGTAATCGAGATGGTCACGGGACAGATTGGTCATCACCGCCACGTCGAACGCCAGCGCGGTCACCCGGCCCTGATCCAGCCCATGGGACGAGACTTCCATGGCAACCGCTTTGGCCCCGGCCCTTTTCAGGTCATAGAGGGTCGATTGCACGGAGATCGGATCCGGCGTGGTGTGAATGCCGCTTTTCAGCTCGCTATAGAAGCCGGTGCCCAGCGTGCCGATGATGCCGCAGTGCTGCCCTAGCGTGTCCAGCGCCTGCGCCACCAGTTGAGTCACGCTGGTTTTGCCGTTGGTGCCGGTCACGCCGATCAGGTTCAGGTTGCGGCTCGGGTCGCCATAAAAGCGCCCGGCGAGGTCGGACAACTGTGCCGCCAGACCCTTGACCGGCATCATCGGGATGTCGGTGATCGGCAGCACTTTGGCGCCTTCGGCTTCATAAGCGATGGCCGCCGCGCCGTGTGCAATGGCGTCGGTGATGTGCTCACGGCCATCGACCTTGAGGCCCGGAATCGCCAGAAACAGATCGCCCGGACGCACCTTGCGGCTGTCCAGGGTCAGTTCGCGAATCAGCAGGTCGCGATTGCACTGGGCAAACAGCTTGCTCAAATTCAAAGACATCAGCCACGCCCTCCCTTGACTGGAGCGACGGCGGGCACAGCGTTGGCTTGTTGCTCGGGCGGAACCGGCGCGAGGTTGTCCGGACGCACGTTCATCAAGCGCAACGTGCCCGACATCACCTTGCTGAATACGGGCGCGGAAACCAGACCGCCGAAGTAACCGCCCTTGCTCGGCTCATCGATGACCACAACGACCGCGTAACGCGGGTTGCTCATCGGGCCGAAGCCGGCGAACAGCGAACGGTAGGAGTTTTCGGCGTAACCCTTGGTGCCCACGGACGTCTTCCGCGCGGTACCGGACTTGCCTGCCACGTGATACGACGGAACGCGCGCACGGTAAACGCCGCGCGGGTCTTCGATCACTTGCTGCAACATGCCCTGCACGGTCTTGGCCGTCGCTTCCGGAATGGCCTGAACCGACTCGGCTGGATTATCAGTTTTGAGAATGGTCAGCGGCACAATCTTGCCGTTGTTGGCCAGTGCCGCGTAGGCGTGCACCAACTGCAGCGCCGTCACCGACAGGCCATAACCGTACGAAAGCGTTGCGGTTTCAGCCTTGCGCCACTCGCGGTAGTTCGGCAAGTTGCCGACGCGCTCGCCCGGGAAGCCGAGGCCGGTGTATTGGCCCAGGCCCACGCGCTGCATGGCATGGAAAATCGCTTCGCCACCCACGTCGAACGCCACCTTGCTCATGCCGACGTTACTGGAGTTGATCAGGATGCCGGTCAGGTCGAGGATCGGGCCTTCGGTTTTGGTCACGTCACGGATCGTGTATTTACCGATCTGCAACGTACCCGGATACACCTCGACCTTGTCGCTCGGTTTCCAGCGGCCACTTTCCAGCGCAGCGGTCATGGAGATCGGCTTCATGGTCGAACCGGGCTCGAACACGTCGATGATCGCGCGGTTACGCATCGCGGCCGGCACCATGGTGCGACGGTTGTTCGGGTTGTAGGTCGGCTGATTGACCATCGCCAGTACTTCGCCGGTTTTCACGTCCATGATCACCAGGCTGCCGGCCTTGGCGTCGTTTTCCTGAATGGCGTTACGCAGCTCGCGGGTTGCCAGGTATTGCAGGCGCAGATCAATAGACAAAGCCAAGGTCTTGCCGGCCTTGGCGTTTTTCTTCACTTGCAGGTCTTTGATCATCCTGCCGCGCCGGTCCTTGATGACCTGCCGCTTGCCGGGGACACCCGCCAGCCAGTCTTCATAGGCCAGCTCTACGCCTTCACGGCCGTGATCATCGAGGTCGGTAAAGCCGACCATGTGCGCGGTGACATCGCCCGCCGGGTAGAAACGGCGGAATTCTTCCTTGCCGTAAACGCCCGGGACTTTCAGATCGAGTACCGACTGACCCTGCTCCGGGGTCAGGCCACGGACCAGATAGATGAATTCTTTGCTCGCCTGCTCATTGAGGCGATCCGTCAGCGCCTTGGGGTCCTGCCCCAGTGCCTGCGCAAGCTGGACCCACTTGGTCTTGTCGGCCTGCATTTCGGACGGGTTGGCCCAGATGGTGGTGACCGGCGTACTGACAGCAAGGGGCTCACCGTTGCGGTCAGTGATCAAACCACGGTGGGCAGGAATCGAAACGGTACGCAGGCTGCGCGCATCACCCTGTTCGATAAGGAAGCGGTGGTCGATGACTTGCAGGTCGACGATGCGGTAGCAGATCGCGATGACCATGACCGACAGCAGGCCGACCACGACACGGAACCGCCACGGGTAGAGCGCCCCTTCGAGTTTCATCATGGCGACACCATCCGGATATCGGCGGCGTTCGGAATGCGCATTTTCAGCTGATCGGTGGCCAGGGCCTCGATACGGCTGTGGGCAGTCCAGGTGCTTTGCTCAAGAATCAGACGACCCCACTCGGCCTGCGCCTTGTCGCGCACGCTGAGTTCACCGTACAGGGAGTTGAGCAGCTGACGGTTCCAGTGCGCGCTGTACGCCACACCGATGGCCGACACCAGCACAGCGATAAACAGCATCAGCATGAAGAAGCTGCCGCCCGGCAGGGGCTTGAAGAAACCGCGGCTCATCGGAGTTTCTCCGCGACGCGCATGACGGCGCTGCGCGAACGCGGATTGGCGCGGGTTTCATCGTCGGACGCGAACTGCGCCTTGCCGACCAGCTTGATACGTGGCTCGAACGCCTGATGACGGATCGGCAGGTTGCGCGGCAGGTTGTCGGCTTCGCCCTTGACCAGCTTGCGCATGAACAATTTGACGATGCGGTCTTCCAGGGAGTGGAAGCTGATCACCACCAGACGGCCGCCCACTTCCAGAGCTTCCAGCGCAGCATCAAGCCCTGCTTCCAGATCGCCCAGTTCGTTGTTGACGTGGATGCGCAGGCCCTGGAACGCGCGGGTCGCAGGGTTCTTGCCCTTTTCCCACGCCGGGTTGGCGACTTTCAGCACTTCGGCCAGATCGCCAGTGCGCTCGAACGGTTGCGTCTCGCGACGGGCCACGACGGCACCTGCCATGCGGCGGGAAAAACGTTCTTCGCCGTATTCTTTGAAAACGCGGGCGATTTCTTCGGCGGGCGCCGTATTGACGAACTCGGCTGCGCTGACGCCGCGGGACGGGTCCATGCGCATGTCGAGGGGGCCATCGTTCATGAAGCTGAAGCCGCGCTCAGGGTCGTCCAGTTGTGGCGACGACACACCGAGATCCAGAAGGATGCCGCTGACCTTGCCCGCCAACCCGCGTGCTTGAGCTTCGGCGCCCAGCTCGGCAAAGCTGCGCTGCACAATGACAAAGCGGCCGTCTTCGGCCGCCAGCGTTTGCCCGGTGGCAATCGCCTGGGGATCTTTATCGAATCCGAGAAGCCGACCCTCCGGCCCCAGGTTCTGCAATATGAGGCGGCTATGTCCGCCGCGCCCAAAGGTGCCATCCAGATAGCAGCCATCGGCGCGCACCGCGAGAGCCTCGACGGCTTCTTCGAGCAGTACGGTGATGTGGGTAAAGCCGCTATTCGTAGTCACAGAATCAAATCACGCAGTTCATCAGGCATAGCGCCCGGTTTTTGAATGGCCGCAAGGTCCGCATCAGCAAGTGCGTTCCAGGCGTCCTCATCCCACAGTTGAAACTTGTTTAGCTGGCCTACCAGCATCACTCGCTTATCGAGCTTGGCGTATTCACGCAAACGTGGCGGCACCAGGAAACGCCCGCTGCCGTCCAGCTCCAGATCCACCGCGTTCCCGATCAACAGCCGCTGCAGACGACGGTTTTCTTCACGGAAGGTGGCGAGCTCACGCAGCTTGGCCTCGATCAGCTCCCACTCGGGAAGCGGATAGATGCACAAGCACGGGTCGACGGTATCAATGG
The DNA here is from genome assembly GCF_041060465.1 of Pseudomonas sp. W2Oct36. Taxonomy (NCBI): domain Bacteria; kingdom Pseudomonadati; phylum Pseudomonadota; class Gammaproteobacteria; order Pseudomonadales; family Pseudomonadaceae; genus Pseudomonas; species Pseudomonas sp. W2Oct36. The sequence continues at coordinate 269,021 of NZ_JAUERW010000003.1, forward strand.
TGACGATCAGTTGCCCTGCGCTACGCGAATCCAACTCGTCACGGTACCGGCTCGGCATAGCGAGACGGCCCTTTGCGTCGAGATTGATTGCGTTTGCACCACGGAACACGGCGCGATCTCCAAATATTATCTTTTCGAGCCTAAAAAACCCACTTCACGCCACTTTCCGCCACTCGCGCACACTATAGGAATGCGCCCACCACACCGTCAAGGCGACTTCACGAGGAAAACCCTTATAGGACGGATATTTAGGAGCACTTACGAAGGAGATGTGGCGGATTTCGGATCGGTCCTACGGATATTTCCTAGGACGAACAAACGGATGGCGTTCGAAGTTAAAGTGATTTGTGAGGTTTAAGATTTTTTTGGTATTACCGGAGGGGATAAATCGTACAAACGAGGGGGAGAAAAGGAGGTGGAGAGTCGATCTGTAAGCCGGGTTCTGTCGAGGACAGTCATTCCTCTACGATGGCCATCACTGGACATCTTTAGCAACCTACCCGGTTCCAGCGCGGGCCACGCCTTGGAACCCTATTTGGTCTTGCTCCGAGTGGGGTTTACCTAGCCACGAACTGTTGCCAGCCGTGCGGTGCGCTCTTACCGCACCTTTTCACCCTTACCGGCACCGAAGTGCTTAGGCGGTTATTTTCTGTGGCACTTTCCGTAGGCTCGCGCCCCCCAGGCGTTACCTGGCACTCCGCCCTATGGAGCCCGGACTTTCCTCCCCCCTTCATTGCAGAACAATGAAAGGCAGCGACTGTCCAATCGACTCTCCGCCGCCAAGGTTAATGGGAGGACGGCTCAAGAACAAGCTTTAATCGGCTCTCGCGCCATTTGCAGCGCTGCCCGCGACATCCCGTCACACGCTTTTCTGTTTATCCAGCGCCACCTGATAAAGCAGGTTTTTGCGTACGCCGGTGATCTCTGCTGCCAGCGCAGCTGCACGCTTGAGCGGCATTTCCGCCAGTAGCAGATCCAGCACCCGCCGCGCTTCGGCGCCAATCACATCCTCGCCTTCGGGTTCGCTCCAACCTGCCACCAGCACAACGCACTCGCCCCGTTGCTGATTACTGTCGCCCTCAACGAAGGCACGCAGTTCGGACAGCGGCAGTCCTTTGAGGGTTTCGAACGTTTTCGTCAACTCTCGCCCGAGCAAGGCGGGACGGTCCGGACCGAAGATTTCCTCCATGTCCTGAAGGCATTCGAGAATGCGATGGGGCGCTTCATAGAAGATCAGCGTGCGCGGTTCTTCTTTGACGAGTTCCAGCCGCGCTTTGCGACCCACTGACTTGGCGGGCAAGAAGCCTTCGAAGATAAAGCGGTCTGACGGCAACCCTGCCGCAGACAACGCCGCGATCAAGGCACAGGCGCCCGGGACCGGGATCACTTGAATACCGGCTGCCCGGGCCTGACGCACCAGATGGTAGCCAGGGTCGGAAATAAGCGGCGTGCCGGCATCGGAAATCAGCGCGACGTTATCGCCCGCCAGCAGACGCGTAATAAAGCGGCTGCCCTCCTCGCGCTCGTTGTGCTCATGACAGGCCGCCAACGGCGTCGGAATGCCAAAGTGCTGCATCAGCCGTAACGAGTGCCGGGTATCTTCTGCGGCAATCAGCGAAACATCGCGCAGCACCTTTAAGGCACGGGCGCTCATGTCATCCAGGTTGCCGATCGGCGTGGCCACCACATAAAGCGCGCCTGTAGTGGAATTCGAAACACCCGGAGCAGTCAAAGCGCACACCTCATGTTGTGTAAAAGCCTGCATTGTACAGGCTGCGGCGCACAAAACAGGACGCCGCACCCCGTGAGACCTGAAAACGCAGTTCGAGTGCCAGCATCAGGGCAGCGACCCCGCGAAAGACGTTTCAGCTTGGCTGACACGCCCGGAGACGACCCATATCGCCGCTTTAACGCCTTCAACGTCGCGCCCCGGCCAGTGCTTGGGTACACTTCCACGCTAATTTGCTCGAGTATCAGGAACATACACATGATCGCTTGCCTGCGGCTGTTCTCTGCCCTCTGCCTGGCTGCCCTTCTGGCTGCCTGTGCCGGTTCGCCCTCCTCCAGCCTTGGCGAATTGCCACGCACCCCCGATGCCAGCATCGAACAACTGCTCGAACAAGCCGCTGCGGCGAAGTCGCCGGATCAGGCAGCGTTGCTGAAACTGACGGCGGCCGATCTGGCAGCGCGCCAGAACAACCCGAGCCGCGCCGCGAGCATCCTTGAGCAGGTGCAGATGGACCAGCTCAAAACCGACAAACAAATCTACGCCAACACTCTGTCTGCCGAACTGGCACTGGGTCGCAGCCAGCCGAAAGCCGCGCTGACCGCCCTCAACCACCCGAGCATGCAGCATCTGGGCGAAATGCCGGTTGACCTGCAAACCCGTGCTCACACCGTTCGCGCCCGGGCTTTTGAGGCAGATGGTCAGACCCTCGCCGCCGCGAGTGAGCGCGTGTTCATGGGCCCGCTGCTGCAAGGCGACGCACTGAACGCGAACAACGACGCCATCTGGACGCTGGTTGCCGCGCTGCCACCCGAGCAGCTGCAAAGCTCGGCCAACGATGACATGGGCGGCTGGCTGAGCCTGGCCCGCGCGGTCAAAGGTGCCGGCACGCTGGAGCAGCAACAGGCGGCCATCGACAACTGGAAAGCGCAGAACCCTCAGCACCCGGCGGCACGTCAGTTGCCGACTGCCCTCGCGCAATTGCGTGACCTGAAGAGCCAGCCTTTGACCAAAATTGCGTTGCTGCTGCCGCAAGACGGTCCGCTCGCTTCGGTATCCCGCGCGCTGCGTGACGGCTTCATGGCCGCGAACTATCAAGCTCAACAGGCCGGCGAGAAGCCACCTGCGATCGAAGTGTTCGACAGTTCGCGCGTGACGTCGATGGACGCCTTCTACGCACAAGCCAAAGCGGCCGGCGTGCAACTGGTGGTCGGTCCGCTGGAGAAGCCATTGGTTAAACAGCTGAGCGCTCGCCCTCAGTTGCCGATCACCACGCTGGCGCTGAACTACAGCGATTCCGGTACCCAGGGCCCTGCCGAGCTGTACCAGTTCGGTCTGGCGGCTGAAGACGAAGCTCGTGAAGTGGCGCGCCGCGCCTGGGCCGATGGCAAGCGCAGTGCGGTGGCCATGGTGCCAAAGGGCGAATGGGGTGATCGCGTGCTGGAGGCCTTCCGTCAAAGCTGGCAAGCCAAGGGCGGCACCCTGTTGGGTGCTGAACGCATTGATCAGCCGGTCGCACTCGCTCAACAGGTTGCCGATCTGTTCCAGCTGCGCAGCAGCGAAGGCCGTGCCCAGCGCGTCCAAAGCGCCACTGGCACGCAGATGGCTGCCCAGCCCTCCCGTCGCCAGGACGTAGACTTCATGTTCCTCGCCGCGACGCCTCAACAGGCGCAGCAGATCAAGCCGACCATGGTCTTCCAGTACGCTGGTGATGTTCCGGTCTACGCCACTTCGCACCTGTTCACCAACAGCGGCGACCCGGCGATGTACAACGACCTGAACGGCGTGCGCTTCTGCGAAACCCCGTGGTTGCTGAACGCTAACGACCCGCTGCGCCAGCAAGTGACCGCTCAATGGCCACAAGCCTCCGGCAGCCTTGGCCGTCTCTACGCCATGGGCATCGACGCGTATCGTTTGGCGCCACGACTGACTCAGCTGAAAACCCTTCCTGACAGCCGCATCGATGGCCTGTCCGGCAGCCTGGCGATCGGTCAGGGCCAACGCATCGAGCGCCAGCTGCCGTGGGCAGAATTCGTAGACGGCAAGGTCCAGCGCCTGCCGGACACCGCGCCTTGACCTCAGGCACCACCCGTCAAACAGCAGGGCGCGAGGCCGAAGCCTACGCCTTGCGTCACCTGCAACAGCATGGATTGCAGCTGATTACCCGCAACTGGTCATGCAAACGCGGCGAGCTTGATCTGGTCATGCTCGACGGCGATACAGTAGTATTCGTCGAAGTTCGGTATCGTCGCCACGCCGGTTGGGGTGGCGCACTGGAAAGCGTCGATTTTCGCAAGCAGGAAAAGCTCAAGCTGGCGGCTCAATCCTTTCTGCAAAGCGAGGTGCGCTGGGCCGATTCGCCGTGTCGCTTTGACGTTGTCGCGATCAATGGCGACCCCGGCACGTCGCCTCCGCTTAACTGGCTGACGAACGCTTTCGATTGCTGAAAACGCGATGATTCCGTCGGATTGCAGCGTAAGATCGGCCGCCTTCCCTTTCGTAGGACCGGCTTTAGCTTTGTAGGACCGGCTTTAGCCGGGAAGCTTCTGGTATTGCGCTTTATCCCTTACCACCCAACGAACCACACTGGCTCTTTTTGCTCTTTGCTTTGCGGGCTGCACAGTTTTGTGCCGGGACGCCGATGACTTATCGGATGCCGCCCCGACCAGCCGCCCCTATTAAGGTTTTCATAGATGGACATGCAATCCCGAATTCGCCAGCTTTTTCAGGCCAGCATCGACACCAAGCAACAGGCGATGGATGTTGTTGCACCCCACATCGAGCAAGCCAGCCAAGTGATGGTCAACGCCCTGCTCAACGAGGGCAAGATGCTCGCCTGCGGCAACGGCGGTTCGGCGGGTGATGCTCAGCACTTTTCCTCGGAGCTGCTCAACCGTTTCGAGCGCGAGCGACCGAGCCTGCCCGCTATCGCGCTGACCACCGACACCTCCACCATCACCTCGATTGCCAACGACTACAGCTACAACGAAATCTTCTCCAAACAGATTCGTGCGCTGGGTCAGCCGGGCGATGTGCTGCTGGCGATTTCCACCAGCGGCAATTCGGCGAACATTATTCAGGCCATCCAGGCCGCACATGATCGTGAAATGATTGTCGTAGCCTTGACCGGTCGCGATGGCGGCGACGTCGCGTCGCTGCTGTTGCCGGAGGACGTTGAAATCCGCGTCCCGGCAAAAGTCACCGCACGTATTCAGGAAGTCCACCTGCTGGCGATCCACTGCCTTTGCGACTTGATCGACAGCCAACTGTTCGGGAGTGAAGAATGATATCCAAACGTCTTAGCCTGCTGGCCCTGACGCTCTGCCTGGGCATCAGCGGATGCAGCTCGGTGATCAACGCCAGCCGTGAAGCGCCGATCGATGACGATCGCGGTACACGCACCTTCGGCAGCAAGATCGACGACTCGCTGATCGAGACCAAGGTCTCGGTGAACATCGCCAAGGCCAACCCTGATCTGGACAACGCCTCGCACATCGTCGTGACCAGCTTCAACGGCATCGTCCTGCTGGCCGGCCAGACACCGCGCGCCGACCTCAAGCAACTGGCCGAGCAAACCGCCAGCCAGGTGCAGAAGGTCAAGAAGGTCAACAACGAGCTACAGGTGACCGGCCCGTCCTCGATGCTGGCGCGCAGCAATGACGCCTGGCTGACCAGCAAGATCAAAACCGAAATGCTCACCGACAGCGCCATCCCTGGATCGCGCATTAAGGTCGTGACTGAAAACGGCATCGTCTACCTGCTGGGCCTGCTGACCCAGGCAGAAGCCACCCGCGCCACCAACCTGGTGCAAGGCGTCGGCGGCGTACAGAAGATCGTGAAGCTGTTTGAGTACATCGACTGACGGTGTGGCAAGCGCCAATCAGCACTTACAAAAAAAGGCGATCCCTCGGGATCGCCTTTTTCGTTACTGCGGACGCAACTTACTTGACCACTTTCAGACTCGGCCGGCCCGTAGGGCGTGGCGGCTCGTCGTCCGGTGGCGGCATGTCGTCTTCGACATCCAGATCTTCGTCTTCGTCCACAGCAGGCTCCAGATCGAAGACCATGCCCTGGCCGTTCTCGCGGGCATAAATGCCCATGATGGCGGAAATCGGCACGTACAGGCTGTGGGGAACGCCACCGAAGCGGCCTTCAAAACTCACCGCGTCGTTGTCCATGTGCAGATGGCGCACGGCGCTCGGTGAAATGTTCAGGACGATCTGCCCGTCATTGGCAAAGCCTTGCGGGACTTGCACCGCTGGATACTCGGCGTTGACGAGTACGTGCGGTGTGCAATCGTTATCTACGATCCACTCATACAGCGCGCGGATCAGATAAGGGCGACTGGAGTTCATCAAACGGCTCCTAAGGCCTTAGCGCATGTCGCGTTCGGCACCAGACAGACTTGCCTGAAATGCCTCACGCGCAAATTGGCGCTCCATATAGTCAAGCAGCGGCTTGGCGGGCCGCGGCAATTCGATACCCAGAATCGGCAGGCGCCAGAGTATGGGCAATAGACAGCAGTCGACCAGACTTTGCTCGTCGCTCAGGAAAAAAGGCTTGTCCGCGAACAACGGCGACACACCGGTCAGACTTTCGCGCAGTTCCTTGCGCGCCTGAACACGTGCGGCTTCTTTGCTGCGCGGGTCCAGAATCAGATCCACCAGACCGCACCAGTCGCGCTGAATCCGGTGGATCAGCAAGCGGCTGTTGGCACGCGCCACCGGATAGACCGGGAGCAGCGGCGGATGGGGATAACGTTCGTCCAGGTATTCCATCACCACCGTCGACTCGTACAACGCCAGGTCGCGATCGACCAGGGTTGGCACGCTGCCGTACGGATTCACCTCGATCAATTTGGGCGGATGACGGCCCTCGACGACTTCAATGATCTCGGCGCTGACACCTTTCTCGGCGAGCACAATGCGCACGCGATGGGAATAGTGGTCGGCGGGGTCGGAGTAACAGGCCAACCGATTGGTCACGCCCATGGCGGTCCTCCTCGCTTGTAGATATTCAAAAAGCAGAAATACGGATGCGCCGCGAGGGCGCTTTCGGCGACGTCCACGATGATCGGGTGTTCAACGCGGGCGACAAGATAGCTCATTTACTCAAGGTAGATTCTGCAATCTTCAGCCCGCCACTATACCTGCTCTTCCCTCATTACCTGAAACAGCTCAGCCGCAAGCGGCGCAGACCCGCGAATCAGACGTCCGCTCAGTGGATGTCTTTCCAGAATTCGCGCTTGAGCAGGTAGGCCAGGATGAACAACACGGCGAGGTAAAGCAGCACGAAGGTGCCGATGCGCTGGTGCTGGAGCTTGTCTGGGTTGGCTGAGTAAGCGAGGAAAGTGACGAGGTTCTTGATCTTCTCGTTGAACTGTTCTTCGGTCAGCGTGCCGGTGTTGGGCATGATCATCAGTTGATCGCAGGCTTGATCGGTCAACGGCGAGCCAGCAGGCCCATCGCTTTTTTTGTCGCCTTCGCCACGCGGTACCTGCTGGCAGCCGAGCCTCTGACGCCCCTGAAGCCCTTCCAGCACGTTGGGCATGGCCACGTCGGGGAGAACGCTGTTGTTCACGCCCCAGGGCCGCGTCGGGTCCTCGTAGAATGATCGCAGGTAGCCGTAGAGCCAGTCAGTTCCGCGTACCCGCGCCACAAGGGTCAGATCGGGCGGCGCTGCACCGAACCAGGTTTTCGCATCCGCCGGCTGCATGCCGATGGTCATGTGATCGCCGATCTTCGCTCCGGCAGGCGCCAGCTTTTCCAGCATCAGCTCGTGGGAAATGCCCAAATCGTCCGCGACGCGTTCATAGCGCTGGAAACTGGCGCTGTGGCAACCCATGCAGTAATTGACGAACGTCTGCGCGCCATCCTGCAGGGCCCCCTTGTCGGACACGTCGATATCGACGCTTTCCAGTTCCGCGCCATGCTCACCGGCAAACGACAACGCCGGCAACAGGGCAATGAGCAAGACCAGGCACAGCGTTTTCATCAACCGGTCACCCTGTCCGGCACCGGCTTCGTCCGCTCCATCCGCGTGTAGAACGGCATCAGGATGAAGTACGCGAAATACAGGAAGGTGCAGGCCTGCGACAGCACTGCCCGCCCAGGGCTCGGCGGCAATACGCCCAGTACTCCGAGCGTCCCGAAGGACACGCAAAACAGCAGCAGCCAGAGGCGGCTCAGCCAGCCCTTGTAGCGCATCGATTTGACCGGACTGCGGTCAAGCCACGGCAGCACGAACAGCAAGGCGATGGCTGCGCCCATGGCCATGACGCCGAGGAGCTTGTCCGGGATGGCGCGCAAGATGGCGTAGAACGGCGTGAAGTACCAGACCGGCGCAATGTGCTCCGGGGTCTTGAGTGGGTTCGCTAGCTCGAAGTTGGCCTTCTCGAGAAAGTAGCCGCCCATCTCCGGGAAGAAAAATACCACCGAGCAGAAGATCAACAAAAACACCACGACGCCGAGCAGATCCTTGACCGTGTAGTACGGGTGGAAAGGAATGCCGTCCAGGGGGTTGCCGTTCTCGTCCTTGTACTTTTTGATGTCGATGCCATCGGGGTTGTTCGAGCCCACTTCACGCAGCGCCAGAATATGCAGCACCACAAGCCCGACGATCACGATCGGCAAAGCCACGACGTGCAGCGCGAAGAAGCGATTGAGTGTGATGCCTGAAACGAGGTAATCGCCACGAATCCACTGAGCGAGGTCGCCCCCGATGAGGGGAATCGCGCCGAACAGCGAAATGATCACCTGAGCGCCCCAGTACGACATCTGCCCCCACGGCAGCAGGTAGCCGGTAAACGCTTCCGCCATCAGCGCCAGATAAATCAGCATGCCGAAAACCCAGACCAACTCCCGCGGCTTCTGATATGAGCCGTACAGCAGCCCGCGAAACATGTGCAAGTAGATGACGATGAAGAACGCCGATGCGCCAGTCGAGTGCAGCAGTCGCAGGATTGAGCCGTATGCGACGTCACGCATGATGTACTCGATCGAGGCGAAGGCCCCCTCAGCTGTGGGCGTGTAACTCATCGTCAGCCAGATGCCCGTGAGGATCTGGTTGACCAGCACCAGCAACGCCAGCGAGCCGAAGAAATAGAAGAAGTTGAGGTTCTTGGGTACGTAATACTTGCTGAGGTGGTTCTCCCACATCGACGTCGCGGGAAAGCGCGCATTAATCCAGTCCATGAGCCTGCTCATCACGCTTTCTCCTGATCCACACCAATGACGATGATTGAGTCCGACTCGTAGGAATGCGGGGGCACTGGCAGATTCAGCGGTGCAGGCTGCGCCTTGTAGACGCGTCCGGCAAGGTCGTACCTGGAGCCGTGACAAGGGCAGAAATAACCGCCGACCCAATCTTTGCCCAGGTCGACCGGGGCGACTTCGGGCCGAAACGTAGGCGAGCAGCCGAGATGGGTACAGATGCCGATCAACAGCAGGATGTCAGGCCGGATTGAACGGACAACCGGATCGACATAGGCAGGCTGGATGGAATCCTGTGAATCAGGGTCGGACAGCTCGCCGATAAGCTTGCTCAGACTGGACAGGATCTCAGGCGTGCGACGGACAATGAACACCGGCTGACCGCGCCATTGAGCGATCATCTGCTGGCCCGGCTCGATCTTGCTGATGTTGACTTTGACAGGCGCTCCCGCCGCCCTGGCTTTGGCACTGGGGAACCATGAACCCACAAATGGCACGGCGGCGCCGACCGCTCCAGCTGCGCCTACCACAGACGTGGCTGTCACGAGGAAGCGACGCCGGGCCGTGTTAACACCGTCACTGCCCATTGCGCCCTCTCCCGTCAGCATCCGAGATCTCCTTGATCAGGCCCTCGAAATCAATAAACGACAGCCATAAAAGACAGCCATAAAAAAACGCCCAGCTTCGTATAGAAACTGAGCGTTCTTTTTGAACGGAAGCGAATTAACGCTTCGAGTACTGCGGACGCTTACGCGCTTTACGCAGACCGACTTTCTTACGTTCAACTTCGCGAGCATCGCGAGTGACAAAGCCTGCTTTGCGCAGAGCGCCGCGCAGGGTTTCGTCGTATTGCATCAGAGCGCGGGTGATACCGTGGCGGATTGCGCCAGCTTGACCACTCACACCACCGCCGATGACAGTGACGTAGATGTCGAATTTCTCGACAGTCTGAGTCAGTTCCAGCGGCTGACGAACTACCATGCGGGCAGTTTCGCGACCGAAGAACGAGTCCAGGGAACGGTTGTTGATGGAGATGTTACCGGTACCCGGACGCAGGAAAACGCGAGCGGTTGCGGTCTTGCGACGGCCAGTGCCGTAATTTTGAGTCGCCGACATAATGAACTATTCCGTTAAAACTTCAGTTCTTGGGGCTGCTGAGCAGTATGAGGGTGTGCAGCGCCCGCATAGACTTTCAGCTTACGATACATGTCGCGACCCAGCGGGTTCTTAGGCAGCATGCCTTTGACCGCGGTCTCGATCACGCGCTCAGGAGCTTTGGCGATCAGCTTTTCAAAGTTGATCGACTTGATCCCGCCCGGGAAACCGGAGTGAGAGTAGTAGATCTTGTCGGTGGTCTTGGCACCGGTCACACGGATCTGCTCGGCATTGATCACGACGATGTAGTCGCCAGTGTCAACGTGCGGAGTGTATTCCGGCTTGTGCTTGCCACGCAGACGGCTCGCGATTTCAGTGGCCAGACGACCCAGGGTCTGACCAGCAGCGTCGACGACGAACCAGTCGCGCTTTACTGTTTCCGGTTTAGCGGTAAAAGTTTTCATTCTTTATAGCCTCAAAGGCCGCCCTGAAAAATAGACGGCGGAGCATACTCATTAGTACGGTCTTTGACAAGTCAAAGGCCGCCGGGCACGAACGCTATAGGGGGCTCGGGTCAGCGCGTTCGATCGCAGCGGTTTCTTTTGTCGCCGGGCATCACTCCAGCGACAAAGAGGAGCGGAATTATGCAGATTGCGAAAAAAATTTCAACCTGCTTTTATGGCTCTTTTAAACAGGAGAGCCAAATGGACTACCGCCAACTGGGCAGAACCGACCTCAATGTCAGCGCAATCTGCCTCGGCACCATGACCTGGGGCGAGCAGAACAGCCAGTCCGATGCCTTCGCGCAGATCGAACGGGCCAAGGCCGACGGCATCAATTTCATCGACACCGCCGAGATGTATCCGGTCCCGCCGAAGAAAGAAACCTACGCTAGCACCGAGACCATCCTCGGCAACTGGTTCAAGCAGAGCGGCGACCGCGCTGACTGGATCCTCGCCAGCAAGATCGCCGGTCCCGGCAACGGCATCGACTACATCCGTGGCGGTCAGCTGAAATTCAACCGCGATCACATCGTCGCGGCGCTGGATGCCAGCCTCAAACGCCTGCAGACCGATTACCTCGATCTGTATCAACTGCACTGGCCTGAGCGCAGCACCAACTTCTTCGGCAAGCTGGGTTACAACCACAGCGAGGAGCACTTCACCCCGCTGCTGGAAGTGCTCGAAGCGCTGGACGAGCAGGTCAAGGCCGGCAAGATCCGCCATGTCGGGCTGTCGAACGAAACGCCGTGGGGCACCATGAAGTTTCTCGCTGAGTCGGATGCTCATGGTCTGACGCGTCCGGTGTCGATTCAGAACCCCTACAACCTGCTCAACCGCAGCTTCGAGGTGGGTCTGGCGGAAGTGGCGATTCGCGAGCAATGCGGCCTGCTGGCCTACTCGCCCATGGCGTTTGGCATGTTGTCCGGCAAATACGCCGACGGCGCCCGCCCTGCCAAAGGCCGCCTGAGCCTGTACAGCCGCTTCACGCGCTACTTCAATCCGCAATCGGAAGCGGCCTGCGCGCGCTACGTTGCGCTGGCGCGTGAGCACGGTCTTGATCCCGCGCAAATGGCACTGGCGTTCGTGACCAGCCGCAGCTTCGTGACCAGCAACATCATCGGTGCAACGACGCTGGAGCAGCTGGAAAGCAACCTGGCCAGCGCGGAACTGGTGCTGTCGGATGAAGTGCTGGCGGGCATTGAAGCGATTCACAAGGATCAGCCGAATCCTGCGCCTTGATCGGTGATTGCGTGATCGCTGAATGACTGTGGAACCGCAGAGGGTCTTTGCAAGGCCCCTCTGGGGTTCCGCACAGGATTACAGAGACCGGGCAATGATCTCTTTCATGATTTCGTTGGTCCCGGCATAAATCCGCTGCACCCGCGCATCGGCCCACGCCCGGGCGATCGGGTATTCCCACATGAAGCCGTAGCCGCCATGCAGCTGCACGCATTCGTCCAGCACCTTGCATTGCAGGTCAGTTGACCAGTATTTCGCCATGGCCGCCGTGGGCACATCCAGCTTCCCTTCCAGGTGCAACTCCAGGCACCGATCAATGAACGTACGACCAATCTGAACTTCAGTGGCGATTTCGGCCAGTTTGAAGCGGGTGTTCTGAAAATCGATGATGGCCTTGCCAAACGCCTTGCGCTCCCGCGTGTAGTCGAGCGTCCATTGCAAGGCCGCTTCGGCGGAGGCAATGGCGCCGATGGCGACCGTCAGGCGCTCCTGCGGGAGCTCCTGCATCAAATACGCGAAACCCATCCCGGCCTGACCCAGCAGGTTCTCCTTGGGCACTCTCACGTCCTGGAAGAACAGTTCCGACGTGTCCTGCGCCTTCATGCCGACCTTTTCCAATCGCTTGCCCTTCGCAAAACCGAGCGTGCCCGCCTCCACGACAAACAGGCTGGTGCCCTTCGCGCCTGCACCGGGATCAGTCTTCGCGACGACAATCACCAGATCAGCGAGAAACCCGTTGGTGATGAAGGTTTTCGAACCATTGATGATGTACTCGTCGCCATCCAGCACTGCGGTGGTCTTGACCCCTTGCAGGTCGGACCCCGCGCCCGGCTCGGTCATCGCGATGGCGGTCACCAGCTCCCCCGACACCAGCTTGGGCAAATATTGGAGCTTCAGCGCCTCACTTCCGTAGTGGAGGATGTACGGCGCGACGATATCCGAATGCAGAGAGAACCCGATACCGGTCAGGCCGAGGCGAGAGATTTCCTCGATCACCACCGTGGTGTAGAGGAAGTCCGCGCCCATGCCGCCGTACTCTTCCGGCAGGTGCGAACACAACATGCCCTGCTCCCCCGCCCGGTTCCACAGCGTACGGTCGATGTGGCCCTGCTTCTCCCACTGGGCATGAAACGGCACCGCGTGCTGTTCGAAGAACTTGCGGACGCTGTTACGGAACAGTTCGTGTTCTGAGCTGAAGAGTGTTCTGGCGAGCATGGCTGCACCTGGCGCGAAGGATTGTCGGACAAAACTTCAGCAGAGCGTAGGCGCAGCCGGTTGACGGCGACACTGGACACATCCGACAAAAAATAAGACGATCACGCCGTTGCTTGACCACTTTCCCATATAAGAACAAAAGACTATGTCTATCCAACCCAACACGCCATTGCGGCGTGTCAGCATTCTTGCGATTGATGGCATTTTTGCGTCCACGCTCATGCAAGCCAAAGACTTCTTTCACCTCGCCAGCCTGCGCTACGGCAAGCAGTTGGGACAGGGCTTCAAGCCGGCCTTCGAAACCCGACTGGTCAGCCCGGACGGAAAGGAAGTTCGCAGTTTCAGCGACGTCGTGATCCCCGTAGACGGTGTGCTTGAACACAGCGACATCATCATCCTTCCCGCTTTCGTCGAAGACTTTGACACCCTGCGCGAGCGCTATCCGCAAATCCTGCCGTGGCTGCGCGAGCAACATGCGCGCGGCGCTGTGCTCTGCGGTGAGGCCAGCGGTGTGTTCTGGCTTGGGGATGCGGGGCTGCTCGACGGCAAGGAGGCGACCACCTACTGGCGGTTTTTCAACGAGTTCGCCGAGCGTTTTCCGAACGTGCTGCTGAATCAGGAAAAACACCTCACCGACGCCGATAACCTGTATTGCGCAGGCGGCACGATCTCAGCGTGTGATCTTTATATCTACCTGATCGAGCGCTTCTGCGGCGCCCATGTTGCGCAGACCGTCGCCCGCGACATTCTCTACGAAGTGCAACGCAGCTACGCACCGGGACGGATTGGGTTTGGCGGGCAAAAGCTGCACCAGGACGTGATCATCCTGCAGATCCAGCACTGGCTCGAAGAACACTTCGCCGACAAATTCCGTTTCGAGGATGTAGCCCGCGAGCACGGCATGAGCATCCGCAACTTCATGCGCCGCTTCCAGACCGCAACGGGCGACAAGCCGCTGCATTACCTGCAACGACTGCGCATCGAAACCGCAAAGGGCTTGCTGTCAGGCTCACGCAAGAGCATCAAGACCATCAGCTACGAAGTGGGCTACGACGACGCCAGCTTCTTCGCGCGGCTATTCCGTCAACACACCGACCTGTCGCCGAATCAGTACCGCCAGCAGTTCCAGCAGGCGGCCTGACAGCAGCTTCAAGCGGCAAGCTTTAAGCTGCAAGTGAGCGATATCTCCTCTTGCAGCTTTCCGCTTGAAGCTTGCAGCTCCCGCCTAGGGCTTATGCGCCCGCGACAGAAATTCGTGGGACTGCATTTCCAGCAAGCGGCTGAGCGTGCGCTGGAATTCGAAGTTCAGGCGACCGCCGGTGTACAGGTCTTTCAATTCGACTTCCGCCGAGATGATCAACTTGACGTTGCGGTCGTAGAACTCGTCGACCATGTTGATGAACCGACGCGCGATGTCGTCCGTGGTCACGCTCATCTGCTCCACGCCGCTGAGCAGCACCGCATGGAAGATCTTGCCGAGTTCGATGTAGTCGTTCTGGCTACGCGGGCCATCGCACAGCTCACGGAAGTCGAACCACGCCACGTCGTCGCAGGTACGGATCGCCTTGATCTGCCGATTCTCGATGATCAGCACATCGTTCTCGATGGCCTTGGTGCATTCCGGGGTCAACGCACGGAAGCTCTTGCGCAGGCTCTCCTCTGCCGCTTCGTTCAGCGGGAAGTGGAACAGCTCCGCTTGCTCAAGATGGCGCAGGCGATAGTCGACGCCACTGTCGACGTTGACGATCTCGGTGTTCTGCTTGATCAGCGCAATCGCCGGCAGGAAGCGCGCACGCTGCAGACCGTCCTTGTACAGGCCGTCGGGAACGATGTTCGACGTCGCGACCAGGGTCACGCCGTTCTTGAACAGCTCTTCCATCAGCGTCCCGAGGATCATCGCGTCGGTAATGTCCGATACGAAGAATTCGTCGAAACAGATCACCCGCGCTTCCTCGGAAAACTGCTTGGCGATCAGGGTCAGCGGGTTCTTCTCGCCCTTGAGGTTTTTCATTTCCTCGTGCACACGCTTCATGAAGCGGTGGAAGTGCGTGCGCGTCTTGTCTTCAAACGGAAGCGCTTCGAAGAAGGTGTCGACCAGGTAGGTCTTGCCCCGGCCCACACCGCCCCAGAAATACAGCCCCTTCACAATCGGGGCTTCTTTCTTGCCGAACAGCTTGCCCAGCAATCCCGGCTTGCGGTCATGGGCGGCGACCAGATCGTCGTACAGACGCTGCAGATGGCGCACAGCATTCTCTTGCGCGGCGTCGTGGAAAAAGTCCGGACGCTTCAGGTCAGCTTGGTATCGTTCTAGAGGGGTCATAGTCGCTTGCAAGGGAGCAAAAACGGGCCGTCACTGTAGCGACGGCCCATTGGAATGGCAATTAATCCTGTTGTGGCGCGAGCGCCAGTTTCAGGCTCTCGATCGCGGCGTCACGGGCGGCGGCATCGGCGAACGCCGGGCTGTCGGCGACACAGGTGTCACTCAGCCACAAGGTGAAGGCATCGCCTTCGGGCCGAATGTCCAGCTCACCGCCCTGCTGCAGCTGTTTGGTCACGGCGCCGGCCGCCTTGCCGTCTGCGAAGTGGCGCGACAGCAGCAGTTGCTCGCCATCGGCCGCCAGCAACCGGAAACGGAAACTGCCGTCGTCTTCACGGAAACTGACGAAGCGCGGGCCTTTGCCGGCCTTCTTCTTGGTCGCCGTGACGGTTTGCGCCGCGGTGCGGAATGAACGCAGGCCGACCGCTTCACGCAGCTCGCCCAGAAACGGCGTGGCCACACGACGGGCCTTCTCGGCGCCCGCTTGCAGGATGTCTTCCAGGTCGGCGGGGCGCTCGATCAGGCGATGGTAATGCTCGCGGGCTTCGCCCAACTCCGCGTCCAGCAACTGGAACAGGCGTTGCTTGGCGTCCCCCCAACCCAACCCCTGCAACAGGTCGGTGCGGAACTCGTCGCCTTGCTCTTTACTGGCGAATGCCTGGTACAGCGTGAACAGGTGCGACGTGTCCGGATCCTTGGCTTCGCCTGGCAGACGCGAGTCAGTGACGATGCGCGAGATCGCGTCCTTCATGTCTTTGGCGCTGGTGAACAGCGGGACGGTGTTGTCGTAGCTCTTCGACATCTTGCGACCGTCCAGGCCAGGCAGCGTCGCGACGCTTTCTTCGATCAGCGCTTCCGGCATTACAAAGAACTCTTTGCCGTTACCGAACAGGTGATTGAAGCGCTGACCGATGTCGCGCGCCATCTCGACGTGCTGGATCTGATCGCGGCCGACAGGCACTTGATGGGCGTTGAACATCAGGATGTCAGCGGCCATCAGCACGGGATAGCTGAACAGGCCCATGGTAATACCGGCGTCCGGGTCTTCGCCGGCTTCGACGTTCTTGTCCACCGACGCCTTGTAGGCATGGGCGCGATTGAGCAGGCCCTTGCCGGCCACGCAGGTCAGCAGCCAGGTCAGTTCGGGAATTTCCGGAATGTCGGACTGGCGATAGAACGTCACGCGCTCGACGTCCAGCCCTGCCGCGAGCCAGGTCGCTGCGATTTCCAGACGCGAGCGCTGAATGCGCAGCGGGTCATCGCATTTGATCAGCGCGTGGTAGTCAGCCAGAAAGTAGAAAGAGTCGGCATCGCTTTGGCGGCTGGCAACGATGGCCGGGCGGATGGCGCCGGCGTAGTTGCCCAGGTGCGGTGTGCCGGTGGTGGTGATACCGGTCAGGATACGAGTGGTCATGGCTAGTCGCTTATTTTGGGTGCTGCGATCAATTCGAAAGGCGCGGCAGAATCAGATCCTTGAGATCGGTCAGCTTGCCGTGAAAAAAGTGCCCGCATTCTGCCACTTTCAGCAGCTCATGGGGGCGCTGAAGCGTGTCAGACCACGCGTACACACGTTGTGGGTCAACGACTTCATCGGTGTCCGGCTGAATAAGCGTCAGCAGACCCTTCTGCGGCAATGCTTCCACACTGGCGATGCGCATCACGGCTGGTGCGACCATGAACAGATGCTTCAGGGTTTCGCCCTTGGCCTCAAGACGCCCGCCCAGGGTAGCCGCCACGAAACCGCCGAAGGAAAACCCGAGCAAGGTCATGGGCAGGTCGGGATGTTTGTCGCGCAGCCAGTTCGCCGCCGCCTGTGCGTCGTCGACTTCGCCCTCCCCCATGTCCGAGCTGCCGGCGCTCGCGCCAACGCCACGATAGTTGAAGCGCAGGGTGATAAGACCGGCATCGCGCGCGGTGCGCTGCAGGGTCGAAATTACTTTATTGAGCATGGTGCCGCCCTGAACCGGGTTAGGATGGCATATCAGCGCGATGCCTCTGGCCTCGTCCAGATCGAGGTACAACGCTTCAAGTTGGCCCGCCGGGCCGTCGATGAATACAGGGGTCTCACGCATGAGCAAGAATGAACTCCGTGACCTTCAATTGGGTCGACTCGTCTAGCTGATTGTCTGTGGCTGGCAGGCTGGCGACACGTCGCCGCTATACAGCGCAGGTTCGAGCCGTTAACGTAAAGCAAAGCCGTTTATAGAGGAAGGACTCGTGGATTACTCGCTCTTAGTTTGGTTGCTGCCGACCATCGCCCTGGTGGTTGGTGTGATCATCGGTTTCTTCGTGGCGCGCGCGCTGCCCAATGCCGTGCCTAACGGGACTCAGCGCCAGCTGGATGACGTTCAGGAGCGTTTCGATACGTATCAAAACGAGGTGATCACTCACTTCAACAGCACCGCCAATCTGGTGCAGAAGCTGTCGCAAAGCTACCACGATGTTCAGGAGCATCTGGCCGAAGGCGCCAACCGCCTGGCCACCGACGACATCACCCGTCAACGCCTGCTGGCCGCGCTGCACCCGGACGCGCTCCATCCACACCGCGATCGCCTGACGCCACCGCGCACCGCGGCTGAACCGCCGAAGGACTACGCGCCCAAGTCGCCTGACTCCCCCGGCATGCTGGATGAGCATTACGGCTTGAAAAAATAACGCGACTCGAAACACCAAAAGCCCGCCGTTGCTAACCAACGGCGGGCTTTTTTGTGGGCAGTCGGTTGGCGGCGACGGGTAATGGAGGGAAACAAAAAACCCGCCATCATCGGCGGGTTTTTGTACAGCGAACAGCGTTTAGATCGCGCCGCGAGCTCGCAGCAGATCCAGCACTTGCTTGACGCTTTCTTCGACATTCAGCGACTGCGTGTCGATGACCAGGTCGGCGTGCAGCGGGACGTCATACGGGAAGGATTCACCCGGGATGTTGTCCTTGTCGGCAGCGTAGAGCCCTTGCGGGTCACGCTCGCGGCAGACTTGAGGCGACGCCTGTACGTACACGGTGATCAGTCGATCATCGCCGATCAGGGCCTTGGCATTCTGCCGACCGCCGGTGTCCGGCGCGACGAACGCCGCGAGGGTCAGCAGGCCGGCTTCGTTGAACTGACGCGCAACGTGGGCGGCACGACGCCAGTTCTCGGTGCGGCCGGCGCGATCCTGCGGCAAGCCCTTGTTGAGGTCGTGACGCAGGTTCTGGCCATCAAGGACGAACACCGCACGGCCCATGTCGAAAAGCTTGCGCTCCACGGCATATGCCAGCGTGCTCTTGCCTGCACCCGACAAACCGCTGAACAGCACGGTGGCCGGCTTCTGGCCGAAGCGCTGAGCGCGCTCTTCTGTCGAAACATGGGCCAGCGCGCCGTGATGACTCCCGCCGCCCGCAACCACCGGCTTGGCGATGATCATGCCGGCCGCCACGGTGCCGTTGGTCAAACGGTCGATGACGATGAACGCGCCCGTGGTGCGGTTGCTGTCGTAGCCGTCGAGGGCAATCGGTGCGTCCAGTGCGATCTTCACGCGGCCGATTTCATTCAGCTGCAGCGAACTGGCCGGGCCTTCTTCCAGCGTGTTCACGTCAACACGATGGGTGATGCTGGCAATCGAACCCGGCACGTAGGACGTGGCGCGTTTGATGTCGTATTTCTTGCCCGGCAGCATCGGCTCTTCGGCCATCCACACCAGCATGGCGTCGAAGGCGTCGGCCACCTGTGGGACATTGTCGGCATGCACCAGAAGGTCGCCACGGGAGATGTCGATTTCGTCTTCCATGGTCAGCGTCACCGCCTGACCCGGGCCCGCATGCTCCAGCTCACCTTCGAAGGTGACGATGGATTTCACGCGGCTGCTCTTGCCGGACGGCAGCACAACCACTTCGTCGCCCTTGTGCACGATGCCGCTCGCCAGGGTGCCGGCGAAACCGCGGAAGTTCAGGTTCGGACGGTTGACGTATTGCACCGGAAAACGCAGGTCAGTGAAATTGCGGTCGTTGGCGATCTCGACGGTTTCAAGAATCTCCATCAGCGACTTGCCGGTGTACCACGGCGAACGCTCGCTCCGGTTGACTACGTTGTCGCCCTTGAGGGCCGACATCGGCACGAATTCCATGGTGGTCGGCTTCAGCGCAATGCGGTCGGCGAACGCCAGGTAATCGGCCTTGATCTGCTCGAAGATGGTCTCGTCGAAGCCATTGAGGTCCATCTTGTTGATGGCGACCACAATGTGCTTGATGCCCAGCAACGAGGCGATGTAGCTGTGGCGCTTGGTCTGGGTCTGCACGCCGTAGCGGGCGTCCACCAGAATGATCGCCAGGTCACAGGTGGACGCACCGGTGGCCATGTTGCGGGTGTACTGCTCATGGCCGGGGGTGTCGGCGATGATGAACTTGCGCTTGGCGGTGGAGAAGTAGCGGTAGGCGACATCGATGGTGATGCCCTGCTCGCGCTCGGCCTGCAGCCCGTCGACCAGCAGCGCCAGATCGACCTCATCGCCGGTGGTGCCGGATTTCTTCGAATCGCGGGTGATGGCTTCCAGGTGATCTTCGTAGATCATCTTGGAATCGTGCAGCAGACGCCCGATCAACGTGCTCTTGCCGTCGTCGACGTTGCCACAGGTCAGGAAACGCAGCATTTCCTTGCGTTCATGCTGGCCCAGATAGGCGAGGATGTCCTCGCTGATCAATTCAGATTGATGGCTCATTGGGTTCAAGCTCCAAGCTGTAAGCTTCAAGCGGCAAGCTCGTCGGCATACAGCTAGTCAAAATTCTTCCGGTTCAAGTGAGCTTCAGCGTTTCGGCTTGAAGCTTCCAACTTGCTGCTTGCAGCTTGCAGCTAGAAGTAGCCTTGGCGTTTCTTTTCTTCCATCGAGCCTGCGCCATCGTGGTCGATGACCCGGCCCTGGCGCTCGGAAGTTCGCGTCAGGAGCATTTCCTGAATGATGTCGGTGAGGCTGGTGGCCTCGGACTCGACAGCGCCCGTCAACGGGTAGTCGCCCAGTGTGCGGAAGCGGACCTTCTTCTTGACGATGCGCTTCTTGTCCTCGTCGGACAGGTGATTACGCAGGCGGTCGTCGTCGATCATGATCCAGGTGCCGTTCATCTCGATGACTTCGCGCTCGGCGGCGAAATACAGCGGGACGATCGGAATGCCTTCGAGGTAGATGTACTGCCAGATGTCCAGCTCGGTCCAGTTGGAAAGCGGGAACACGCGGATCGACTCGCCTTTGTTGACGTTGCCGTTGTACACGTTCCACAACTCGGGACGCTGGTTTTTCGGGTCCCAGCGGTGCTTGGTGTCGCGGAAGGAATACACGCGCTCTTTGGCGCGGGATTTCTCTTCGTCACGGCGGGCACCGCCGAACGCGGCATCAAAGCCGTGCTTGTCCAGAGCCTGCTTGAGGCCTTGGGTTTTCATGATATCGGTGTGCTTCGAGCTGCCGTGGGTCAGCGGGTTGATACCCTGCGCGACGCCGTCCGGGTTCACGTGCACGATCAGATCCAGGCCCATCTCCTCGACCATCTTGTCGCGGAAGCGGTACATCTCCTGGAATTTCCAGCGTGTGTCGACGTGCATCACCGGGAACGGCAGCTTGCCCGGAAAGAAGGCCTTGCGCGCCAGATGCAGCATCACGGCAGAGTCTTTACCGACGGAGTACAGCATCACCGGGTTATCGAACTCGGCAGCGACCTCGCGGATAATGTGGATGCTTTCCGCCTCCAGCTGTTTCAGATGCGTCAGTTTGTCGACCATGGTTACTCACGGATAACGTACGTGTGTGGAGAGCCTGCGGGCTCTATCGAGCGATGCACTTTATCATGGCGCCTGCTTCTATTCAGCGGCGGGGATAGATCGAAACGATCTATACATATAGCTCAGGCTTTGGACCTCAGGACGCGTTAGATCGGGTTCGGACAATCGATAAACAGATGTTCAAGGGCAAAGCGCCGCGCCAGATAATCGCCCAGGGCCTGCACACCATACCGCTCGGTGGCGTGATGGCCGGCGGCGATGAAGCTGATACCGTTTTCCCGGGCGCTGTGAAAAGTCTGCTCGGACGCCTCCCCGCTCAAATACAGGTCCACGCCGGCCAGAACGGCCTGATCGATGTAGCCCTGCCCGCCTCCGGTGCACCAGCCGACCCGGCGGATTATCCCTTCACCCTCGATCAGCAGCGGCTCGCGCCCCAATGCAGTCTGCACGCGGTGGGCGAAATCCCGTGGCGTGATCGCCTCGCTGAGTGAGCCGACCAGCCCGACGATGCGCGGATTGTCCGGGTCCAGCGGGCCTTCGACGGTGATCTCCAGTTGCTGGGCCAACTGAACGTTGTTGCCCACGTCGGCGTGAAGGTCGAGGGGCAAGTGATAGGACAGCAGGCTGATGTCGTGCTTGAGCAGCGTTTTCAGCCGACGCTGTTTCATGCCGGTGATGCAGGGATTCTCGCCTTTCCAGAAATAGCCGTGATGCACCAGCACCAGATCGGCATTGGCCTCCACCGCCGCGTCCAGCAGCGCCTGACTCGCGGTGACGCCGGAGACGATTCGCCTGACCTGCGGCCGACCCTCGACCTGCAGGCCGTTCGGGCAATAATCCTGAATCCGCGCGCTACCGAGATAGCGGTCCGCTTCTTCCACCAGGGTGCTCAGGGCAACGGCCATAAAACTCTCCTAAATATGCAGTCCAGACCGTGTCGGTCCTCGTATAATGCCGGCCATTATGGCGCAGCTAGGCGCTTCTACCTTCAGGACTCCGCTCAATGTTCAAAGCGCTGCGTTTTCTCGGCTGGCCCTTGCTCGCTGGTGTGCTTATCGCTTTATTGATAATCCAGCGCTATCCCCAGTGGGTCGGGCTTCCAAGCCAGGACGTGAACCTGCAACAAGCGCCCCGGCAGACCTTTGTGCAACAGGGCCCGGTATCGTACGCGGACGCCGTCAGCAACGCCGCCCCCGCCGTGGCGAATCTGTACACGACCAAGATGGTCAACAACAGCAATAAACCCAACCATCCGCTGTTCGACGACCCGCAGTTTCGTCGTTTCTTCGGCGACAACCTGCCTAAACAAAAGCGCATGCAGTCGAGCCTGGGATCGGCCGTAATCATGAGTCCGGAAGGCTATCTGCTAACCAACAACCACGTCACCTCCGGTGCAGACCAGATTGTCGTGGCGCTCAAGGACGGCCGCGAGACGATCGCCAAAGTCGTCGGCAGCGATCCGGAAACCGACCTTGCGGTCCTGAAGATCGACCTCAAGAACCTGCCGTCCATTACCCTCGGCCGTTCCGACGCCATCCGCATCGGCGACGTTGCATTGGCCATCGGCAACCCGTTCGGCGTCGGCCAGACCGTGACCATGGGCATCATCAGTGCCACCGGACGCAATCAGCTGGGCCTCAACACCTACGAAGATTTCATTCAGACCGACGCCGCGATCAACCCCGGCAACTCGGGCGGCGCACTGGTGGACGCCAATGGCAACCTGACCGGGATCAACACGGCGATCTTCTCCAAGTCCGGTGGCTCCCAAGGCATCGGTTTTGCGATTCCGACCAAGCTGGCTCTGGAGGTGATGAAGTCGATCATTGAGCACGGTCAGGTGATTCGCGGCTGGTTGGGTATTGAGGTACAGCCGCTGACGGAGGAACTGTCGGAATCCTTTGGCCTTAAGGACCGCCCAGGGATCGTGGTCGCCGGGATTTTCCGCGATGGACCGGCGCAGAAGGCCGGATTGCAGCTGGGTGATGTGATTTTGAGCATCAACGGCGAGCCAGCGGGCGACGGGCGTCGCTCCATGAATCAGGTGGCGCGCACCAAGCCGAGCGACAAGATCGCCATTGAGGTTATGCGCAACGGCAAGGAACTGAAGCTGAGCGCCGAGGTGGGCGTGCGTCCACCGCAGACAACGGCGCCTGCGGCGGAGGATTGATCGGTTGCGATGAAGCAGCCGTCAACTCAGCTCGAGAGGTCCCCCAAGGCATCCACCAGCGCCTGATTCTGTTCAGGCGTGCCGATGGTGATGCGCAGGAATTGCGCGATGCGCGCCTGTTTGAAGTGGCGCACGATCACGCCCTGCTCCCGCACCTTTGCCGCCAGACCCGCTGCGTCATGCTGAGGGTGACGGGCAAAGATGAAATTCGCGGCCGATGGCAGCACCTCAAAACCCTTGCCTTCCAGCTGCTCGACGAGCGCTTCACGGCTGGCGATCACGCGCTGGCAGGTGCTCTCGAAATACGCGCGATCCTCGAAGGCCGCTGCTGCGCCGACAATGGCCATACGGTCCAGGGGATACGAGTTGAAGCTGTTCTTGACCCGTTCCAGCGCCTCGATGAGGTCCGGATGCCCCACTGCGAGGCCCACCCGCAGCCCAGCGAGGGAGCGCGATTTGGACAGTGTCTGAGTGACCAGCAGGTTCGGATAGCGATCCACCAGGCTGATCGCGGTGTCGCCGCCGAAGTCGACGTACGCCTCGTCGACGATCACCACTGAATCCGGGCTGTTCTTGAGGATCTGCTCGACGGCATCGAGGGCCAACAGGCAGCCGGTGGGTGCGTTCGGGTTCGGGAAAATGATGCCGCCATTGGAACGCGCGTAATCTTCGGCACGAATCTGAAACTGTTCGTCAAGCGGCACGGCTTCGTAGTCGACGCCATACAGGCCGCAGTACACCGGATAGAAGCTGTAGCTGATGTCCGGGAACAGCAACGGTTTGGCCTGTCGGAAGAACGCGTTATAGGCGTGGGCGAGCACCTCGTCCGAACCGTTGCCGAGGAACACCCGACTGGCGTCGACGCCGTAATAACGCGCCACCGCGTGCTTCAGCAGATCGCTGTTGGGATCGGGATACAGACGCAGTTCATCACTGACCGCCGCACGCATGGCATCGATCGCCTTGGGCGACGGGCCATAGGGGTTTTCGTTGGTGTTGAGCTTCACCAGTTTGGTCAGCTTGGGCTGCTCGCCCGGCACATAAGGCACCAGGTCGTTGACGAAGGGACTCCAGAATTTGCTCATGCTCAGTTGCCCTCTTGTTCGGTGTCGACGATGCGATACTCGGCGCTGCGGGCGTGGGCGGTCAACGACTCGCCGCGTGCCAGCACCGAAGCCGTTTTGCCCAGTTCGGACGCGCCCTGCTCCGAGCAGAAAATGATCGATGAGCGTTTCTGAAAATCGTACACGCCCAGCGGCGACGAGAACCGTGCGGTGCCCGAAGTGGGCAACACGTGGTTGGGACCGGCGCAGTAGTCGCCCAGCGCTTCGGAGGTGTGGCGGCCCATGAAGATCGCGCCGGCGTGGCGGATCTGCGGCAGCCAGGCCTGTGGATCAGCCACCGACAATTCAAGGTGCTCCGGCGCAATCCGGTTGGCGACTTCAATGGCCTGAGTCATGTCGGCCACTTTGATCAAGGCGCCGCGGCCATTGATCGAGGTTTGAATGATTTCCGCCCGCTCCATCGTCGGCATCAGTTTGGCGATGCTGGCCGCGACGCGGTCAAGGAAGTCCGCATCCGGGCTGACCAGAATCGCCTGGGCGTCCTCGTCGTGCTCGGCCTGGGAGAACAGGTCCATGGCGATCCAGTCCGGATCGGTCTGACCGTCGCACACCACCAGAATCTCCGAAGGCCCGGCGATCATGTCGATGCCCACCTGACCGAAAACATGACGCTTGGCGGTGGCCACATAGATGTTGCCCGGGCCGACGACCTTGTCCACCTGCGGCACGCTTTCAGTGCCATAGGCCAGCGCCGCAACCGCCTGCGCGCCACCGATGGTGAACACGCGATCAACGCCGGCGATGCAGGCCGCCGCCAGTACCAGCTCGTTGAGTTCACCGCGGGGGGTCGGCACGACCATGACCACTTCGCCCACGCCAGCAACTTTGGCCGGAATGGCGTTCATCAACACTGAAGACGGGTAAGAGGCTTTACCGCCCGGCACGTACAGGCCGGCGCGGTCCAGCGGGGTGACCTTCTGGCCCAGCACGGTGCCGTCGGCCTCGGTGTAGCTCCAGGAATCCTGCTTCTGCCGCTCGTGGTAACTGCGCACGCGGTCGGCCGCTTTTTCAAGGGCCTGGCGCTGGGCGGGCGTGATGCGGGTCAGTGCCAGCTCAAGACGCTCGCGCGGCAGAATCAGGTCCGCCATCGACGCCACGTCCAGCCCGTCGAAACGACGGGTGTATTCCACCAACGCCGCATCGCCGCGCTCGCGCACGTTCTTGATGATGTCCAGCACACGCTCATTGACCGAGTCGTCAGACACACTTTCCCAGCTCAGCAGATGATCCAGATGACGGGCGAAGTCCGGATCGGCAGCGTTGAGTCGGCGAATAGCGTTGGGAGTGGTCATAGCGTGGGCCTCAATGATGGCGATTTCTCAGGTGGCGATGTCAGTTGCAAGGACAGGCAGATGCCTAAGCTAGCAAGCCATCCGCGCGGGCACCTGAGAAATTTGGCTATGACACGGATAGCTGGGCGTGATCCTGTTGAGGGTCACGCGATTCAGTCAACCGCGGTGTCGCGACTCCACGGCTGTGCGCAGGGTGTCGATCAACGACTGGATACGGGCGTGCTGCATTTTCATGGATGCCTTGTTCACCACCAGACGGGAGCTGATGTGGGCAATCATGTCCTGGGGTTCGAGGCCGTTGGCACGCAGCGTGTTGCCGGTGTCGACGACGTCGATGATCTTGTCGGCCAGGCCCACGAGCGGCGCGAGTTCCATGGAGCCGTACAGCTTGATGATATCGACCTGACGGCCCTGTTCGGCATAATAGCGCTTGGCAACATTGACGAACTTGGTCGCCACACGCAGCCGACCCTTGGGTTCGACGGCGCCGACTGCACCTGCAGTCATCAGCTTGCACTGGGCGATTTGCAGGTCGAGGGGCTCATAAAGCCCCTGACCGCCGTATTCCATCAACACGTCCTTGCCCGCGACGCCGAGATCCGCAGCGCCATGCTCGACATAGGTCGGCACGTCGGTGGCGCGCACGATCAGCAAGCGCACGTCGGCCTGGGTCGTGGGGATGATCAGCTTGCGGCTCTTGTCCGGATTCTCGGTCGGCACGATGCCCGCCGCAGCGAGCAGCGGCAAGGTGTCGTCGAGGATACGGCCCTTGGACAGTGCGATGGTCAACATGGGAAACGTCAGTCCTTATCAGCAGCGCGTGCCGGGTCGCAACTGGCGCCCGACAACCTCCGGCTCAAAAAGCCGAAGTGAAACGAATCAGAAAGTCTTGGCCCTTGGGCCAGACACGTCGCCCGAGTCGATCAAATCGACCCGGGCAAACGCGCAGCAGCTGACTAGCCCGGAACGCGACGGATCTTCGCGCCCAGCATCTGCAGTTTTTCTTCGATGCACTCGTAACCACGGTCGATGTGGTAGATGCGGTCGATCAGCGTGTCGCCCTCGGCAACCAGCGCCGAAATGACCAGGCTCGCCGAGGCACGCAGGTCGGTTGCCATCACGGGCGCGCCCTTGAGCTTGGTGCAACCGGTGACGATTGCGGTGTTGCCTTCGACCTGAATCTGCGCGCCCATGCGGTGCATTTCATACACGTGCATGAAGCGGTTTTCGAAGATGGTCTCGATGACCGTCCCGGTACCCTCGGCGATGGCATTCAGCGAGATGAACTGCGCCTGC
Source organism: Pseudomonas sp. W2Oct36 (assembly GCF_041060465.1). NCBI lineage: Bacteria > Pseudomonadati > Pseudomonadota > Gammaproteobacteria > Pseudomonadales > Pseudomonadaceae > Pseudomonas > Pseudomonas sp. W2Oct36. The sequence continues at coordinate 295,950 of NZ_JAUERW010000003.1, forward strand.
ATGTCGGTCGGAAACGCCGGGTACGGCGCAGTGCGCACGTTGACCGCTTTCGGACGTTTGCCGTGCATGTTCAGCTCGATCCAGTTGCTGCCCGTGGTGATCTCGGCACCGGCTTCACGCAGCTTCTCGAGAACCGCTTCGAGAATCGTCGGATCGGTGTCCTTGAGCTTCACACGGCCGCCGGTTGCCGCCGCCGCCACCAGATAGGTGCCGGTTTCGATACGGTCGGGCATCACGCGATAGGTCGCCGAACCGAGACGTTTAACGCCATCGATGGTGATGGTGTCGGTGCCGGCGCCAGAGACTTTACCGCCCATGGCGTTGATGAAGTTCGCCAGGTCGACGACTTCAGGTTCACGCGCGGCGTTTTGCAGGACGCTGCGGCCGTTGGCCAGGGCAGCGGCCATCATGATGTTCTCGGTACCTGTGACGCTGACGGTGTCGAAGAAGAAGTGCGCGCCACGCAGGCCGCCTTCCGGCGCCTTGGCCTTGATGTAACCGCCTTCGACGTCGATGATCGCGCCCATGGCTTCAAGACCACGGATGTGCAGATCGACAGGACGCGAACCGATGGCGCAACCGCCAGGCAGTGCCACTTCGGCTTCACCGAATCGGGCAACCATCGGACCCAGCACGAGGATCGACGCACGCATGGTTTTCACCAGTTCGTACGGAGCGACCAGGGTCTTGATGGTGCGCGGATCGATTTCGACGCTGAGCTTCTCGTCGATGATCGGCTCGATCCCCATGCGACCGAACAGCTCGATCATGGTGGTGATGTCGTGCAGGTGCGGCAGGTTGGCGACGGTCACAGGACCATCAGCCAGCAGCGTGGCTGCGAGAATCGGCAGAGCGGAGTTTTTCGCCCCGGAGATGCGGATTTCGCCATCAAGACGAATGCCGCCAGTAATAATCAGTTTATCCATTGGAATCTCGACGCCGTTTTGGCTCAGGTGCGCTCGGCCCATGCAGCGCGGCTGAAAAATTTCATGGTGACCGCGTGGATGCTGCCATCGGCGATCCATGGGTTCAAATGCGTGTAGACCTGCTGCTGGCGCTTGACCGGGCTCAGTGCGGCCAGTTCGTCGCTGATCACGTTCAGCTGGAAATTACAGCCTTCGCCTTCAACTTCGACCTGGATATCTGGCAACTTAGCTTCCAGGAAGCTTTTAACTTCTACGGCCTGCATGCTTAACCTCTATCGGCGCCCTACGCGCGCGGGTCGGCCATCATACAAAAAAGCCCTCTCGTTGCGAACCCTACTTTGCAAGGGGCGGACGAGGGGCTTGATCGATGAAAGCAATTAATGGTGCTGAAACAGCTCGGTGAGCTCAGAGACTTTGGCGATTTCCTGCATGTCTTCTGGCAACGCCCGGACGGTGAGTAACTTGCCCGCCGCCTGAGCATCGCGCATGAATGCGAGGAGCAGTGAGAGGCCGACACTGCTGGATTTTTCCACGCCGGAGCAGTCCAGCGTCAAAGCCGCTTCGGTGCTGGCCTTAATGAGCGCCGCGCCCTGCTCGCGCAAGGCGGGCCCGGTCCGATAGTCGACCACGCCGGAGAGCATCAGCTCTCCGCCGCCAGCGGCAGTAACGGACGCTTGACTCATTTGACGACCTTGTCGCTGGAGGCTTCCGAGGTCTCTTTGGCCTTGGCGACTTCGCCAGCCCAACCGTCGATGGTTTTGTCCAGGTTGTTACCGTTGCGCTGCATGGCGTCAGCGAACTGATCGCGGAACAGCTTGCCGATGTTGATGCCGTTGATGATCACGTTACGCACTTTCCACTCACCGCCGATTTTGACGAGGGTGTAGGAAACAGGGTAAACCGCGCCGTTGTTGCCCTTGACCGACATGTCGACGGAAGTGCGATCAGCACCTTCCTGCTTGGCAGGAGAAACAGTGATGCCCTGGTTGTTGTACTCAAGCAGTGCGTTGCCATAGAACTGGATCAGGCTGCGCTTGAAGTTTTCCTGGAACCGCTGCATCTGCGCCGGGGTGGCGTTGCGCGAATACTTCACGGTCATGATGCTTTTGGAAATGCCATCGGCGTCGATGACCGGGCCGACGATGCCATTGAGTGCATCGTAGAACGCTTGTGGATTGGACTTGTAGGTTTCCTTGTTGGCGGACAGGTCAGCCAGCAATTGCTTGGTGGTGCGATCAACCAGGTCGTGGGCGGAAGCATCGGACGCCGCTGCATTAGCAAACAATGGCAGGGCGGCCAGCAGCACCAGAAGGCCACGGCGCAGAATCGAGATCATGAAAAAACTCCTCATTTGGCGTCTTTGCCCACTGAATTGAGCAGGAATTTACCGATCAGGTCTTCGAGTACCAACGAGGACTGGGTGTCATGGATGGTGCCGCCGTCTTTCAACAGCTGGTCATCACCACCGACACTGATGCCGATGTATTTTTCACCCAGCAGGCCCGCGGTCAGAATGGAAGCGGTGGAATCCGAAGGCAGGTTATTGACCCGCTTGTTCACTTCCATCGTCACACGACCGGTGAAGGTATCGTGATCCAGATCGATTGCAGTGACCTTGCCAATGTTCACACCGGCCATGGTCACTTTCGCTCTGACAGTCAAACCGGCGATATTGTCGAAATTTGCGTAAAGTTTATAAGTGTCGGTGTTGGCGCTGGCACTCAGACCGCTGACGCGCAGGGCGAGCAGGAGCAAAGCCAGGATACCGGCCAGCAGAAACAGGCCTACACCGGTTTCGAGGGTGCGGTTTTGCATCAGAAGTCTCCAAACATCAAGGCGGTCATAATAAAGTCCAGGCCCAGTACGGCCAATGACGCGTAGACCACGGTCTTGGTCGTGGCGCGACTGATCCCTTCGGACGTCGGCTCGCAGTCATAGCCCTGAAACACGGCAATCCAGGTGACGACAAAAGCGAACACGACGCTCTTGATGACACCGTTGAGTACATCATCGGTAAACGAAACGCTGTTCTGCATGTTGGCCCAGAAGGAGCCTTCGTAAACGCCCAGCCAGTCGACCGCCACCCACGAACCACCCCAGATGCCAACCACGCTGAAGATCAGCGCCAGCACCGGCAGCGAGATGAAGCCTGCCCAGAGACGCGGCGCGACGATGTATTTGAGCGGGTCAACGCCAATCATCTCGAGGCTGGAAAGCTGCTCGGTGGATTTCATGTTGCCGATTTCAGCGGTGAGCGCAGAGCCTGCACGACCGGCGAACAATAGAGCGGTAACGACCGGGCCGAGTTCACGCAGCAACGTCAGGGCAACCATCTGCCCCACAGCCTGCTCGGAGCCGTACTTGGCGAGAATGCTGAAGCCTTGCAGCGCCAGCACCATGCCGATGAACACGCCGGACACGACAATAATGGCCAGAGACATGACGCCTACCGAGTGCAGCTGACGCAGCAGCAGTTGAAAGCCGCCGCCGATTCCGCCACGCCCGAGCAACGCATGAACCAGAAAAATCCCTGAACGACCCAGCACTGCAACTATATCGATCGCCGAACGCCCCATCAGGCGTACGCGATCCATTAAAGACTTTCTGCGCATCAGCGCTTCCCCAAAAGATCGTCGCGATAATCCGGTGCCGGATAATGGAAAGGCACCGGCCCGTCGGGATCGCCCGTCATGAACTGACGTATACGAGGGTTATCCGACTCCATCAGTTCCTGCGGTGTGCCCTGCCCCAGCACCTGACCGTCACCGACGACATAGAGATAGTCGGCGATGCTCGCGGTCTCGGCGAGATCGTGAGACACCACGATACTGGTGATACCCAGCGCGTCATTCAGTAGCCTGATCAGCCGTACCAGCACGCCCATGGCGATAGGGTCCTGGCCCACGAAGGGTTCGTCGTACATGAGGATCTGGGGATCCAGCGCGATGGCACGCGCCAGCGCAACACGACGCTTCATGCCACCCGACAGCTCGTCGGGCATCAGATCAACGGCCCCACGAAGCCCGACCGCCTGCAGCTTCAGCAGGACGATGTCGCGGATCATGTCTTCAGGCAGTTTGGTGTGGACCCGCAGCGGAAACGCCACGTTTTCGAAAACGTCGAGATCGGTGAACAGTGCGCCGCTCTGAAAGAGCACGCCCATCTGCTTGCGCGCGTCGAAAAGATCGCTGCGCGATAGCTTGGGCAAATTCTGGCCATTGACCCAGACTTCGCCAGCGCTGGGACGCAGTTGTGCTCCCATCAATCGCAGCAGGGTGGTTTTACCACTGCCGGACGGCCCCATGATGCCGGTGACTTTGCCCCGGGGGATGCTGATGTCCACATTATTGAAGATGCTGCGCGCACCGCGCTTGAAGGAAACGCCCTTCAGCTCGACCGCGTAGGCGTTATCGGCACTCATCTAAACTCCTTGCGATGCAACCTGTCTCTCAGATGCCGCGTTCTTGACGAACGACACACTTTTGGAGGGGCCGAACAAGCGGCGGACTATACCACCGCTCTCGCACGCCGCCCAAGCTTCAACGTGTCAAGTCGCAAACAAAGAAGGGTATTAAGGACGGTGTGGAATTTTCGTACCCATCGCCAGCCTTTATCACGCAGTTGCTGAAGGACGTGTCCTTTCATTAAACAAACAGCAACGATGAAGCGTGAGGCTTTTGAACATTGCCGCTATAATCCCCGGCTTTTGACCAAGCGACCCCTTCCGATATGTCCAATGCGCGCAATCTGATTGAATCGGCACAGAGCACCATCCGCCTTGAAATAGAAGCCGTGGAAGGTCTGCTTGCGCATATCAATGCCGATTTCATCAGCGCATGCGACATGATCCTGGGCAGTCAGGGCCGCGTGGTCGTGGTCGGCATGGGCAAGTCGGGCCATATCGGCAAGAAGATCGCCGCGACCCTCGCCAGCACCGGCACTCCCTCGTTTTTCGTGCACCCGGCCGAGGCCAGCCACGGCGACATGGGCATGATCACCAGCGCCGACATCATTCTGGCCCTGTCCAACTCGGGCACGACGGCCGAGATCGTCACGTTGCTGCCGCTGATCAAGCGTCTGGGCATCAAGATGATCAGCCTTACTGGCAACCCGGACTCAACGCTGGCCAAAGCCGCCGACGTCAACCTTAATGCGCGGGTCGAAAAAGAAGCCTGCCCGCTGAATCTGGCGCCCACCTCCTCCACCACGGCGGCGCTGGTCATGGGCGACGCCCTGGCCGTTGCACTGCTGGACGCCAGAGGCTTCACCGCCGAAGACTTCGCCTTCTCCCACCCGGGCGGTGCGCTGGGTCGTCGGCTGCTGTTGAAGGTCGAGCATGTGATGCACACTGGCGCCAACCTGCCGCAGGTTGCGCGGGGCACGCCGCTTCGCGATTCGCTGATGGAAATGACCCGCAAGGGGCTGGGCATGACCGCCATCCTCGAGAGCGACGGACGCCTTGCCGGTATCTTCACGGACGGTGACTTGCGTCGCACACTGGATCGCCCGATCGACATACGCCTGGCCACCATTGATGAAGTGATGACCGTCCATGGCAAGACTGTACGGCCGGAAATGCTCGCGGCCGAAGCTTTGAAAATCATGGAAGACAACAAGATCGGCGCACTTATTGTGGTCGACGAGAACGACCGCCCGGTTGGCGCGTTCAACCTTCAAGACCTGCTTCGCGCAGGCGTCATGTAAATGAGCGCCGATATGAATGACCTGATGCAACGCGGCAAGAACATCAAACTGGCGATCTTCGACGTCGATGGCGTACTCACCGATGGGCGCCTGTATTTCCTCGAAGACGGCAGCGAGTTCAAGACGTTCAACACCCTCGACGGCCAGGGCATCAAGATGCTCATCAACTCGGGCGTGACCACTGCCATCATCAGCGGGCGCAAGACCCCGGTGGTTGAGCGGCGAGCGAAGAACCTCGGCATCGCGCACCTTTATCAGGGCCGCGAAGACAAACTCGTGGTCCTCGACGAGCTTTTGCAGCAACTGAATCTAAGCTACGAGCAGGTCGCGTATCTGGGTGACGATCTGCCTGATCTGCCGGTCATTCGCCGGGTCGGCCTGGGCATGGCCGTTGCCAATGCTGCCAGCTTTGTCCGCGAGCATGCCGATGGCATTACCCAGGCACGTGGCGGCGAAGGCGCTGCCCGCGAATTCTGCGAGTTGATCTTGAAGGCTCAGGGCAACCTCGAAGCGGCTCATGCCGCCTACCTATAGAAGTGCATTTATGCTGAGCAAAAAGTTTCGTACGTTTCTGCTGTTCGGTGTGCTGGCATTGCTGCTGGCAGCGGTCGGCTACTGGAACATCAGTCCGGAAAGCTTCCTCGATCAACCCAAGGCTGCCGTGGATGAAAGCGCTGTCGATTACTACGCGACCAACGCCCACAGCATTCAGTACCTGCCCGACGGAACCATGCAGTACGACATGACCGCCGACAAGGTCGAGCACTTGAAAGCCACCGACGTCACCCTGATGACCACGCCGGTGCTGCAGATGTATCGAGGTTCGACCTTCCCGTGGCACGTACAGAGCGTTCGCGCCGAAGTGTCGCCGGGGGGTGATCACGTCGAGCTGATCGACTCGGTGCGCATCAACCGCACCGATGAAAAGAACCGCACCACCATCATCACCAGCAGCCGCATGACTGTATTCCCGCAGAAGCAATATGCGGAGACTGCCCAACCCGTTAGAATCGACGGCCTTGGCGGTGTAACGACCGGCACGGGTATGAAAGCGTATCTGAAAGAAAGCAGGATGAACCTGCTATCCAACGTAAGAGGACAGTATGAGGCTCGTTAAAACCCTTCCTTTTTTGCTCGGCCTGGGCGCAGCACTGGGAAGCGCGAGCGCCTGGTCTCTGCCGACGGATCGCGATCAACCCATCCACATCCAGTCGGATGACGCGCAACTGGACGACAAGCAAGGCATCGCCACTTACAAGGGCAATGTCATCATCACCCAGGGCACGATGAAGATCACCGGCAACACCGTGACCATCACCCGGACACCGCAAGGCGACGTGGACGTGTTCACGTCCGTGGGCAACCTGGCCTATTACGAGCAGAAGCCATCGGTGGACAAACCGATCGTTCAGGCCTGGGGCGTCACCATCCAGTACTTCGCGGCCCAGAACCGCATCGTGCTGATCGACAAGGCCAAAGTAGTCAACGACGGCAACACGTCCGAAGGCGAGAAAATCGTCTATGACACCGTCAAGCAGGTCGTGAACGCCGGCCGTGCCAACGGCACCAAGGTCACCGCACCACGCCCTCGCATCGACATGGTCATCCAGCCGAAAAAGAAAACCGACCAGCAGAAGGCCCAGTAATGGCAACGCTGAAAGCCCAACATCTGGCCAAGGCCTATAAAAGCCGCCAGGTCGTACGTGACGTCAGCCTGTCCATCGAGAGCGGTCAGATTGTCGGCCTGCTCGGCCCCAACGGCGCCGGCAAGACCACCTGCTTCTACATGATCGTCGGCCTGGTTCAGGCCGATCAGGGTCGCGTTCTTATCGACGACCAGGACGTCAGCCACCAGCCGATGCACGGCCGCGCTCGCGCCGGTATTGGCTACCTGCCACAGGAAGCGTCGATCTTCCGCAAGCTCTCCGTCTCGGACAACATCATGGCGATTCTGGAGACCCGCAAGGAGCTCGATCGCACTGCCCGTCGCAAGGAGCTGGAAAGCCTGCTGCAGGAATTCCACATCACCCACATTCGCGACAACCTGGGCATGAGCCTGTCGGGCGGTGAACGTCGCCGCGTGGAAATCGCACGCGCCCTCGCCACTTCGCCGAAATTCATTCTGCTCGACGAACCTTTTGCCGGTGTTGACCCTATTTCCGTAGGCGACATCAAGCAGATCATTCACCACCTCAAGGCCAAAGGGATCGGCGTGCTGATCACCGACCACAACGTGCGTGAAACGCTGGATATCTGCGAAACCGCCTACATCGTCAACGATGGGCAGCTAATTGCCGAAGGCGACGCCGAATCCATCCTTGCCAACCAATTGGTCAAGGAAGTGTATCTGGGTCACGAGTTCCGCCTGTAACCGCAGTGATGACACGAGGTTGTGCGGTACGCCGCAACGCGCGCTATTGCCGACCTCGTTTTTTAATTGTCATCACACTCTAGGCAAACCCTCCAGCTTCAGGCATATAATTTGCTTAAGTTGGCGCCCTCGGCGCCCTGGTAGTAAATGGCGCGCAGTGCGCCGGCGAATAAGGTGTTAAGCCCTGCCATGAAACCTTCGCTAGTCTTGAGAATGGGCCAGCAGCTGACGATGACGCCTCAGCTGCAACAGGCAATCCGCTTGCTTCAGTTGTCGACGCTGGATCTCCAACAGGAGATTCAGGAGGCGCTGGAGTCGAACCCGATGCTGGAACGGCAGGAGGAAGGCGACGATTTCGACAACGCCGACCCCTTGGCGGATAACGTAGAGCAAAAGCCCAACGCTGATGTTCAGGAGCCCACCTACCAGGAATCGGCGCCTACCGTCGACAATCTGGATGAGGGCGACTGGAACGAGCGCATCCCCAACGAGTTGCCTGTCGACACCGCGTGGGAAGACGTCTATCAGACCAGCGCCAGCAGCCTGCCCAGCAATGACGATGACGAGTGGGATTTCACCACCCGCACCTCCGTTGGCGAAAGCCTGCAAAGCCACCTGCTCTGGCAGCTCAACCTCGCGCCGATGTCGGACACCGATCGCCTGATCGCCGTGACGCTGATCGACTGCATCAACAACCAGGGCTACCTCGACGAAACACTGGAAGAATTGCTCGACGCTTTCGATCCTGAGCTCGATATCGAGCTGGACGAAATCGAAGCCGTTCTGCACCGCATCCAGCAGTTCGAGCCTGCGGGCATCGGCGCTCGCAACCTGAGCGAATGCCTGCTGCTGCAGCTCCGTCAGTTGCCGGCTAAAACCAGGTGGCTGGCGGAAGCGCAGAAGCTGGTCAGCGACTACATCGATCTGTTGGGCAGCCGCGACTACGCGCAACTGATGCGCCGCATGAAGCTCAAGGAAGACGACCTGCGGCAGGTCATTGAACTGGTCCAGAGCCTCAACCCGCGCCCCGGCTCGCAGATCGAGTCCAGTGAAGCCGAATACGTTGTGCCTGACGTCATCGTGCGCAAGGACAACGAGCGCTGGCTGGTGGAGCTGAACCAGGAATCCGTGCCGCGCCTGCGGGTCAATCCGCAGTACGCGGGGTTCGTGCGTCGTGCCGATACCAGCGCCGACAATACGTTCATGCGCAATCAGCTGCAGGAAGCGCGCTGGTTCATCAAGAGCCTGCAAAGCCGTAACGAGACGCTGATGAAGGTGGCGACGCAAATCGTTGAACACCAGCGCGGCTTCCTTGAGTACGGCGACGAGGCCATGAAGCCGCTGGTTCTGCATGACATCGCTGAGGCGGTCGGCATGCACGAATCGACGATTTCCCGGGTCACCACGCAGAAATTCATGCACACCCCACGCGGGATCTACGAACTCAAATATTTCTTTTCCAGCCACGTCAGCACCTCGGAAGGCGGCGAATGCTCGTCCACGGCGATTCGCGCGATCATCAAAAAACTGGTCGCTGCGGAAAATCAGAAAAAGCCGTTGAGTGACAGCAAGATCGCTGGTTTACTGGAAGCACAAGGCATTCAAGTGGCCCGTCGCACAGTCGCCAAGTACCGTGAATCCCTTGGGATCTCGCCGTCCAGCGAACGCAAGCGACTGATGTAAAGGTCACATGTCAAAGTGTTCCAGTGGCAGGCATTACGCCTGCCTCTTAATGCACTGGCAACGAAGGAGAAGCTGTATGCAAGTCAACATCAGTGGACACCAGCTGGAAGTGACCGAACCTCTGCGTACCTACATCGGCGAGAAACTCGCCCGACTGGAACGCCATTTTGACAAGATCACGAATGTGCAGGTCACGATGGAGGTCGAGAAGCTCAAGCAGAAGATCGAAGCCACCTTGCACGTTCCTGGCGCTGAAGTGGTTGCCAACGCCGAACACGACGACATGTATGCAGCCATTGACCTGCTTGCCGACAAGCTTGACCGCCAACTCAAAAAACATAAGGAAAAACAGCAAAGTCTGCTGCAAGGCGCGACTGCTCGCTGACACTCCCCACTCATGATCCGACTTGAAAATATTCTGACCCCTGGCCGTTCACTTGTGAACGTGCCAGGCGGCAGCAAAAAAGCCGTACTCCAAAACATCGCCAGCATGATCGGCAAGCAAGTGCCCGATCTTGATGAACAGGTGGTGTTTGAAAGCCTTATTGCCCGTGAAAAACTCGGCTCCACCGGTTTCGGTAATGGTATCGCCATTCCCCACTGCCGCCTGAAGGGCTGTACAACGCCTGTCAGCGCCGTGCTGCATCTCGAGAAACCCATCGATTTCGACGCCATCGACGGCGCGCCGGTTGACCTGCTGTTTGTGCTGCTGGTCCCGGAAGCGGCCACCGATGCTCACTTGGAACTGCTGCGCCAGATCGCCAGCATGCTCGACCGTGACGATGTGCGTAAGCGCCTGCGCGCCGCCAAAACCGACGAAGAGCTTTACAGCGTCGTGCTCGACGTCCAGAACGGTCACTGATCATGCGCATGATCATCGTCAGCGGCCGCTCCGGCTCCGGCAAGAGCACGGCCCTCGACGTCCTTGAAGACAGCGGTTTCTACTGCGTCGACAATTTGCCCGCCGGCCTGCTCCCGGAGCTGGCCGAGCGCGCACTGATCAACACCGAATTGGCCGAGCCTTTACTGGCGGTCTCGATTGACGCGCGCAACCTGCCCAGTCACCTGACCCGATTCCCACGCATGCTCGCCGAGGTACGCGCCCGCCACATCCAGTGCGACGTGCTGTTCCTCGATGCAGATGAACCTACCCTGCTCAAGCGTTTTTCCGAGACCCGTCGCCGTCATCCGTTGAGCACGGCAACGCGCTCGCTGGCCGAAGCCATTCGTGACGAGAAGACCCTGCTCGGCCCGATCATCGATCTGGCTGATCTGACGGTCGACACTACGCACCTGAATCTCTATCAGCTGCGCGACATTCTCAAATTGCGCCTGCTGAACAAACCCGAACCGGGCACTGCCTTCCTCATCGAATCCTTCGGCTTCAAGCGCGGCATGCCCGTGGACGCCGACCTGGTTTTCGACGTGCGCTGCCTGCCCAACCCGTACTGGAAACCCGAACTGCGCGAGCAGTCGGGCCTCGACAAGCCGGTTGCCGAGTACCTCGCAGCACAACCCGACGTCGAAGAAATGTTCCAGGACATCTTCTCGTATCTCAATAAGTGGTTGCCGCGCTTTGCCGCCAGCAATCGCGCCTACGTCACTATTGCCATTGGCTGCACCGGCGGACACCACCGCTCCGTCTACCTGACCGAACGTCTGGGTCAGGTCCTGCAGCAATCGCTCAAGAATGTTCAGGTCCGCCACCGCGACCTAAGCTGAAAGGACCTCCATCGCGATGCCCGCTCTAGAAATCACCATCATCAACAAGCTGGGTCTGCACGCCCGGGCCGCCGCCAAGTTCGTGGGTGTTGCCGGCAAGTACCCGTGTCAGATCAGGGTCGGCCGCACCCCGGAAACCATGGTCGATGGCAAAAGCATCATGGCCGTCATGATGCTGGCTGCCGGTAAGGGCACCCTGATCCACCTGGCCACCGAAGGTGAAGAAGCCGATGCGGCGCTGGCGGGGCTGGTGGAACTGATCAACAACAAGTTTGACGAAGGCGAATAAGCCTACCGCCGCACGACGCCTCCATTTCCCCGTCAGAGATGATCGATGCCACTGACAGCCAAGCCTCCATTCTCACGAGGGATCAGATCCGGTTCCGAGAAGATGCTGATGCTGGGCAGCGCCGTGGCGGTGGCCGCCATACTCGCCATCGTGACCTGGTTGCTGTTTCGGGAGCTGGGGACGGCCAACGAAGCCGCTGTGCGCTCGGCAAACAATGTGGTGCAGTTGATCGACGCTGACGTGCAGCGCAATGCCGAGCTGTATGACACCTCCCTATTGGGCCTGATCGCGGCCTGGCGACGGCCCGATGTCATGACGATCTCTCCGGAATTGCGTCAGCTGGTGCTCTTCGACCGGGCCACGGCGGCGCCCTTCAAGGGCGATGTGGTGCTGCTGGATGACACCGGGCGCATCGTCGCCGACTCCACCTCGCTGACGCCTCGGCTGGACAACTTCTCAGACCGGCCAGGCTTTCAGAAACACCGGGGCAGCGGCTCACTGGCGCTGGTGGTCGACGGGCCCTTCCTTTCGCGCTGGGGCTTCAAGGACCTGTGCATCAGTTTCAGTCGCCGTCTCCCCTCCGCCAACGGCCAGTTCGTCGGCATTGCCAGTGCATCAATGCGCCTGTCGTACTTCGATCAACTGTTTCGCACGCTGGACATCGGTCCCACCAGCACCGTCAACCTGCTCAGCGCGGATGGCGTGATGCTCGCCCGGCAACCCGACGACAACAACCGGACCTTCATCGGCCAGAACTTCAGCATGCGGCCCAACTTCAAACGCATTCTGAGGGAGGTCAACGGCAGCTTTGCGGCGATATCCGAACTCGACGGTGCTGAGCGGCTTTACACCTTCTCACGGGTGGGTGACTTGCCATTGATCGTCGTGGTCGCTCAATCCCGGGACGACGTCTACGCGCTGTGGAAACGCAACGCGCTGCTGGTGGCAAGCGCGACCGGTTTGCTGTGCCTCGGGATCCTCTCGCTGTCCTGGCTGTTGGGCCGCCAACTGCGCCTGCGCCAGAACGCCGAGCGTGAACTGGCCGGGCTGGCGTCCACAGATGGGCTGACCGGCCTGGCCAACCGGCGCAGGCTGGATCAGGTGCTCAAGCAGGAATGGGCGCGGGGCATGCGTTCGGAAAGGCCTTTGGCACTCCTGATGATTGATGTGGATCACTTCAAGGCCTTCAACGATCGACACGGGCATCATGGCGGCGACGTCGCATTACGCAGCGTTGCCCAGACCCTGACCGCCAGCATCCGCAGGCCGGGTGACCTCGCCGCGCGCTATGGCGGTGAGGAGTTCATGGTGGTGCTCCCGGAAACCGACAAGGCAGGTGCCTGTGTGATCGCGGAAAAGCTGCGTCTGGCGATAGAAGCACTTCCGCCTTTCGCCGAGGACACAGTGCCCATCACCGTCAGCATCGGCGTGGCCACGCACCTGCCGGCGACCCACGATCTGCCCGAGCCGCTGTTTCACGCCGCGGACAGGGCCCTGTACCGGGCCAAGAAACAAGGCAGGAACCGCGTGGAATTCGAACCCTATGTAGCGCCCTCTGCCGAATCGCAGGCATAAAAAAACGCCAGACTGGCTGGCGTTTTTCGACGTTACCGCGAATTACTTGTTGGCAGCACGAACGGTGTCACGCAGGGCTTTAACCTTGTCGTGGTTCGCTTGCACACCCTGCAGCTGACGCTGGATCAGGGTAGTGACGTTAACTGGCAAGTTCTTCTCGGTAGCTTCCTGGGCAGCCTTTTTGTAAGCCTTCAGCGCGTGGTCTTCACCGCTTTCGACTTCGTTCAGGACCGCTTCGTCGTTCTTGCCGCTCAACGCGCTTTTCAGGTTGACCCACAGGCGGTGTGCGCCGCCAGCGATGCTGGAGGAATCTTCTGGATCGCCGCCCAGTGCACGTACTTCAGCTTGAAGCTCGGCAACCGACGTCTTGCAGCCAGAAGAACGGGAGAGCAGGTAGGCCTTGATTTCCGGGTTCTTGGCGTCTTCAGCAGCAGTGTGAAAACCTTTCTCACCGTCAATGCTGGTCTCGATCAAGTCATTCAGGGTAGAGATGGCTTCTTTGTTGATATCCGACATTTTGCGGTTCCTTTTTGGCAGGTTTATCAAAGGTCTGGTTAACGAAACACTCGATAGAAGGAATACTGCACTGTGCGTGCCAGCTTTTGCCGATAATAAATAGTGTTATTTTTCAATAGCTTATGAATATCAAGGGACAGTTCATCCGCGCTTTCTGCATGATCTGTGTGTTTGCGTAGTTGCAGAATGCACGTATCGTCTGAGTTCACTTGAACGGATAAGCGGCTTTTGGATGAACCCGGAAAGACTCAAACTGTTGGTGACTCGCGAAATACCGTTCGGCAAGTATCAGGGGAGACTGCTGGCGGACCTGCCGGGCGATTACCTGAACTGGTTTGCTCGAAAGGGTTTCCCGGCAGGCGAGTTGGGCAGCCTGCTGGCACTGATGCACGAGATTGATCACAACGGCCTGTCGGCGCTGCTGGATCCTCTGCGCACCCGCCCTCGCGAACCGCTGCGGCCGGGCCCGTCGAAAACACCCATACGCTTCAACTAAACATCCATTGATAAAAGCGAGCCGCCGGATGAACAGCACTGCATGCGCAATAACGGAATGGGCGGATGAACAGGCTCGGGACGAAGCGTTCTGGCAGCAGGTCGCGGCGCAGTACGACGTCGAACCGGGGCCGGTGAATTTCGAATACGGCTATTTCGGCCGCATGACCCGCGCAGCACTCAAGGATTACGAGCAGAACCTGGCGTACGTCAATCGCAGCAACTCGGTCTACGTGCGGCAGAAGTTCGATACCGAAGACAGCGAGATCATCCGCGCCGACCTCGCCGATCTGCTGAACGTGCCGGCCCGCGAAGTGGCCCTCACCCGCTCCGCGTCGGAGTCGGTGCAAGCGCTGATTCGCAACTACAACGGCCTTGTGGCAGGCGACCAGGTCCTGGTCAGCGACCTGGATTACAACAGCGTCCAGACCGGCATGCGCTGGCTGGCGAAGAACCGTGGCGTTGAGGTGATCGAAGTCACTCACCAGCATCCCGCGAGCCACGAAGGGCTGCTGCAGACCTACCGCGAGGCGTTTGCTGCACACCCACGGCTCAAACTGGTGGCGCTGACGTACGTCACCCACCGAACCGGGCTGGTGATGCCGGTGAAGGCCATCGCCGAGCTGGCCAAGGCCCACGGCATCGAAGTCATTCTGGATGGCGCCCATGCCCTGGGCCTGCTGGATTTCGAGCTTGCTGACCTTGGCGTGTCGTTCGCCGGCTTCAACCTGCAGAAATGGATAGGCGCGCCGCTGAGCCTGGGCTTTATTTACGTGAAGCAGGAACGCCTGAGCGCCATCGACCCCGACATGGCAGACGAGCGCTACGGTGCGGACGACATCCTCGGCCGCGTGCCCTACGGGACGCCGAACATCCCCGCCCTGATGACCCTGCCCAAAGTGTTCGCCGAGCATCGCGCCATGGGGGGCGCACCGGCCAAGGGTGCACGTTTGGCGTATCTGCGAGACTTGTGGGTCACTCAGGCGCGCAGTATCGAAGGCATCGAGGTGCTGACGCCGGACGACCCGCGACTGTATTGCGGGATCACGTCATTTCGGTTCATCCGTCACGCAGATCAGGAACTCATGGTCAAGCGCCTGCTCGATGAACACAGCATTTTTGCAGTAACGCGGGAAGGCTCGGCCTGCGGGACGTGCATTCGCATCACGCCGGGATTCACCACGTCGGCAAAGGACGTTGAACAGCTGGTCGCGGCACTTCGCGCATTGGCGTGAGCCCTGCTCTATAGGCTGCACCGGGATCAACGCCCCTGACGGGATCGTGGAAAAAAGACGGCGCCTTCATGACGAAGGCGCCGTAAATCCATCGAGAAACGAACTACAAAGGAGCGGCAAAGATAAGCGCTCCCGCCGCTGCCTGTGCGGTACATATGTATTGCGTGTAAACGACGCAAAAAAAAACGGCGTTCCCGACCAAGGAACACCGTAAAAAAGCCATGCAACAACGACTTCTGCAGCAACGCCCCGCGGGACGCTATAAACGGATCATGCTCAGCAGTAGACCAGCCCCCAGTTGAACGGGGGCTGTCCAAACGTGCGCCTGAACCGGCGAATCCAGACTCAGTCGAACAACGCGATGGCTTCGGCAGTGGCGTCGGTAATCCGCTGCCAGTCGCCGTTCTTCACCCACGCGTTATCGATCATCCAGGTGCCGCCGACGCACATCACGTTGGGCAGCGCCATGTAGTTTTTCAGGTTGGCCGCACTGACACCGCCGGTGGGGCAGAAACGCACTTCCGGGAATGGACCGCCCAGTGCCTTGATTGCACCGAAACCGCCACTGATTTCCGCCGGAAACAGCTTGAAGCGACGATAACCCAGCGCGTAACCGATCATGATTTCCGACGCGCTGCTGATGCCTGGCAGCAGCGGCAATTCGCTCAGTGCGGCAGCTTCCAGCAGATCCTGAGTGCTGCCCGGGGTGACGATGAACTGTGAACCCGCCTCCTCCGCCGCCTTGAGCATGTGGCGGTCGAGAATGGTGCCGGCGCCAACGCTCAGCTCAGGCCGCGCATCACGCAGCATGCGGATGGCTTTGAGGCCGAACTCCGAGCGCAGGGTGATTTCCAGCGCGTTCAGGCCTCCTGCGGCCAGGGCATCGGCCAGCGGCAGGACATCCTGTTCGCGGGCGATGGTAATGACCGGCAGAATCTTTGCTTTCGCGCAGAGTGCGTCGATCTGGGCAATCTTGCTCGCCATGCTATTCAACGGCTGTTTCACTTGGGTATTTTCCATGGCGGCTGATCCTTTGCTTATGGGCACCAGTAGATCTCTAGAGACGGGTTAAGGAACGCGCGTACCGGCATTTCGGCAAGGTCATCGCCTGCCAGTGCCGCGCGCAATGTGTCGAGTTTGGCCTGACCGGAGACGGACAGGATGGTGGTCGCTGCGCACGCCAGCACCGGACGCGTCAGGGTTAGGCGCTGATGAGGAACGGTCGGTGCGAGCATGGGCAGGCAACGACGGTCGCTGTTGAGATCCAGCGCTTCCTTCAGATGCGGGCTGTCGGGGAACAGCGACGCGGTATGCCCGTCGTCACCCATGCCCAGAATCAGCACGTCGATCTTCGGCAGCGCCTTGAGCGCCTCGTCCGTTGCGGCTGCGGCCTCATCCACTGTGGTGGTCGCACGGTACAAGCTGAAGAACCCCGCCTCGGCCGCCGGGCCCTGAAGCAGAAAACGCTTGAGCAGGCCTTCGTTACTGTCGGCGTGCTCGGTCGGCACCCAGCGCTCGTCAGCCAGACTCACGCAGACTTTCGACCACTCGAGCGGCTTCTGCGCCAGCGCCTTGAAGAACGCCACCGGGCTTTTGCCGCCAGACACCACCAACGTGGCCGTGCCGTGAGGATTGCTGGAAATTGCCGCCGTCAGACGCTCGGCCACCTGATCGGCCAGCGCGTTCGCCAGCACTTCAGGGTTATCGAATTCGTGGGCCTTTAGACCGGCCGGAAATTCAAGTTCACATATCGCCATACCAGGACCTCCCGTCACGCGTAATAAGAGCAATGGAGCTCATCGGCCCCCAGGAACCGGCCGGGTAAGGCTTGGGCGCATCGCCCGCCTTTTTCCAGCCAGCGATCAACTGGTCGCACCATTGCCAGGCGTATTCGATTTCGTCTTTGCGCACAAACAGGTTCTGATTGCCACGCATGACCTCCAGCAACAACCGCTCGTAGGCGTCCGGCACACGGGCGCTGCGGTAGGCGTCGGAGAAGCTCAGTTGCAAAGGGTTGCTGCGTAGCTGCATGCCTTTGTCCAGGCCCTGATCCTTGGTCATCACTTGCAGCGAGATGCCTTCATCGGGCTGCAGGCGGATGATCAGGCGGTTGCTGATCTGCAAGCGCTGCTCGGGCGCAAAGATGTAATGCGGCGGCTCTTTGAAGTGGATCACGATCTGCGACAGCTTCTGCGGCATGCGCTTGCCGGTCCGCAAATAGAACGGCACGCCCGACCAACGCCAGTTACGGATGTCGGCACGAATGGCGACGAACGTCTCAGTGTCGCTCTGGGTGTTGGAGTTTTCTTCCTCCAGATAACCCGGCACCGGCTTGCCGTCGCTGTAACCGGCGATGTATTGACCGCGCACCACCTGGGTGGCCAGACGCTCCGGCGTGAACGGCGCCAGTGCCTTGAGCACTTTCACCTTCTCGTCACGGATGCTGTCGGCCGACAGGTCGCTGGGCGGGTCCATCGCGATCAGGCACAGCAGCTGCAGCAGGTGATTCTGGATCATGTCGCGCAGTTGACCGGCCTGGTCGAAATAGCCCCAACGCCCTTCGATGCCGACCTTCTCTGCCACGGTGATTTCCACATGGGAGATGTGGTTCTGGTTCCACTGCGTCTCGAACAGGCTGTTGGCAAAACGCAGGGCAATGAGGTTCTGCACCGTGTCCTTGCCCAGGTAATGGTCGATCCGGTAGATGCGGGTTTCAGGCAGGAACCTGGCAACGGCGTCATTGACGCGACGGGACGACGCGAGGTCATGGCCGATGGGTTTTTCCAGCACCGCCCGGGTGCGATCGGTAAGGCCGACCAGCGCGAGGTTTTCGCAGATGGCGCCGTAGACCGACGCCGGCGTCGCGAAGTAGGCAATCATGGTCGGCGCGTCGCCCACCGCTTCGGCGAGCGCGACGTAATCTTCGCCCTTGAGGAAGTCCACGTGCAGGTAACTCAGGCGGGCCTGAAAACGCTCCACGTGCTCAGTCTCAAGCTGCGCCTCGGGGACGAAGCGACGCAGGCTTTTATCAATGTAGGCCAAGTGCTCCTCAGGAGTTCCCGGCTCACGGGCCAACGCAATAATTCGGGTCTCGGCATGCAGCAGTCCAGCTCGATCAAGCTGGTACAACGCAGGAAACAGTTTGCGTACCGCCAGGTCACCCAAGGCGCCAAACAACGCAAAAGTGCACGGTTCAACCGTAATCGAGAGCATAATGTTGGTTCTTTTATCAAGTTAAGCTACAAATACCTTTTTTAAAGGCGTTACTCAAGGCCGAATGTAGTAATAACCACAACATTCCCACTAGAACCACATTAGAGTGGTGATCACCACAGGCCCTCAGTACGATAGGCCACCTTTGCGACAGGCTAAAGGCCCAATTCCCACTCTTCAAATAAAGGCCTGTTCACCCGCCTGTCGACGTTTCATCAGAAGGACAAACAATGGACCGCGTACGCAATCTTCTGGAGCAGATCCAGAGTCGTCTGGAAGAGCTGAACAAGGCCGAGCGCAAGGTCGCCGAGGCGATTCTGAGCAATCCGCAGCAGGCCACCCGGTTCAGCATCGCTGCGCTGGCCCAGGCCGCCAAGGTCAGTGAGCCGACGGTCAACCGCTTCTGCCGCTCATTCGATGTCAGCGGCTATCCAGAGCTGAAACTGCAACTGGCCCAGAGCCTGGCCAGCGGCGCCGCCTACGTCAGCCGCGCGGTGGAAGCCGATGACAACCCGGAGGCCTACACCCGCAAGATTTTCGGCAGTGCCATCGCGTCCCTCGACAGCGTGTGCCAGGTGCTTGACCCCAACCTGATCAGCAAAGCGGTGGACTTGTTGATTCAGGCGCGGCAGATTCACTTCTTCGGCCTCGGGGCTTCGGCGCCGGTGGCACTGGACGCGCAGCATAAATTCTTCCGTTTCAATCTCGCCGTCACGGCCCACGCCGACGTGCTGGTGCAGCGCATGCTGGCCTCGGTGGCCCACACCGGCGAGCTGTTCGTGATCATTTCCTACACCGGACGCACCCGCGAGCTGGTGGAAGTGGCGCGCATCGCCCGTGAAAATGGCGCGTCGGTGCTGGGACTGACCGCTGCCGACTCGCCACTGGCAAAAGCCAGCACGCTGAGCCTGAACATTCCGCTGCCGGAAGATACCGACATCTATATGCCGATGACCTCGCGGATCGTCCAACTGACAGTGCTGGATGTGCTGGCGACCGGCATGACCCTGCGTCGGGGCGTCGATTTCCAGCCGCACCTGCGCAAGATCAAGGAAAGCCTGAACGCGAGCCGTTATCCGGCGGACGATGAATTGAACTGATCGACGGACGGAACCCTGTCAAGACAGGCGTCGGGACAGGTCAGTGAACCAGACTGGCCTGCAGACTCAAACTGGCGTGCTGCCCAGGGGCCAGGCTCAGGCAATCATCCACACCTGACGCCGCCTCGACCCGCAAAAAACCCATGGCTTCATCGCCACCCACGCCCAGCAACGGTCGGTTGCCCGGGTGCCAGACCACCGTGCTGTCGCTGTCGCCGGTGTCGATGTTCAAACGCCGCTGCCAGGCGTCGTCCTGCAGCTCAAGCATGCCGGCGTGCTCGAACACCCGCTGACAACTGCCCTGTACCCGCAGCTCGCCCCGCTGCTCGCAGGCGCTGCGGCTGAGTTCGTCATAGCCGTGCGCACCATCGAGCCCACGCAACGCGACGTCCGCCACATCGCTGATGCGCCAGTAGGCGTGCAAGCCATGGCCGAAGTGACAAGGCTCGCTGTCGTCGTGCCGCGTTTCAAGGCGCAGGTCCATCGCCTGGCCGAGCTCGGCGTAGAGATCCGCCTGCCAGTCCCACAGCTTGAGTTGCCAGCGCAATGTCACGCCCGCCTCGTGCTCGTGGCTTTCGACCAGCTTCCAGTCAAGCAGCCGACCCCAGCCATTGGCCGGCCAGCCGCTCTCGCCGGGATGACGCCCGACCCAGGGCCAACTGACCGGCACGCCGCCGCGGATCGCGCCGACCAGAGGCCAGTGCGCGGCGCACCACAGCCAGGGTCTCTGCCCGGCAGGTTCGAAATGCAACAGCTGAGCGCCCTGCCGGCTGAACACGGCCTGGCACTGCGCATGATTGATCACCAGCACATCACGCTGTTGGTAGCGTTCCCACTGAAAGGTCGGTTGCGGTCGCACCGAGGTGAAGAAACGCTGGAGAGGATGCTCGGTTGAGCCGGGATCCCTGAAGGGCATCGTTGTAGCGCTCCAGATAGCGGTCACTCGTCACGCGAGAAAAAATGCTCCGAATGCGGAGCCATTGCTGCGGAATAAATAGCGGAAAAAAAACGGGCAGCCAGGCTGCCCGTAAAGCACACACGACCCTTGATCGTTTGTGGAGCGCGGAGGAGCGTCCGCTTTAAGTTAGAACTTCGATTGAATCTTGATGCCGGCAACCAGTGCGTTCTGGACGTCGTCCACACCGCCCGGGCTCTTCACGTACTGCAGGTTGGGACGCACGGTCAGCCAGTCGGTGACGTGCACGCCGTAGTAGATTTCCGAGTTGTATTCGGTCTTCTGGATCGGCAGGTAGCCTGGGTTGTCGTAGTCTTCGATACCGTTGACGGCGTTGACCAGACGACGGTTGTCCTGGGCATCATCGTTCACGTGGATACGCGCGACGCCGATACCGATGTCATCCTTCGGACGTGCATCGAACGGGCCTTTGTAGACGAAGCCGACCTGCTGGTAGTTGTCGACGAAGTTGGTGGCTTTGTCATGCACCGTCGCGTTGGCGAAAATGCTCAGACCACGGGATGCGTCGCCGTTGTGAGCGGTCAGCTGTTGCTGAGCCACGACCCACCAGCCGTGCTTGTCTTTGTGGGACTTGAAGTCACCGCCAGCGATTGCCTGAGGCTGACCGTTTTCGTTCTCGTAGAGATCGTCAGCGCTCGGGTTGCTCACGTAGTAGCCCAGACGGTATTCGCCGGGCAGCGAGTTGACGTTTGGCGACCACACCACTTCAACCGGTACGACGGTGCCTTTCGAGCCGCTGCCGCTGAGTTTGAAGCTGTTGCCGGTTTCGAGGTACGAAGGGTTCTGCTCGTAGACGCCGATCTGGGCGAACAACTCAGGCGTGATGTTGTACTTCACGCGTGCAGCCCACTGGCTGACAGGCCAGTTGTACCAGGTGTTGACGTAGTTACCGACCTGCGAGCCGCAGAACGAAAGGTTCTGGAAGTCGCAAGGGAAGCTGTTGAAGTCTTCGCCTTCGCCGAAACGGCCGACCTTGATGTCGAGCTTGCCGTCGAAGTACTTCTGCTTGACCCACATCTGGGTCAGACGCCAGGTCTGGCCACGGCCCCAGACTTCCTGGGAGGAACTGAGCGTGCCGGCACGCGGATCGCCGATACGGTCGTTGGAGATGTTGTTGCCACTACGCTCGGTGATCGCGAGCTTGAACTCTGCGTCGTGCCAGCCGAGGATTTTTTGCAGGTCCATCTGAACGCCAAACGCAAACTGGTCGCTGTAGCGGCCGGTCCGGTCGTCGTTATAACCACCGTTGAGGTTGGAGGCGGCTTCGCCCACGTACTCGATCGGGAAGTCGTAACCCTTGTCGTACAGCTCTTGACGCAGACCACCCCAGTCACCGGTCATGTGCTCGCTGGCTTTGAAGGGCTCCATTGCAAACGCCGTTCCGGAAACCGTCAACGCGCTCAGGACAGACAACCCACCGATCAGCTGAAACTGGTTAAGCGACTTGTTACGTACCTTTTTCATCCCTTGGATCCTCGTTTTATTGTTATTAGCTTTTGAACAGCGTTGTAACCACGTACATCGTGTGCATGACGGGTTTTGTACGGCAGACATCCACCCGTCACAGGTGCTCGTTTGTGCAGTGCTCCTGCACGTCGGGATCAGTTGCGGTTGAGCCGCGTGACATTCCCCATGTTCTCCACCGACTGACTCGGTGCCAGCACGCCCAGGCGCTCGCCGGTTTTCGCGTCGAACAGCAGAACCTTCGCCGGATCGAACTGCAGCGTCAAGGTCTCGCCCACAGCAGGTGCAATATCCGGCGCCAGACGGCAGCAGACCTTGCTCTCGTTGAGGGTAACGAATACCAGCGTATCCGGGCCAGTGGGCTCGGTCACCTGGACTTCAGCGCGAATCGTCGGCAGAAGACCTGCAGCATCACCGGACGCTAGCACGATCTGCTCGGGACGCAGGCCCAGAATCACCTCACGGTCCTCGAGACCGGCGTCGTTCATGCTCATCGGCAGCTCGCAGCGCGCCTGACCGCTGTCGAGCAGTGCGACGAGGCGACCGTCCTTGCGCTGCAGGCGCAACGGGATGAAGTTCATTGGCGGCGAGCCGATGAAGCTCGCCACGAACAGGTTGGCCGGATCGTTGTAGATCTGCTTCGGCGTGCCGAACTGCTGAATGATGCCGTCCTTCATGACCGCCACTTTGTCGCCCAGAGTCATTGCTTCGATCTGGTCGTGGGTCACGTAAACCGTAGTGGTCTTGAGCCGCTGGTGCATCAGCTTCATTTCGGTCCGCATCTCGACGCGCAGTTTGGCGTCGAGGTTGGAGAGCGGCTCATCGAACAGGTAGATCTTGGGACGACGGGCCAGCGCCCGGCCCATGGCCACACGTTGTTGCTGACCACCGGACAGTTGCCCCGGCTTGCGGTTGAGCAGGTGTTCGATCTGCAGCAGCTTGGCAACCCGCGCCACCTCGGCATCGATGTCAGCCTGAGGCATCTTGCGAATCTTCAGCCCGAATTCGATGTTCTCGCGCACGCTCATGGTCGGGTACAGCGCGTAGGACTGGAACACCATCGCGATGTCGCGATCCTTCGGGCTCATGCCGCTGACGTCCTGATCACCGATCATGATCGCGCCGCCGGTAATGTTTTCCAGCCCGGCGATGCAGTTCATCAGGGTCGACTTACCGCAGCCCGAAGGGCCGACCAGAATCAGGAACTCGCCTTCTTTGATAGAGAGTTCGATGTTCTTCAGGGTGTCCGGCAGACCGGCCCCGTAAGTCTTGTTTACATTGCGTAGTTCAAGCGTTGCCATGATTACCCCTTGACTGCGCCGGCCGTCAGCCCGCGCACGAAATACTTGCCTGCGACCACGTAGACCAGCAGGGTCGGCAGACCGGCGATCATCGCCGCCGCCATATCAACGTTGTATTCCTTGGCGCCCGTACTGGTATTGACCAGGTTGTTCAGCGCGACCGTGATCGGCTGCGAATCACCACTGGAGAACACCACACCGAACAGGAAGTCGTTCCAGATCTGAGTGAATTGCCAGATCAGGCAGACCATGATGATCGGCGTCGACATCGGCAGAATGATCCGACGGAAGATGGTGAAGAAGCCGGCACCGTCAAGACGTGCAGCCTTCACCAGTGCTTCTGGGATGCTGACGTAGTAATTGCGGAAGAACAGTGTGGTGAACGCCAGACCGTAGACAACGTGAATGAACACCAGCCCCGTCGTGGTATTGGCCAGGCCCATCTTGCCAAGGGTGAAAGACGCAGGCAGCAGGACGGTCTGGAACGGCAGGAAGCAGCCGAACAGCAGCAGGCCGAAGAACAACTGCGAACCGCGGAAGCGCCACATCGACAGCACGTAGCCGTTCAGCGCACCAATGGTGGTGGAAATCAGCACCGCGGGAACGGTGATCAGGAACGAGTTCCAGAAATAACCTTTTACCGTCGCCCAGGCTTTGATCCAGCCGATTGCGGTGACTTCGGTCGGCCAGCTGAGCAGGTTGCCGCTACCGATATCCTCCGGCGATTTGAAGCTGGTCAAGAGCATGACCACCAGCGGCACCAGATAAAGCAATACGGCAATAATCAGCACCGCATAAATCGCGACGCGGCTCAGGCTGAGGGCGGGCTTATTGGCGAGACTAGTCATTGCGCTTGGCCCTCAGCTCGGAATACAGATAAGGCACAAGGATGGCGAGAATCGCGCCCAGCATCAGAATCGCGCTGGCCGAACCCATGCCCATCTGGCCACGGCTGAAGGTGAACGAGTACATGAACATTGCCGGCAGGTCGGATGAATAGCCCGGGCCACCGGCCGTCATGGCAGCGACCAGGTCGAAGCTCTTGATGGCGATGTGCGCCAGAATCATGACCGCACTGAAGAACACCGGACGCAGGCTTGGCAGCACAACCTTCCAGTAGATTTTCGGCATGCTCGCACCGTCGATCTGCGCGGCGCGGATGATCGACTGGTCGACGCCGCGAAGGCCCGCCAGGAACATCGCCATGATGAAGCCCGACGCCTGCCATACGGCAGCGATGACCAGGCAGTACACAACACGGTCCGGATCGATCAGCCAGTCCAGGCGAAAGCCTTCCCAGCCCCAGTCACGCAACAGTTTGTCCAGGCCCATGCCTGGGTTGAGCAGCCATTTCCAGGCCGTACCGGTGACGATCATCGAGAGCGCCATCGGGTACAGATAAATGGTGCGGATAAAGCCTTCGCGGCGGATGCGCTGGTCCAGAAAGACCGCCAGCAGCACGCCCACCACCATGCTGATGCCGATGAACATGCCACCGAACACCGCGAGGTTTTTGCTCGCTACCCACCAGCGGTCGTTGTCGAACAACCGCGCGTATTGCGCCAGACCCACGAATTTGTAGGTCGGCAGAAAAGTCGAGTTGGTGAACGACAGAACGAACGTCCACAGGATATAGCCGTAGAAGCCCACCAATACGATGAACATGCTGGGCGCCAGCACCAGTTTGGGTAGCCAGCGCTGCAGTGCATCAAACGGCGAGGCTTTGCTGAACACAGCAACAGAACTCATGGTGAAAATCCAATAAAAAGTGAAAGCGGCCGCAAGTCGCAAGCCTCAAGCTGCAAGCCTCAAGCTGCAAGTCAGAAGCCAATCATCGATCAGCTTGAGAGTTGCAGCCTGCCGCTAGTCGCTGGCCTTTATTTGGCAGACTTGATCGCAGCACCCAGCTTCTTCGCCGCGTCGGCCGGATCGGCTTTCGGGTCGTTGATGAAGTTGGTCACGACGTCAAAGAAGGCACCCTGAACGGCCAGCGTAGTGGCCATGTTGTGCGCCATGCTTGGCTGCAGGCCGCCGGTTTTGGCGTCAGCCAGGAAGTCCTTGGCAGCGGTCTGGGCGCACGAGTCGAAACCGTACTTGCCCATGTCAGCCAGCATGTCGTTGCGAACAGGGATCGAGCCTTTGTTGATGCTGAAGACTTTCTGGAAGTTTTCACCCAACACGACCTTGGCGATGTCCTGCTGACCGGCAGCAGTGCCCGCGTCTTTCTGCTTGAACACAGCCAGGGAGTCGATGTTGTAGGTGAACGCCTTGTCGGTGCCCGGGAACGCTACGCACTCGTAGTCCTTGCCGGCGACTTTCTTGGCGGCGGTCCATTCACTCTTGGCCCAGTCACCCATGATCTGCATGCCGGCCTTGCCGTTGATGACTTTGGCGGCTTCCAGGTTCCAGTCCTGGCCTTTGCCGTCGGCATCCATGTAGGTCGCGACTTTCTTCAGCTCAGTCAGCGACTTGACCATTTCAGGGCCCGTCAGCGCAGCGTTGTCGAGATCGACCAGTGCCTTCTTGTAACCATCGGCGCCCATGACAGACAGAACGACGGCTTCAAAAACAGTGCTGTCCTGCCAAGGCTGGCCACCGTGGGCCAGAGGGATGAAGCCTGCCGCTTTGAGCTTGTCGCCCGCTGCGTAGAATTCTTCGAGGGTGGTAGGGGCTTTTTCGATACCGGCTTTCTTGAAGACTTCCGGGTTGATCCACAGCCAGTTGACGCGGTGGATGTTCACCGGCACGGCCACGTAATCACCGTCGTACTTCACGGTATCGGAGACTTTCTTGTCCAGCAGGCTGTCCCATTTCTCCTCTTTGGAGACGGTTTTCAGCACGTCAGTATCAAGCAGGCCAGTGGAGGCCCATTCCTGAATGTCCGGGCCTTTGATCTGGGCAACGCCAGGCGGGTTGCCAGCAACGGCGCGGCTCTTGAGCACGGTCATAGCGGTTGCACCACCGCCGCCTGCGACAGCGCCGTCTTTCCAGGTGAAACCGTCTTTTTCAACTTGCGCGCGGAGCACATCAACAGCAGCTTTTTCGCCACCGGACGTCCACCAGTGCACCACTTCAACCGTGCCTTTGGCATCAGCCGCCATGGCGCTCAGAGGGAACAAGGAGGCGAGGGAAATAAGTGCAGCGAGACGGGAAATCGAATTCATATCTGACCTTTCTTGTTGTTATGCATGTGCAAGTCGTGGCGCTTGCGCTGCGTGGATTCTAACCAAGGGCCCGGAGCGGACGGTAACGAAGGGATGCGCGAATGTCACAAGGCTGTGACATTCAACAAAGGGACTGGATTACTCAACGCCACGCGGCAGATAGAGCGTCACCCGCAGGCCGCCCTCGCGCATGTTCTGTAACGTCACTTCGCCGCCGTGACTATGGGCGATATTGCGGGCGATGCCGAGCCCCAAGCCGTAGCCCTGTTGGTGTTTGCCGGCCAGCCGGAAGTGCGGTTCAAAGACCTGTTCCATTCGCTGCTCCGGCACACCCGGCCCCTCGTCTTCGACATGCAGGATGAACGCGTCAGCGTCGTCTTCAACGGACAGGTGCGCACGGTCGCCGTATTTGATGGCGTTATCGATGAGGTTGCCCATGCAGCGGCGCAGTGCCAGGGGCTTGCCGTAGTACATCGACATCGCCTTGCCCTGCAACGTGACCCGGCCCGCGCCGTCAGGGGCAAGATAGGGCTCGATCAGGCAATCCAGCGCGTGGTTGAGGTCGACCGGCTCGATGTTCTCGTGAATGTCGGTGTCCTTCACGCACTGCAATGCGCCTTTGACCAGCAGCTCCAGTTCATCCAGATCCCGGGTGAATTTGGCCTGCATCTGCTCGTCTTCGAGCAGCTCGACGCGCAGTCTCAAGCGAGTGATCGGGGTGCGCAGGTCGTGGGAAATTGCACTGAATAATTGGCCGCGCTCGGTCAGGTAACGGCTGATGCGATCGCGCATGGTATTGAACGCGCGGGTCACTTCCACCACTTCACTGCCGCCGCCCTCCACCACCGGTTCGACGTCGGCCCCCAACGACAGATCCCGCGCAGCATGGGCCAGACGCTTGAGCGGGCCGCTCTGCCAGTGCACCAGCAGGCCGATGAAGACCAGCAGAAAGAGACTGGTCAGCGCGATGAACCAGACTTGCTGCGAGGGCAGACCTTCCGACTCGAGCATGGTGTAGGGCTCGGGCAGCAGCGAGGCGATGTACAGCCATTCGCCGGGCGACAGTTCGATCTGCGTGACCAGTACGGGCGGGTTCACCGGTTCGAGGGTCAGCGCGTAATGGGCCCACGATCGTGGCAGCTCATCGAGCCTCAAGCCGCTGTTGAAAATACGCAGGTCTTCGGGACGCACAAAGCGCACGAGGATGTCCGGGTCGGCGCCGAGGTTCTGCCGCAGCACCTGACCGACCACATCGATCACTGCCGTCTTGCGCGCGGTGGGCTCAAGCACCTGCATTTCCAGAGGGCGATCGTTGAGGGAAACGAAGAAACGCGTGCCGCCCATGCTGCGCAACTGATCGAGCACCAGCGGCCGAAACGCGACAGGCAACGAGCGAAAGTAGCTGACGCTTGCCGCCATGGAGAAACCCAGACTGCGGGCACTGGTGACCAGCCCCTCCATCTGCGTGGCGCGCAGTTGCGAGAGCCAGATCAGGCTGGACAGGGTTTGCGCCAGCAACACGGCGAGCAAGGTCAGCAACAGCATGCGCCCAAGCAGCGAGCGCGGCACCGGCAGGCGGCGCTTCTTGTCGGTCACCATCAAGGACTAGTAGCCGTTGCCGGCTTGCGGCAGCACATTGGCTGCCAGCAGGTAACCGCTGCCTCGTACGGTGCGGATCAATCGCGGTGCCTTGCCGGTGTCGCGCAAGCGCTGACGCAGACGACTCACCGCCATGTCGACGATGCGCTCCAGCGGCATCAGCTCACGGCCACGGGTGGCGTTGCCGATGGTGTCGCGATCAAGAATTTGTTGGGGGTTGTCGAGAAACAGCTTGAGCAGCGCGAAATCGGCGCCCGACAAAATCACCTCTTCGCCGTCGTTGTGGAACAGCCGGTGACTGACCATGTCCAGCCGCCATTCATCGAACACCAGCACTTCACCTCCGCTGCGCTCCTGGCCGAACTGGGCACGACGCAACAGGGCCTTGATCCGGGCCTGAAGTTCACGGGGGCTGAAGGGTTTGGCCATGTAGTCATCGGCGCCGAGTTCCAGACCGATGACGCGGTCGGCTTCGTCGGAGCTGGCGGTGAGCATGATGATGGGAATATGCGGCTGACGCGGATGTTGCCTGACCCAGCGACACAGGCTGAAGCCGTCTTCGTCGGGAAGCATGACGTCAAGGATCAGCAGGTCGCTGGCCTCTGCGTTAAATGCCTGTCGAAACTCGGCCCCATCGCCAACCGTGCGCACCTGAAAACCGGAACGGCTCAGGTAGGCTTGCAGCAACTCGCAAATCTCCTGGTCATCGTCGACCACCAGAATCGATTTACTGACAGCGTTCACATGGTCGTCCTTGTGAGCAATGGTTGGGTATGGCTGCTTCAAGCTTCAAGCTTCAAGCTTCGAACTCAAAGCGGCCAGCGTGACGTGCGCGGTCTTTGCTTGCCGCTTATAGCTTGCCGCTAGCGCTCGCCGCATATTGATCCAGCGCCACGCCTGCGCCCATCAGGCCGGGATATTCGGCCGTGACCAGCCAGACCGGCACGTCCTTGAAATAATCCTTCATCAAGCCCTTCTCGGCGAACGCCTTGTTGAAGCCGCTCTGCATGAAGAAGTCGACGAACCGCGGGATTACGCCCCCGGCAATATACACGCCGCCGCGTCCGCCGACAGTCAGTACGTTGTTGCCGGCCACGCGACCGAGGAACACGCAGAACTGCTCCAGCACTGCGCTGGCGACCGGATCGCCCTTGAGCGCCGCCGCGGTAATGGCCGCAGGCGACTTGAGTTCAGGCTCGATTTCGTCCAGTCCGCAGCTGACTTGATACAGCAGCAACAGCCCGGCGCCACTCAGAATCGTCTCGGCACTGACGTGCTCATGGGTCGCCATCAACCGCATCCACAGCAGGGCTTCGCGGGGCGTGCCGATCGGCAGATCAACGTGACCGCCCTCGCCCGGCACCGCAGTCCAACGCGCTTCGCCACTGCGGATCAGGGTGCCGACGCCGAGTCCGGTGCCAGGCCCGATAACCACCCGCGCGCCGCGAGGATCGCCCTTGCCATGACGCACGGTCAGGTACTCGTCGTCCTTCAGGCGGGTCATGCCCAGGGCCATGGCAGTGAAGTCGTTGACCAGGATCAGGTGGTCGATCTTCAGCTCGGCGCAGAACGCCTGCCGATTGATCTTCCAATGACTATTGGTGAAGTGGAAATCGTCGCCGGTCACCGGCCCGGCCACGGCCAGGCAAAGGGAGGTGACATCACCGCGCTGCAATTCCAGGTCCTGCAGATAGACCAGCAAGGCCTTTTCAGGACTGGCGTAATCGACCGTCGCGAACACCCGGATCGAATGCAACTGCTCGTCTTCCCAAATGGCAAACCGCGCATTTGTGCCGCCGATATCACCCACCATCGCCAATGTCACTTGAGCGTCTCCAGATTCGAAGTAAAGGCGCTGGCGCCCTTCTCTGCCGAGCTGAAGGCCATGCGCATGAAACCAAACAGTTCGCGCCCGCTGCCCACGTTATGGGACAAGCGACCGACTGCCGGCTCTCTGGCGGCCAATTCTGCCGGTTCGACCAGAACTTGCAACGTTCCTTTCACGCCATCGACACGAATGAGATCCCCATCACGCACCAACGCCAGCGGGCCGCCGTCAGAAGCTTCCGGGCAAACGTGAATCGCCGCCGGGATTTTCCCGGACGCGCCGGACATGCGCCCGTCCGTAATCAGCGCCACTTTGAAGCCACGGTCCTGCAGCACGCCCAGAAACGGCGTCATCTTGTGCAGTTCAGGCATACCGTTGGAACGCGGCCCCTGGAAGCGCATGACCGCGACAAAATCGCACTCCAGTTCGCCGGCCTTGAAGGCGTCGGCGAGGTCCTGCTGGTCTTCGAATACTTTGGCGGGGGCCTCGACGATCTGGTGCTCCAGGGCAACGGCGGAGACTTTCATCACGCCACGGCCAATATTGCCTTCCATGACCCGCAGACCGCCCTCGGCCGAAAACGGACGCGCGATCGGGCGCAGGACGTTTTCGTCCAGGCTTTCGACCGGGCCATCGCGCCACACCAGCTTGCCTTCTTCCAGGAAGGGCTCCTGGATGTAGCGACGCAGGCCACGGCCCATGACCGTGTTGACGTCTTCGTGCATCAGGCCCGCGTCGAGCAGCTCGCGGATCAGGAACGACATCCCGCCGGCGGCCTGGAAGTGGTTGATGTCGGCTTTGCCGTTCGGGTAGACGTGGGACAGGGTCGGCACGACTTCCGACAGATCGGCCATGTCCTGCCAGGTCAGCTGAATGCCCGCGCACTGGGCAATGGCCGGCATGTGCAGCGTGTGGTTGGTAGAACCGCCCGTCGCGTGCAGGGCAACAATCGAGTTGACCAGCGAACGTTCGTCCACAATCTCTCCGAGTGGGATGAAGTCGCCGCTTTGTTTGGTCAGACGCGTGACCTGGAACGCCGCCTCGCGTGTCAGGGCATCGCGTAGCGGTGTGTAAGGATTGACGAAAGAGGCGCCCGGAAGATGCAGACCCATGACTTCCATAATCAACTGGTTGGTGTTCGCCGTGCCGTAGAACGTGCAGGTACCCGGGCCGTGGTAGGACTTCATCTCCGAGTCCAGCAGCTCTTCGCGGGTCGCCTTGCCTTCGGCGTAGCGCTGACGCACGTCGGCTTTTTCCTTGTTGGAGATGCCCGAGACCATCGGCCCGCCCGGCACAAAAATCGTCGGCAGATGACCGAAACGCAGCGAGCCCATCAGCAAGCCCGGAACGATCTTGTCGCAGATGCCCAGCATCAGCGCGCCGTCGAACATGTTGTGGGACAACGCCACCGCCGTTGCCATCGCAATGACTTCTCGGCTGGCGATACTCAGTTCCATGCCCGGCTCGCCCTGGGTGACGCCATCACACATGGCCGGAACGCCACCGGCAAACTGCCCCACCGAGCCGATTTCACGCAGCGCTTTTTTAATTTGTTCGGGGAAGTGTTCGTACGGCTGATGCGCCGAGAGCATGTCGTTGTAGGAGGAGACAATGGCGATGTTGGCCGCATTCATCATGCGCAGGCTGTTCTTGTCTTCGGGACCACATGCCGCAACGCCGTGGGCGAAGTTGGCGCATTGCAGCTTGCCGCGCATCGGCCCGTCGCTCGCCGCACCCCGGATCAATTGCAGGTAGCGTTGACGGGTTTCACGGCTGCGAGCAATCAGCCGTTCGGTTACCTCAAGGACGCGGGGATGCATGTCATGGACTCCAGGCTAGCGGATGGGGTCACCCGTTCAGGCGCTTTCACCAGGCTGCGATCAAATCCGGGCTCGGTCGGGAGCGGCGGCAAACACTTGATTTTCAGCCAGTTGTGACGGCCAGACGGGTTTCTATTTGTAGATAAAACAAAATACTGCCACTAAAAGGGGTTGTTTTCTATTTTTATGAGAATAATCTTGTAATTCCAACAACAAATTCTTGAGGACGGGTGTATGACTCTCCGCATCGCAATTAATGGCTTTGGCCGAATCGGCCGCAACGTCCTACGCGCACTTTATACCCAAGGCTACCGTCAGGACCTGCAAGTCGTCGCCATCAATGACCTGGGCGACAGCGAGATCAACGCCCACCTTCTGAAATTCGACACCGTGCACGGGCCGTTCGACGGCACCGTTGAGCACGATCAGGAAAGCCTGACCGTCAATGGTGACCGAATTGCGGTCAGCGCCATCCGCAACCCGGCCGAGCTGCCGTGGAAATCCCTGAATATCGACGTGGTGTTCGAATGCACCGGTCTGTTCACCGACCGCACCAAGGCCGCCGCGCATATCACCGCCGGCGCCAAAAAAGTCATTATCTCGGCTCCGGCCAAAGGCGCCGATGCGACGATCGTCTACGGCGTCAACCATGACGTGCTGCGCCAGTCCCATCAGGTCATTTCCAACGCCTCCTGCACCACCAACTGCCTGGCGCCGGTCGCCCAGGTGCTGAACCGTGAGCTGGGCATCGAGAGCGGTCTGATGACCACCATCCATGCCTACACCAACGACCAGAACCTGATCGACGTCTACCACACCGACCCGTACCGCGCGCGTTCGGCGACGCAGTCGATGATCCCGAGCAAGACGGGCGCTGCCGAAGCGGTCGGTCTGGTGCTGCCGGAGCTGGCGGGCAAGCTCACCGGCATGGCCGTGCGTGTGCCGGTGATCAACGTGTCGCTGGTCGACCTGACCATTCAGCTCAAGCGCGATGCGACGGCCGAAGAGGTCAACGCGATCATGAAAGAAGCGGCGCAGCATTCGAAAATCCTCGGTTACAACACCCTGCCGCTGGTTTCCCACGACTTCAATCACAACCCGCTGTCGTCCATCTTCGACGCGAACCACACCAAAGTCAGCGGCCGCCTGCTGAAGGTGCTGGCGTGGTACGACAACGAATGGGGCTTCTCCAACCGCATGCTGGATAACTGCCTGGCGTTGATGAACGCCGAGTAAGTAACGGGATCCCCCTATGTAGGAGCGAGCTTGCTCGCGAAGTCGGAATCCAATCCGCTGGAGAGCCAGCGGATTTACCAAGGTCTTCGCGATCAACTCCCTCCCTCAGTAATGACTTCCGTCCCCGGACAACGCCCTTACAAACTGTGCAAATCCCTGCCTTGACCTGACCTCTAGATGATAAGCATTATCATCTGCTGAATTCTGGTCGGGTGCCCCTGTGACTCAGTCGCATTTCAACACTGTCTTCCTCGCCCGGCGAACCATGCTGCTGCGAACGCTTCAGCGTATGGTCCGCAGCCACAGCACCGCCGAAGACCTGCTTCAGGAAACCTACCTGCGTGTCACCCGCGCGCTCTCCGAGCGAGCCATCGAGCACCTCGAACCCTTCCTCTTCCAGACCGCGCGCAATCTGGCACTGGATCATCTGCGCGCCAGACGCATTCATGCGCGGACCATCGTCGATGATGCGCCGATCAGCGATATCCATGATGTCGTCGCCCCCGACGCCGCGCTGGAGGATGCCGCCCACGCCAACCGGTTGCTTGAAAGCCTCAGCGCGAGCCTGGAAACCCTGACGCCGCGGCAGCAGAAAATCTTCACCCTCAGCCGGCTCCACGGCGCGAGCTATCTGGAGATCGCCAAACAGCTGGGGGTGTCCACCAGCACCGTGCAAAAAGAACTGAAGCTGATCATGACGGTCTGCCTGAGTGTGGCCGCGCGTCTGGATCACTGAGCTTCGCCCGTCAGAATCGTCAGCTGGTGCTACAGAGTGACGCTACACTGCCGCCCAAACCGTGGACCCGAGGACGCTGCTTGACGGACGCCCAATCACCCCGCCGCGCTCAAGCCGATGCGGCACGCGCCGAGACGATGGATCAAGCCCTGACCTGGCTGATCGAACTGGACATTGCCGATGCCGAAACGCATAGGCGCTTTCTGGAATGGCTCGACGCCGATCCTTCCCACCACGAAATATTCGCCAGCGCCGAGGCCGTGTGGCACTCGCAACCGGTGTTCGATGCCGCAGCACTGCTGGCCGCGCGGAAAAAAACATAGCGCCGGGTGATGTGCTGGCAAAGCAGCCCGCAGTTGCTCAATACCTGATGCTCTGGCACTCACCCTAATTATTTTTACGCGATAGCCGCTGCCCGTACGTCTAGTCATAGCCAATGCAACTGATTCCTATTTGAATCATCTCGCAACAACTATGACGACCCGCACGACAGGGAGCGCTATCCATGCTGTCCAGTTTCAACCCCGCACCGCCCGCCTCGCCCAGAGCCACACACGACGTCGGGCTTTCGCTGCTGACCATCGCCATTTTCGCCGCAAGCCTGCACAGCCCCACCATCGCTGCCGCCGAGCAGGGTCATGCCCTGGAACTGGAGCAGATTACGGTCAGTGCCACGCGTCAGGCGCAGTCGGTGGATTCGGTGCCCGGAACGGTGACGGTGCAGGACCGCACGGCACTGGATCGGCGCACCGTCAACAGCATTCGCGATCTGGTACGCGACGAGCCCGGTGTCTCCGTGGGCGGAGCCGGCCAGCGGGCGGGCACCAGCGGCTATAACATTCGCGGTATCGACGGCGACCGCATCCTGACCCAGGTGGATGGCGTGGAAGTGCCGGACAATTTCTTCCAGGGCCCTTTCGCCAACACCCACCGCAATTACGTTGATCCGGAGATCATCAAGCGCGTCGAAATCCTGCGCGGACCTGCGTCGGCGTTGTATGGGAGCAGCGCCATTGGCGGCGCCGTGAGCTATTACACCCTCAATCCCGAGGACATCATCAAGCCGGGCAAGGATGTCGGCGCCCGCCTGAAGACCGGCTACAGTTCGGCGGACAACAGTTGGCTGAATTCGTCTACGGTTGCCGGCCGCGCGGGGGATGTCGACGGTTTGCTGCACGTCAGTCAGCGCAACGGCCACGAGACCGAGTCCTACGGTGAGCATGGCGGCACGGGGCTTTCACGCACGAAGGCGAACCCGGAAGACGCCCGCGCCACCAATGTGCTCGCCAAGCTGGGCTGGAACTACGGCGACAATGATCGTCTGGCGTTCACTTACGAGAAGTACAAGGACGACACCCATACCAATCAGAAAAGTGTGGTGGGCGGGCCTTTCATACCGGGCGTCGGTGCGTCAGGAATGTACCGAAGCCGCGAGGGCAACGACGTCATCACCCGAGAGCGCTTCGGACTGGAAAACACGTTCGCGCTGGACAGCGTGCTGGCCGACAACGCCAAGTGGAGCTTGAACTACCAGATTGCCAAGACCGATCAGAATACCTTCGAGCGTTACGTGCCCGGCAGTCGTGACGTCTGGCGCACCCGCGACACCCATTACAAGGAACGCCAATGGATCCTCGACACACAGCTGGATAAGGCGTTCGACATCGGCGACACCCAGCACCTGCTGACCTACGGCACGACCCTCAAGCAACAGAAGATAACAGGGCTTCGGACAGGATCAGCCACCTGTGCGTCGGTCGTCGGAACCTGCCGCACCCTCGGTGCAGTCAGTGCCAGCGCGAACGACATCGTGGCACCCACGAACGACTTCCCGAACCCGACGATCACCACCTACGCGCTGTTCGCCCAGGATCAGATCAAATGGGGCGACTGGACCTTCATGCCCGGCGTCCGCTACGACTACACCACGCTCGAACCAGACGCCACAGATTCATTCCTCAAAAGCGTCAACCTGAAAAGCAAGAGCGGGTTCGACGACAGCACGAAAAAATGGCATCGCCTGTTACCCAAGCTGGGGCTGACGTATGCGTTCAACGACACCTACACATGGTACGGCCAGTACGCCGAGGGTTTCCGCACACCAAGCGCCAAGGCGTTGTATGGCCGGTTCGAGAACACCCGGGGCAATTACGTCGTGGAGCCCAATCCCGACTTGAAACCGGAGACGAGCAAGAGCTACGAAACCGGCCTGCGAGGTCACTTCGACGAAGGCACGTTTGATGTTGCTGCGTTCTACAACACATACCGCGACTTCATTAATGAGGACGCGGTGATTCCAGCCAACTCCACCACCACGACCTTCCAGTCCAACAACATCAAGCACGCCACGATCAAGGGCGTCGAGCTCAAGGGTCGTCTGAACCTGGACAGCTTCGGCGCACCCGAAGGCCTCTACACCCGAGGCTCGCTGGCCTATCTATACGGCCGCAACAATGACAACGGCCAGCCCATCAACAGCATCAACCCGCTGACCGGCGTATTCGGGCTGGGTTATGACCAGAACACCTACGGCGGCTTGCTGAACTGGACCCTGGTCAAGCCCAAAACGCGGGTCGACACCCGCAGCTACTACGCGCCGGATGGCGCCACCCGCTTCAAGACGCCGGGCTTCGGTCTCGTTGATCTGACGGGTTATTACAAAGTCACCAATGACGTCACGGTCAGCGGCGGCCTGTACAACGTCGCGGACAAAAAATACTGGCTGTGGGACGACGTGCGCGGCTACGACAACGTCGGCGACGCAGGCGCCACCGCCCCCGCCAACCTCGACCGCCTGACTCAGCCAGGACGCAATTTCGCCGTCAACGTGGTGTGGGACATCTGAACGATTCCCGTTGCAGGAGCGTGATTTTTTACGCGCCTGCGACGTTCGTTCGTTTTGTTATCAAGCGCCTCACTTAACAAGGAAGACCCCATGACCGATAACTCGATTCGTCGTTCGCAACGACTGAACCAGATCACCCATGCCCCCCATGAACAACTGGACAAGGCGGTGAAAGCCAACGCGCCGTTCGAAACACTGGCCAGTTACAGCCGATTCCTCAGCGCGCAGTACCTTTTTCAGGAAGAGCTGAAAACGCTGTACACGCACCCACAGTTGATCGCGCTGATTGCCGACCTGCCCGATCGATGCCGCGCCGAACAGGCCAAGGCTGATTTGCTTGATCTTCAGGCTTGCATCCCCGGCCCTATCGCCGGCGCCGTCGAGGAGCCCAGCCTTGCCGAGGCACTGGGCTGGCTGTTCGTCTCGGAGGGTTCGAAGCTGGGTGCTGCGTTTCTGATCAAACGCGCCGTGGCCCTGGACCTCAGCGAGACCTTCGGCGCCCGCCATCTGGGAGAACCGTCGGGCGGTCGCGCCGAAGGCTGGAAGCGCTTTATCCGGGTCATTGACGATCTGCCGTTCAACGCTGAGCAGGAGCGCGCGATAGACCGCGGAGCAGTGGCGGCCTTCGAGCGTTTCAATGTGCTGCTGCAACACGCGTACGCTTCAGCGTCTGAAGCGGAACCCGCCTGACGCCGGGCCTTTTGCGCCCGGCACTGATAAGCTGAGCGCCTTTGCGGGACCTGAAAATCCCGCAACACCTGCTCACTCTGCATTACCGAGACCATGACCAGTACACCACCCGGCAGCAAACTGTCCCGCATCCTGTTTGGCATTCTCGCCTACGTGAGCCTGACGATCGGCATCATCGCGATTTTCATTCCGGGCCTGCCCACCACCGAATTCATTTTGCTGGCGGCATGGGCGGCGACGCGTAGCTCGCCGCGCCTGAGCGCGTGGCTCGAGAATCATCGGGTGTTCGGACCGATGCTGAGCAACTGGCGAAACGGCAAGATGATCGCGCGCAGGGCCAAGATCAGCGCCACGGTCACCATGCTGATTTGCGCGGTGATGATGCTGGTAGTACTGAAACATAATTGGTGGATCTATTTCGCGGTGGCCGGCATGGTGCTGGTCAATCTGTGGATCTGGTCACGGCCTGAGCCTTCGCGGGTTCAGCCGGAAAAGTGAGGTGTAGGACCGGCTTCAGCCGGGAAGAGGCCGGTTTGAACACCCTCTATTCTGAGGTGTGACGTCTGACGCCTCCCCGGCTAAAGCCAGTTCCACACACAGCGCGCAGCACATGAGCCTGAACCCGAGGCGGCCCCATGGGTCTGTCCCTCTAGGTCCAATCACTTTCTCAGGAGCCACCGCCATGTTCGAGCCAGGTCATCTGCACATCGTCCACCCCGCTCTGCAACCACACGACGTCGGCTACGACCTTCATATCCGCTACGAGGTCAGCCAGACTGATTCGGGGCCGGGCATGCAATTCAGGCTGGAAGGTGACATCAGTGGCCAGAGTGTCAACGAAACCTTTGAGCTGCCGAAGGACAAGGCGTACAACTTCGCCAGCGAAGCTTCCCGCAGACTTGAGAAGCATGGGCTGCCGAGAACCACCGACCTGCACGCGATGCAAGGTGAGTACGATCAGATGTTCGAAGACATCCGTCACAAGCTCGACATGAAATCCGGCGACTCGGTTAAGCCAGAGCATCTGGAATAGCCCGCTCGCTTCCACGGTCTCGGGATGGGCAATGAGATTACTGGCATAATCGCCCCCCTCATTCCCGCGAACCCTTTCCCTCCCCATGCGCATTCACGTCACGTTCATTGACCGCGTCGGCATCACCCAGGAAGTGCTGGCCATCCTCGGCGCGCGCAACCTGAACCTCGATGCCGTGGAAATGGTACCGCCCAACGTCTATATCGATGCTCCGACGCTGAGCCATGACGTGCTTGAAGAACTCAAGGACCGGCTGTTCCGCGTGCGCGGTGTGGAAGCGATCACGGTGGTCGACATCCTTCCCGGCCAGCGCCGTCATCTGCAACTTGACGCCTTGCTGGCAGCGATGACCGATCCGGTGCTTGCCCTCGACAGCGCCGGCCATGTGCTGCTGGCAAACCCCGCACTGGTTGCGTTGTATGGCCGGGAGCCGGCGGGCGAATCGATTGGCGAGCTGTTTTCCGATGCGGGTCTGCAATCGGCGCTGCTGGAAAACGGCTTTCGTCTGCCGCTGCGGGAAGTCACGCTCAACGGCGAAGCGCTGCTGCTCGACGCTACCCCCATCACCGAAGCGGGCGCGCTGCTGACCCTGTATCTGCCCAGCCGGATTGGCGAACGCCTGTCGGCATTGCACCACGATCACGCTGAAGGTTTCGACGCGCTGTTGGGGGATTCCGCGCCGATCCGCACCCTCAAGGCGAGGGCGCAACGGGTCGCTGCACTGGATGCGCCGCTGCTGATACAGGGTGAGACCGGCACGGGCAAGGAACTGGTGGCGCGGGCCTGTCATGCAGTGAGCGCGCGCAACGGGGCGCCTTTTCTTGCGCTGAACTGCGCGGCGTTGCCGGAGAACCTCGCTGAGAGTGAACTGTTCGGCTATGCCCCCGGCGCCTTTACCGGTGCCCAGCGCGGCGGCAAACCCGGCCTGATGGAGCTCGCCAACAAAGGCACGGTGTTCCTCGACGAGATTGGCGAGATGTCGCCGTACCTGCAGGCCAAACTGCTGCGCTTCCTCAATGACGGCAGCTTTCGGCGGGTCGGCGGCGACAAGGAAGTGCAGGTCAACGTGCGTATCCTCAGCGCAACCCACCGTGACCTGGAGAAAATGGTCGCCGAGGGCACCTTCCGCGAAGACCTGTTCTATCGCCTGAATGTGCTCAATCTGGACGTACCACCATTGCGTGAACGGGGTCAGGACATCCTGATGCTGGCACGCTATTTCATGGAGCAGGCCTGCACGCAGATTCAGCGACCGGTCTGCCGACTTGCGCCAACCACGTACCCAGCCCTGCTTGGCAATCGCTGGCCGGGCAACGTGCGCCAGTTGCAGAACGTGATCTTCCGCGCTGCCGCCATCTGTGACAGCTCGCTGGTCGACATCGGCGACCTGGACATCGCCGGTACGTCGGTGGCGAGGGGCCGTGATGGCGAAGTCGAAAGCCTCGAAGGGGCGGTCGAGGATTTCGAAAAGTCGCTGCTGGAAAAGCTCTACAGCCAGTATCCCTCGACGCGCCAATTGGCCGCGCGGCTGCAGACGTCACACACCGCAATCGCCCATCGGCTGCGCAAGTACGGGATCCCGGGCAAAAGCTAAAGAGCCCAAAGAAGTTGGGAGTGAGCTTGCTAAGGAAAGCAGTATCCTGACCGCTTAAAACTCAGCGAATGTACTGCCTCTTCTCGAACAAGCTCGCTCCCACAAATCCGCGTACGTCCATAACATCCCGGGCATCATTGCCGTAACGATACCGCAACACTGTATTGAAAACATTCCATAGCTTAGACGCAGCGTCCTATAACGCCGCTGCGGCGGAATCCCGCTCTTGCCTCAAAGCTCCGTATCGATTTCGTTCCAGCATGTGTCGAATTCCAAGCCACTTGAACCGCCACCGCCCAACGTTTACGCGCCCTTCTCGACCTTGGCCGCAAACTTGCTATGCACTCCTCCCATCACGCCCGGGCATAACGGGCGATTTACCATCTGGGGAGATTCCATGAGCGAGTTGCGTTTTACCGAAGACCACGAGTGGCTGCGCGCCGAAACTGACGGCAGCGTCACGGTCGGTATCACCGCCTTTGCGCAGGACGCACTGGGTGACGTGGTTTTCGTGCAACTGCCGGAGCTGCAGTCCTACGACAAAGGCGCCGAAGCGGCTACCGTCGAATCGGTCAAGGCCGCCAGCGGCGTGTACATGCCCCTCGATGGCGAAGTCGTCGAAACCAATCCCGCGCTGGACGCCAACCCTGAACTGGTCAACGAAGACCCGCTCGGCCAAGGCTGGTTCTTTCGCTTTATTCCTTCCAATCCCGATGCTGTCGGCCAACTGCTGACCCAAGACGCCTATGATCGTCTGATCAAAGCCAACGCCGAAGCCTGAGGAGCGCGCAATGACTGACCGTATTGAATTGAGCACCGCCAACGAGTTCATCGCCCGCCACATCGGCCCGCGTGCCGCTGATGAAAAAGCCATGCTCACCACCCTGGGCTATGACTCCCTCGACGCGCTGACCGCCAGCGTCATCCCTGAATCCATCAAGGGCACCAGCGTTCTCGGCTTGTCCGCCGGGCAAAGCGAAGCCGACGCGCTGGCCGACATCAAAGCCATCGCCGGCAAGAATCAGCTGTTCAAAACTTACATCGGCCAGGGTTACTACAACACCCATACCCCGGCGCCGATCCTGCGCAACCTGCTGGAAAACCCGGCCTGGTACACCGCTTACACACCGTATCAGCCGGAGATTTCCCAAGGCCGTCTGGAGTCACTGCTGAACTTCCAGACCCTGATCAGCGACCTGACCGGCCTGCCGATCGCCAACGCCTCGCTGCTCGACGAAGCCACTGCCGCTGCCGAGGCCATGACCTTCTGCAAACGCCTGAGCAAGAACAAGAGCAGCAACAAGTTCTTCGCCTCCGCCCATTGCCACCCGCAAACCCTCGACGTGCTGCAAACCCGCGCCGAGCCGCTGGGCATTGAAGTGGTCGTTGCGGACGAAGCTCAACTGACCGACGTCAGCGAGTTCTTCGGCGCGCTGCTGCAATACCCTGCCAGCAACGGCGACGTCTTCGACTACCGCGAACTGGTCGAGCGCTTCCACACCGCCAACGCCCTGGTCGCCGTGGCCGCCGACCTGCTGGCCCTGACCCTGCTCACCCCACCGGGCGAGTTTGGCGCTGACGTGGCCATCGGCAGCGCGCAACGCTTCGGCGTGCCGCTGGGTTTCGGGGGTCCGCACGCGGCCTACTTCTCCACCCGCGACGCCTACAAGCGCGACATGCCCGGCCGACTGGTGGGTGTGTCCATCGACCGCTTCGGCAAGACCGCCCTGCGTCTGGCCATGCAAACCCGCGAGCAACACATCCGTCGCGAGAAGGCCACCAGCAACATCTGCACCGCGCAGGTGCTGCTCGCCAACATCGCCAGCATGTACGCCGTCTACCACGGCCCGCGCGGCCTGACCCGCATCGCCATCCGTGTGCATCACCTGACCGCGATTTTTGCCGAGGGCTTGAATCAGCTGGGCTTGAAGGCCGAGCAGTCGTTCTTCTTCGACAGCATCACCCTGAACACCGGCGCCAAAACGGCCGACCTGCACGCCAAGGCCCGCGCACACGAAATCAACCTGCGTGAAGTAGACGCCGAGCGCCTGGGCGTTTCCTTGGACGAAACCACGAAGCAAGCCGACGTCGAAGTGCTGTGGTCTCTCTTCGCTGCCGAAGGCCAGGCCCTGCCTGACTTCGCCGCGCTGGCGGACAGCGTGGAAGCGCGCCTGCCTGCCGAGCTGAAGCGCCAGTCGGCGATCCTCAGCCATCCGGTGTTC
Source organism: Pseudomonas sp. W2Oct36 (assembly GCF_041060465.1). NCBI lineage: Bacteria > Pseudomonadati > Pseudomonadota > Gammaproteobacteria > Pseudomonadales > Pseudomonadaceae > Pseudomonas > Pseudomonas sp. W2Oct36. Next base: position 338,287 of record NZ_JAUERW010000003.1, read on the forward strand.
AACCGCTACCACTCCGAAACCGAGCTGATGCGCTACCTGCGTCGCCTGGCGGACAAGGACCTGGCACTGGACCGCACGATGATCCCGCTGGGCTCGTGCACCATGAAACTCAACGCCGCCAGCGAAATGATTCCGGTGACCTGGGCCGAGTTCGGCAACCTGCACCCGTTCGCCCCGGCCGAGCAGAGCGCCGGTTATCAGCAACTGACCGACGAACTGGAAGCGATGCTCTGCGCCGCCACCGGTTATGACGCGATCTCCCTGCAGCCAAACGCTGGCTCACAGGGCGAGTACGCCGGTCTGCTGGCGATCCGTGCTTACCACCAGAGCCGTGGCGACGAGCGTCGCGACATCTGCCTGATCCCATCATCGGCCCACGGCACCAACCCGGCGACCGCCAACATGGCCGGGATGCGCGTGGTCGTCACCGCCTGCGACGCCCGCGGCAACGTCGACATCGAAGACCTGCGCGCCAAGGCCATCGAGCACCGCGAGCACCTCGCCGCCCTGATGATCACCTACCCGTCGACCCACGGCGTGTTCGAAGAAGGCATCCGCGAAATCTGCGGCATCGTGCATGACAACGGCGGCCAGGTGTACATCGACGGCGCGAACATGAACGCCATGGTCGGGCTGTGCGCACCGGGCAAGTTTGGCGGTGACGTGTCCCACCTCAATCTGCACAAAACCTTCTGCATCCCCCACGGCGGCGGCGGCCCGGGCGTTGGCCCGATCGGCGTGAAATCCCACTTGGCGGCGTTCATGCCGGGTCACGCCCGAATGGACCGCAAGCAAGGCGCGGTCTGCGCGGCGCCGTTCGGCAGCGCGAGCATCTTGCCGATCACCTGGATGTACATCCGCATGATGGGCGGTGAAGGCCTCAAGCGCGCCTCGCAACTGGCGATCCTGAATGCCAACTACATTTCCCGTCGCCTGGAAGAGCACTACCCCGTGCTGTACACCGGCAGCAACGGCCTGGTCGCCCATGAATGCATTCTCGACCTGCGCCCGCTGAAGGAAACCAGCGGCATCAGCGTGGATGACGTCGCCAAACGCCTGATCGACTTCGGTTTCCACGCCCCGACCATGTCTTTCCCGGTCGCGGGCACGTTGATGATCGAGCCGACCGAGAGCGAGTCGAAGGAAGAGCTGGATCGATTCTGCGACGCGATGATCAAGATCCGCGAAGAAATCCGCGCGGTCGAAAGCGGCGTGCTGGACAAGGACGACAACCCGCTGAAAAACGCGCCCCACACCGCCGCTGAACTGGTGGGCGAATGGAGCCATCCGTACAGCCGCGAGCAGGCCGTGTACCCGGTGGCGTCGTTGATCGAAGGCAAATACTGGCCACCGGTGGGCCGTGTCGACAACGTGTTCGGCGACCGCAACCTGGTCTGCGCCTGCCCGTCGATCGAAGACTACGCTTAACCAAGCCACGAGCTTCAAGCCGCAAGCTACAAGTGAAAGCCGATCAGCTTTTACCTGCGGCTTGTAGCTTGCTGCTTGTTACTGCTTCACTTCCCGGAACCCCATCATGTCGCTGAGCGTATTTGACCTGTTCAAGATCGGCATTGGTCCCTCCAGCTCCCACACGGTGGGCCCGATGCGGGCGGCGGCGCGGTTTGCCGAAGGCTTGCAGCGCGATGGCCTGCTGGAAACCATCATCTGCGTCAAAGTCGAGCTTTACGGCTCGCTCGGTGCCACCGGCAAAGGCCATGGCAGCGACAAGGCCGTATTACTGGGCCTTGAAGGTGAGCATCCCGACACCGTCGATACCGAAACCGTCGCGGCTCGCCTGCAGCAGATCCGCAGCACTGAACGCCTGAAACTGCTCGGCCGGCACAGCATCGAATTCATCGAAAAGCATCACCTGGCGATGATTCGCAAACCCTTGGCCTTCCACCCCAACGGCATGATTTTCCGTGCCTTCGATGCCTCCGGCCTACAGGTGCGCAGCCGCGAGTACTACTCCGTCGGCGGAGGGTTCGTGGTCGATGAGCAAGCCGCTGGCGCAGACCGCATCGTGGAAGACCAGACGCAGCTGCTATATCCCTTCAAAACCGCACGGGATCTGATGGCGCACTGCACCGCGAGCGGCCTTTCGATCAGCCAGGTCATGCTGGCCAACGAAGCCGCGTGGCGCCCCGAGGCCGAAACCCGTCAGGGCCTGCTGCACATCTGGCAGGTCATGCAGGACTGCGTCGAAGCGGGTTGCCGCAACGAAGGCATCTTGCCGGGCGGCCTGAAGGTCAAGCGGCGTGCGGCAGCACTGCATCGTCAACTGTGCAAAAACCCGGAAGCCGCGCTGCGTGATGCCTTGTCGGTGCTCGACTGGGTCAATCTGTACGCGCTGGCGGTCAACGAAGAAAACGCCAACGGCGGCCGTGTGGTCACCGCGCCCACCAACGGCGCGGCCGGCATTATCCCGGCGGTGCTGCATTACTACATGCGCTTCATCACCGGGGCCAACGAAGACGGCGTCGTGCGTTTCCTGCTCACGGCGGCGGCGATCGGCATTCTCTACAAAGAGAACGCGTCGATCTCCGGCGCCGAAGTCGGCTGTCAGGGCGAAGTCGGCGTGGCCTGCTCCATGGCCGCCGGCGCACTGTGCGAAGTATTGGGCGGCAACGTTCAACAAGTGGAAAACGCCGCTGAAATCGGCATGGAGCACAATCTCGGCCTGACCTGCGACCCCATCGGCGGCCTGGTTCAAGTGCCGTGCATCGAGCGCAATGCAATGGGTTCGGTGAAGGCCATCAACGCAGTGCGCATGGCCTTGCGCGGCGACGGCCAGCATTTTGTCTCGCTGGATAAAGTGATCCGCACCATGCGCCAGACCGGCGCCGACATGAAAAGCAAATACAAGGAAACAGCCCGTGGCGGGCTGGCCGTGAACATCATCGAGTGCTGACATCAGCCCCCATTCATAGGGCTCCCTACCCTGCGCGGGGACCCCGAAACCGCTTTCAAGGAGTGACCCCATGACCACCGAATTGCTGAAGACCCCGCTCAACGCCCTGCACCGTGAACTCGGCGCGAAAATGGTGGAGTTCGCCGGCTACGACATGCCCGTTCAGTACCCCGCCGGCGTCATGAAGGAACACCTGCACACCCGCGTTCAGGCCGGCCTGTTCGACGTTTCGCACATGGGTCAGATCCTCTTGAGCGGCGCGAACGCAGCGAAGGCGCTGGAAACCCTGGTGCCGGTGGACATCATCGACCTGCCGGTCGGCATGCAGCGCTACGCCATGTTCACCAACGAAAACGGCGGCATTCTCGACGACTTGATGGTCGCCAATCTGGGTAACGATCAGCTCATGCTGGTGGTGAACGCTGCCTGCAAGAACCAAGACCTGGCGCACCTGCAGCAGCACATTGGCAGCCAGTGCGATATCACACCGCTGTTCGACGAACGTGCATTGCTCGCGCTGCAAGGTCCGCAGGCCGTTACCGCACTGGCGCGGCTGGCCCCGGAAGTCGCGAAAATGACCTTCATGCAGTACACCTCGACCAAGATCGACGGCATTGACTGCTACGTCAGCCGCTCGGGCTACACCGGTGAAGACGGTTACGAGATTTCGGTACCGGCGGACCACGCAGAATCCCTGGCGCGTCGTCTGCTCGCGGAGCCGGAAGTGGCGCCGATTGGCCTGGGCGCGCGGGACTCGCTGCGACTGGAGGCCGGCCTTTGCCTCTACGGCCACGACATGAATACCGAAACCACGCCGATCGAAGCCAGCCTGCTGTGGGCGATGTCCAAGGTGCGTCGCGCCGACGGTGCGCGTGCCGGCGGTTTCCCCGGTGCCGACTCGATCTTCGCCCAGCACCAAAGCGGTGCGGCGCACAAACGTGTAGGCCTGTTGCCACAAGAGCGTACGCCGGTGCGTGAAGGCGCTGAAATCGTCGACGCCGAGGGGACGACCATCGGGACGGTCTGCAGCGGCGGCTTTGGCCCGACCCTGAGCGCGCCGTTGGCAATGGGTTATGTCGACGCCCGTTTCACCGCGCTGGAAACACCTGTCTGGGCAATCGTCCGCGGCAAGAAAGTCCCCATGCAGGTGACGAAAATGCCTTTCGTTCCGGCACGTTACTTCCGCGGCTAAGTAACATCGTCAAAAAATGCGGCACCGCAACAGTGCATTAAACTGTGCGGATGCCGCAGTCCGGCGCCAGCGTTAAGTGCATTAAAACTGTCAAAATATTGAACTTCGACAACCCTCTAAACATTAAAAACTATCGATCTTGCGAACGTGGTTAATGTTTTTAAAAAACCCGAAAACCCCTATGAATACTGGCCCAAACGGGGCTTGTTTTTTCGCCGAGAGTTAGCGTAGAGTTTCTCGACTGTGTTTGCATGGGTCGCTGGGATCGTGACCCGGGCAGTAGCGCCAAAAGCAATGCTACATCCCGTTCTACGTTTCTTCTTCCTGCAACCAGCCCCAGTACTCTTTCGTGTGAAAGAGACTGTCATTAATTTAATGCTTCAAGGAATAAGAAAATGTCTACACGTCAGAGCGGCACCGTTAAGTGGTTTAACGATGAAAAGGGTTTCGGTTTTATCACCCCTGAAAGCGGTCCGGATCTGTTCGTCCACTTCCGCGCTATTCAAGGCAACGGCTTCAAAAGCCTGAAAGAAGGCCAGAAAGTGACGTTCGTCGCGGTGCAGGGCCAAAAAGGCATGCAGGCTGACGAAGTACAAGCCGAGGCCTGATCAGCCGACGCAAAGAGCCCCTGATGGCCAACATCAGGGGCTTTTTTGTGCCTGCGATTCCGTAAACTGCCCGCCTCCGATTAAACGAGCGCCGCCATGATCCGACACGTTTTACGCCCCCAGGGCGAATTTCCTCCGGTGGGATTGGGCCGGCGCATGGCTGCGATCAGCTACGACGCACTGCTGTGTGTGGCACTCATGATAGTCACCGCCTTTCTCTACAAACTGGTCTGGATGGGGATTGTCGGCGAAACCAGACTGCGCCAGCTCTCCGAGTCGGGCGCGCTCGACGCCGACCCGTTGCTGTCCTCGATTCTGCTGATCACGCTGTTCGGTTTCTTTGCCCATTTCTGGACACGCGCGGGCCAAACCCTCGGCATGCAGGTCTGGGGAATACGCGTGCAGAACGCCGACGGAACGGCCATCGGCCTGTGGCAGGCGCTGCTGCGCTTCATCGTCGCCATCGCATCGTGGCTGTGCGTCGGGCTAGGCTTCTTCTGGAGCCTGTTCGACAAACAGAAACGCTGCTGGCATGACCTGTATTCCGAGACGCAATTGGTGCGATTGCCCAGAATCAGAAAATGAACCTCGGTAAGCCGCCCACAAAAAAGCCGACCCTGGGGTCGGCTTTTCATACTCAGCAGGTATCAGCCCGCGCGACGCAGCAACCAGATGCCCGCCAGGGCGCACACACCCGCCGGCACCAGCACGGCGAAGAGTGGCGAGAAACCGAATACGAGGCTCGACGGGCCCAGCAGATCCTGAGCGATGCGGAAGGTGAAGCCCACCAGCACGCCCGTGAACACACGCTGCCCCAGCGTCACCGAGCGCAACGGCCCGAAGATGAAGGAGATCGCCATCAGCACCAGCGCCACCGTCACAAGCGGCTGAAGAATCTTGGTGTAGAACGCCAGCCAGTAACGACCGTTGTTCAGCCCCTGATCGGCGAGATAACGCGCATAGCCGTAAAGCCCGGTCATCGACAGCGATTCAGGCGGCAGCACCACCGTGCTCAGCAGCTGCGGGCTCAACGCAACGTTCCAGCGTTCTTCAGGGGCGGTGACCACTTCGGTGCGACCGTCGTGGAAGACCGTCGTGGTGACGTCTTTCAGCAGCCAGTAATCGGTCTTGAAGTTGGCCTGCTTGGCGAAGCTCGACGTCAGCATGTGGCGCTGGTCGTCGAAATGGTAACGGGTGACGCCATACAAAAGGCCATTCGGCTGCACCGTGTTGATGTGGATGAACTCCTCACCCTGACGGTGCCACAGGCCGTGCCTGGCGCTCTGCGCGTCGCCGGTGCCTTGAGCCAGCGAACGTGCGGCCTGGGCCGAGGCTTCAGTCACCGGCGCGACGTATTCGCCGATCAACAACCCGGCCACCATCAACACCAGCATGGGCTTCATGACCGCCCAGACGATACGGCCGATGGACACACCGGCGGCCCGCATGATGGTCAGTTCGCTGCTGCTGGCCAGTGCGCCGAGACCGATCAGGCAACCGATCAGCGCGGCCATCGGCAGCATGTCGTAGAGCCGGCGCGGCGCGGTCATCAACACGAAACTGCCAGCGTCCCAGAAGGTGTAGGTGTCGCTGATGTCAGCCATCTCGTCGATGAAGGCAAACAGCGAGGCCAGCCCGAGGATGATCCCCAGTACCGCAAGGATCGCCATGAACACGCTTTTGCCGATGTAGCGATCGAGCTTAACCATGAGTCACCCCCGACACGCTGCGCCGACTCGCAAGCTTCAGGCGCAGAGGCTCCCAGTAGAGCAAGGCCAGTCCGATGGAGAGGAACAGTGCATGCACCCACCACAGGCCGAGCCCCATCGGGATCTTGCCCTTCTCCAGCGCACCGCGCGCAGCAATCAGGATGGTGAGATAAGCCATATAAAGAAGAATCGCCGGAAGAAGCTTGAGGAAGCGGCCCTGACGCGGGTTGACCCGGGCCAGCGGCACCGCCATCAGCGTCACGATGAACACCAGAATCGGCAGCGAAACCCGCCATTGCAGCTCGGCACGGTTGCGCAGGCTGTCTTCGCCGGTCAGCAGTTCGCTGGTGGAGATGGCGTCGCGGTCGGTGACCTCATCGCTGATGTCCGGCTTGGGCAGCAAGGCGCCGTAGGTGTCGTATTTGATGGCGCGGTAATCGGCCTGACCGGGGTTGCCGTCGTAGCGATAGCCGTTATCGAGAATCAGGTAGCGCGAGCCGTCGGGCTTGATTTCCTGCCGGCCTTTTTCCGCCACCAGCACGGTGATGCCGTGGTCTTTCTTCTCGTCGAGTTTCTTTTCGGAGATGAACACGCCACCCAAATTGATGCGGTCGTCGCTCATGGTTTCGGTGTAGGTCACGCGGCTGCCGTCACGCAGCAGCTGGAAACGACCCGGCACGAGCGTGTCGAATTCGGTCATCGCGTCCTGCTTGTTGATCAGCAGCTGGAACTGGGTCGCGCCCTGGGGGGCGAGGCTGAAGCTGAGCCAGGCCACCAGCAGTGACACCAGCGCAGCCGGCGCCAGGGTGATCAGCAACAGACGTTGCTGGCTCATGCCGGTGGCGGCCAGTACGGTCATTTCGCTTTCGAGGTACAACCGGCCGTACGCCAGAAGAATCCCCAGGAATAACCCCAGCGGGAGGATCAGCTGCAGGAAGCCCGGCAGACGGAAACCCATGATCAGAAACAGCACACCCGGATCGAGTGCACCCGATGCAGCCTGGGCCAGGTATTTGATGAAGCGGCCACTCATGATGATTACCAGCAGCACAGCACTGACAGCGCTCAGGGTAACCAGCACTTCTCGGGACAGGTAACGGAAGACAATCAAACCAGACACTCCAGGGTTGTCACGCTAAGGCGGCATGACAATGAAATGGATCAGCCATGATGCGCGCGACGGCGAACCACCAAAAAAATATGCGGCATTATCCTGTGATTGGGTGTGTCTGTCACTGCGCGCGCGGGATACTTCTGTAACCGGCACACCGGCGCACCCGGACGGGGTTGTCATCCATTGGCTCGCAGGGTCAAACTGCGGGCCTTGCCGCAGGCATGCCGGTGTAAATACCTCTGCGCCGCTGCCGAGCCGTGTGCTCAAGTGCGATAACTCACAGTTTATTCGGGGACCCCGACATGGAATTGGTTGTTAAAAGCGTCAGTGCAGAAACCTTGAAGACCGCCACACTGGTGGTCGCTGTCGGTGAAGGCCGCACGCTGAGCGACACCGCGAGCACCCTCGACACCCTGAGCGGCGGCGCCATCAGCGCTGTCCTCAAACGCGGCGACCTGTCGGGCAAGATCGGCCAGAGCCTGTTGCTGCACAGCCTGCCCAACCTGAAAGCCGAACGCGTACTGCTGGTCGGTTCGGGTAAAGAGCCGGAATTGAACGATCGTCAGTTCCGCAAAATCATCAGCGGCGCACTCAGCACCCTGAAAAGCCTGGGTGGCGTTGATGCCGGTTTCGACCTTGACCAACTGAACGTCAAGAATCGCGATGTTTATGGCAAGAACCGCCTGCTGGTCGAAACCCTGGCCGATGGCGAATACGTCTTCGATCGCTTCAAGAGCCAGAAAGTCGATCCTCGCGCCCTGAAAAAAATCACCCTGCTGACCGCCAAAGCCAACGTCGCCGACGTTGAACGTGCGGCCAAACACGCACAGGCCATCGCTGCCGGCATGGCGGTGACCCGCGACCTGGGCAACATGCCGCCGAACATCTGCCACCCGACCTATCTGGGCGAGCAGGCCAAGGCGATGGGCAAAGCCAACAAGGGCCTCAAGGTCGAGATCTTCGATGAAAAAGACATCGAAAAGCTGGGCATGGGCTCGTTCCTCGCGGTCGGTCAAGGCAGCGCTCAGCCGCCACGCCTGATCGTCATGCAGTACTCCAACGGCAAGAAAAGCGAAAAGCCTTTCGTGCTCGTCGGCAAGGGCATCACCTTCGACACCGGCGGGATCAGCCTCAAGCCGGGACTGGGGATGGACGAAATGAAGTTCGACATGTGCGGCGCGGCGAGCGTGTTCGGCACGTTGAACGCCGTGCTCGAACTGCAACTGCCGATCAACCTGGTGTGCATCGTCGCGGCAGCTGAAAACATGCCGAGCGGCAACGCAACCCGCCCGGGTGACATCGTCAAGACCATGAGCGGCCAGACCGTCGAGATCCTCAACACCGACGCCGAAGGCCGTCTGGTGCTGTGCGACGCGCTGACCTACGCCGAACGCTTCAAGCCACAGGCCGTTATCGACATCGCCACGCTGACCGGTGCTTGCGTCGTCGCGCTGGGCGGTCACACCTCGGGCTTGCTGGGCAACAGCGACGCCTTGATCAGCCAAGTGCTGGAAGCCGGCAAACGCGCCGACGACCGTGCCTGGCAACTGCCGTTGTTCGATGAGTACCAGGAGCAGCTGGACAGCCCGTTTGCCGACATCGCCAACATCGGCGGCCCGAAGGCCGGCACCATCACCGCGGCCTGCTTCCTCTCGCGCTTCGCCAAAGCCTACGAGTGGGCGCACCTGGACATCGCCGGCACGGCATGGCTGAGCGGCGGCAAGGACAAGGGCGCAACGGGCCGTCCGGTTCCGCTGCTGACCCAATACCTGATCGACCGCGCCGGCGTTTAAGCCGCTGCCAACGCGCTGGCCTCCCCGGTCGGCGCGTTCAGCGTTCTGGAATCACCCATGACCCAAGTCGATTTCTACATTCTGCCGAGTGCCGACCCTGTCGCGCGCCTGGACTTCGCCTGCAAACTCACCGACAAGGCCTGGCGCCTCGGCCATCGGGTGTACCTGCATTGCAGCGATGCCGGGCAACGCGAGGAGCTGGACGCCCGACTGTGGCGCTTCCGGGGCGAAGCGTTCGTGCCCCATGGCTCGGTCGAGGACGATCAGGACGCTCCGGTGGCGCTGGGTATCGGCAGCGACCCCGGCCAACATCAGGATCTGCTGGTCAATCTTGACCTGCGCATCCCGGAATTCTTCAAACGATTCGCGCGTGTCGCCGAGATCGTTGTCGAGGACCCAGCCATCCGCCTCGCGGCACGCGAGAGTTTTCGCTTCTACCGCGAACAGGGCTATCCTCTGCAAGATCACCGGCTGCAGCGTCTTTGAGCACACGATGGATAATTCAAAACACCTGAAAGATTCAGCGCACCTGCTGGATGACCTCGAATCGATTCGCCAGCTGTTGGGCGATGACCCGGCCCAGGCTCCCCTGCTGACCGAGTCCGTGCACAGCGACGAGCAGATCCCGCTGCTGTTTGACGTGGTCACCGGCCAGGTCGTGACGCTCGATGAGCACGATGCCAACCTCAATGACATTCCCCTGCTCACGCCCGAGCCGGCCGCGGCGGTTACACCTGCCGCACCTGCGGCCAACGCTTCGACCTCCAAGGCGCCGAACGCTGACGCGCTGCTGCACCTGGATGGGGAACTGCGTGCCGCTGCGCAGTTGATCATGCAAGACGTGATCGACGACTTCGCCCCACACATCGAGAACGAAATCAAACGCCGTCTGGATGCGCGGATGGAACGGCTGTTGAGTCAATACAACAGCTGAACCTGTCCTCTTTCCGACCCGGGATCGCGGGTAAGCGCAGTCCTACAGGTGCCCGCGACGATTCCGGGCATCACCGCTCGTAGCACCCGACCTAGCGCTTGTAGCTTGACGCCGCCTTGAAAAGCTATACTCGTCGGCTTTTCCGACTCAAAGCAGATCAGGTTCCCGCCTCGCATGGACAAGACCTACCAGCCGCACGCCATCGAAACTTCCTGGTACCAGACCTGGGAGTCCGAAAACTATTTCGCTCCGCAAGGCGCGGGCGACTCGTACACCATCATGATTCCGCCGCCGAACGTCACCGGCAGCCTGCACATGGGCCACGGTTTCAATAACGCGATCATGGACGCCCTGATCCGCTTCCGCCGCATGCAGGGTCGCAACACCCTGTGGCAGCCGGGCACCGACCACGCCGGTATCGCCACGCAGATGCTGGTGGAGCGCCAACTCGAAGCCTTGGGTCAAAGCCGTCACGATCTGGGTCGCGACAAATTTCTCGAAAAAGTCTGGGAGTGGAAGGATCAGTCAGGTGGCAACATCAGCCGCCAGATCCGTCGCCTGGGCTCGTCGGTCGACTGGAGCCGCGAGCGCTTCACGATGGACGACGGCTTGTCCGAAGCCGTTAAGGAAGCCTTCGTGCGCCTGCATGAAGACGGCCTGATCTACCGTGGCAAACGGCTGGTCAACTGGGACACCAAGCTGCACACCGCAATCTCCGACCTCGAAGTGGAAAACCACGACGAGAAAGGCCACCTGTGGAACCTGCGCTACCCGTTGGCCGATGGCGCAAAGACCGCTGAAGGTCTGGACTATCTGATCGTCGCGACAACCCGCCCGGAAACCATGCTCGGTGATGCGGCCGTTGCCGTGAACCCGAACGATGAGCGCTACAAGGCGCTGATCGGCCAGTTCGTTGAGCTGCCGCTGGTAGGCCGTCGCATTCCGATCATCGCGGACGACTATTGCGACCCTGAGTTCGGCACCGGCTGCGTGAAGATCACCCCGGCCCACGACTTCAACGACTACGACGTCGGCAAGCGACACAACCTGCCGCTGCTGAACATCTTCGACAAGAACGCTGCCGTTCTGCCCGCTGCCCAGGTATTCAACCTCGACGGCACGCTGAACGACACCGTCGATGGCACCCTCCCCGCCGAATACGCCGGCCTCGACCGCTTCGAAGCGCGCAAGCAGATCGTGGCTGCGTTCGACGCCGCCGGCCTTTTGGTCAGCGTCGACGACCACGCCTTGAAAGTACCGAAGGGCGACCGCTCCGGGACCATCATCGAGCCGTGGCTGACGGATCAGTGGTACGTGTCGACCAAGCCGCTGGCCGAACCTGCCATCGCCGCCGTTGAAGATGGCCGAATCGCCTTCGTGCCCAAGCAATACGAAAACATGTACTTCTCCTGGATGCGCGACATTCAGGACTGGTGCATCAGCCGTCAGCTCTGGTGGGGCCACCGCATTCCGGCCTGGTACGACGAGTCCGGCAAGGTCTACGTCGGCCGCGACGAAGCCGAAGTCCGCGCCAAGCACAACCTCGGTCCTGATGTTGCCCTGCAGCAGGACAACGACGTGCTCGACACCTGGTTCAGTTCCGGCCTGTGGACGTTCTCCACCCTGGGCTGGCCGGAGCAGACCGATTTCCTGAAAACCTTCCACCCGACCGATGTACTGGTTACCGGTTTCGACATCATTTTCTTCTGGGTCGCCCGGATGATCATGCTCACCATGCACTTGGTGAAGAACGAAGACGGCACGGCGCAGGTGCCGTTCAAGACCGTGTACGTTCACGGTCTGGTGCGAGATGGCCAAGGCCAGAAGATGTCCAAGTCCAAGGGCAACGTCCTTGATCCCCTGGACATCATCGACGGCATCGAGCTTGAAGCCCTGGTGCAGAAACGCACCTCCGGCATGATGCAGCCCAAGCTGGCCAAGAAGATCGAGAAGCAGACCCGCGACGAATTCGCCGACGGCATCGCCAGCTACGGCACCGATGCCCTGCGCTTCACCTTCTGCTCGCTGGCTTCCACGGGCCGTGACATCAAGTTCGACATGGGCCGCGTCGAAGGCTATCGCAACTTCTGCAACAAAATCTGGAACGCCGCGCGCTACGTCCTCGACAAGGGCGAGGACTGCGGTCAGAACGGCGAGGCGTTCGAGCTCTCGCTGCCGGATCGCTGGATCATCTCGCAGCTGCAACGCACTGAAGCCGAAGTAACCCGCCAGCTGGATCAGTTCCGTTTCGACCTCGCGGCGCAGGCGCTGTACGAGTTCATCTGGAACCAGTATTGCGACTGGTACCTGGAGCTGTCCAAGCCGGTTCTGTGGGACGAGACGGCGCCGATCGAGCGTCAGCGCGGCACCCGTCGCACGTTGGTGCGCGTGCTGGAAGTCGCACTGCGCCTGGCGCATCCGTTCATGCCCTTCATCACCGAAGAAATCTGGCAGCGCCTCGCGCCGCTGGCGGGCGTTGAAGGCAAGACCATCATGCTGCAACCATGGCCGGTGGCGAATGAAGCGCGCATCGACGTCGCAGCAGAAGGCGACATCGAGTGGCTCAAGAGCCTGATGCTCGGCGTGCGCAATATCCGTGGCGAAATGAACATCGGCCCGGGCAAGCCGCTGCAGCTGTTCCTCAAGAACGTCAGCGCCGAAGACCAACGCCGCCTGAACGAGAACGAGCACCTGCTGAAGAAGCTGGCCAAGCTTGAATCGTTCACCGTGCTGGAAGCCGGCGCTGAGGCACCCCTGTCGGCGACCGCACTGGTCGGTGAGATGGAAGTGCTGGTACCGATGGCCGGCCTGATCGACAAGGACGCCGAACTGGCGCGTCTGGACAAGGAAATCCAGCGTCTGCAGGGTGAAGTGCAGCGGGTGGGCGGCAAGCTGTCCAATGCCGCGTTCGTCGACAAGGCGCCGCCTGAGGTGATCGCCAAGGAACGCGCGAAGATGGCCGAAGCGGAACAGGCGCTGGGCAAACTGGCAGAGCAGCACGCGCGGATCGCGAGCCTGTAATCCGATCAGATCAGCCGGCCTGAATTGCAGGCCGGTTGACGACCATGACCCCTGTAGGAGTGAGCTTGCTCGCGATATCGGTCTATCAGCAACCCAACCGTTGACTGACACACGATGATCGCGAGCAAGCTCACGCCTACAGGGGTTGTGCTTTCATGAGAATGCATCACCGATGACCAGCCCCGACGCCCCCAAACCGCCACGCAATCCCCCGCGCAAGAAAGCCAAACCTGCTCAACAGGCCAAGCCTTCCACGCCACGCGAGAAAGCCACTCTGCACCCGCGCAACCGCCATCAAGGCCATTACGACTTTCCGCGCCTGATCAAAAGCAGCCCCGAACTGGGCACATTTGTGATCCTCAACCCCTATGGCAAAGAAAGCATCGATTTTGCCAACCCGGCAGCCGTGAGGGTGTTCAACCGCGCCTTGCTTAAAGCGTTCTACGGCATTGCCCATTGGGATATTCCGGCGGACTACCTTTGCCCGCCAATCCCGGGACGGGCGGACTACCTGCACTTTCTCGCGGATCTGCTGGCGGAACGCAACGACGGGGTCATCCCGCGCGGGGCGTCCGTCACTGCGCTGGACATTGGCACCGGCGCCAACTGCATCTACCCGCTGATCGGTCAGGGCGAGTACGGCTGGTCGTTCCTGGGCTCGGACATCGACAAGGTCGCCCTTGCCTCGGCAACGACCATCGTCAAAGCCAACGGCTTGAGCAAGAGCATCAGCTTTCGGCATCAGACTGACCAAAAGCACATCCTGACCCACTTGCTGCAGCCCGATGAGCGCTTCGACATCAGCGTGTGTAACCCGCCCTTCCACGCCTCGGCTGCGGAAGCGTTGAGCGGCAGCCAGCGTAAATGGCGAGCCCTTGGCAAGGCAGATCCCAAACGCAAATTGCCGGTGTTGAATTTCGGCGGTCAGGCGGCGGAGTTGTGGTGCGAAGGGGGCGAGGCGCGCTTTGTGACCCAGTTGATCAGCGAAAGTGCGCACGTCGCGAAACAGGTGCTGTGGTTCAGCACGCTGGTGTCCAAAGCGTCGAATCTGCCGCTGATTCAGAGCGCCCTGAAAAAAGCCGGTGCGGTTGAAAGCCAGACGGTCGAAATGGGGCAAGGGCAGAAACAGAGTCGCTTCGTTGCCTGGACCTTCCAGGACAAGCCGCAGCAAGCCGCCTGGCGGGCAACGCGTTGGGTTTCACCGCGCTAGGTCGCCGACGACCGAAGCGATAACCGAATCGCAGGCACAAAAAAACCGTGTCCGGATCGCTCCGTCACACGGTTTCCTCAACCAAGCAGCGTTTTCGCTTACTTGTTGACCGAGTCAGTCAGTACTTTGGCTGGTACGAACTTGACGACTTTCTTGGCAGCGATTTCGATGGCTGCGCCAGTCGAAGGGTTGCGGCCAGTGCGTGCTGGACGCTCGGTGACTTTCAGTTTGCCGATGCCTGGCAGAGTGATTTCACTACCGTTTTCCAGTTGGTCAGCGACGATTTGACCCAATTGGTCGAGAGCGTTGCGCGCGGTGGTTTTCGGCGCGTCGATTGCTTCTGCGATATCGGCGATCAATTGGTCTTTAGTCAGAGCCATGGTGGTGTTCCTTCCCTATCAAATTCGAATGGTTTGCAGAGTGTGGTACAGACGCGAAATGTAGATACTGTAAACGGCCTTTGGTTCGGCCGAACGCCCACAAACTGCACGCCTGGCGCGCTTGGGCGCTCAGGACCGGGCAAAACTAGCACAGCGCAACGCAAATATCCGCCCCTACCTACCCATTTGGTCAGCTTTATCGCCCGAGAGGCGTAAAAAAGTCATATTAATGGGCTCAGGTCAGCGTTTTCGGCCCTCCCAGAGCGTTCCGCCCCCCGTCTGCGGTACACTTGCCGACTTTCGCACGGGCCTGGTCTGGTCCCGTTCAGTTCCACTTCAGCCGCCGAGAATTCCATGCCGATCCGTCACGCCATCGTCCACCTGATCGACAAAAAACCTGACGGCACGCCCGCCGTGCTCCATGCCCGGGACTCGGAACTCGCCGAATCGCAGGCCATCGAGAACATGCTGGCGGACCTTAACGAGAGCTATAACGCTAAACAGGGCAAGGCCTGGGGTTTATTCCATGCCGAATCCGGCGCGCACCCGTTCAGTGGCTGGCTGAAGGAATACCTGGATCAGGGCAAGGATTTCACCCAGTTCAGCCGCATCGCGGTCGAGCATCTGCAGAAGCTGATGGAAGAGTCGAACCTGTCGGTCGGCGGTCACGTACTGTTTGCGCACTATCAACAAGGCATGACGGAGTACCTGGCAATCGCGTTGCTGCACCACAGCGAAGGCGTGGCGGTAAACGAGGCGCTGGACGTGACGCCGTCGCGGCATCTGGACCTGGGTCAACTCCACCTTGCGGCCCGCATCAATATTTCCGAGTGGCAGAACAACAAAGCGTCCAAGCAGTACATCTCGTTTATCAAAGGCAAGAACGGCAAGAAGGTTTCCGAGTACTTCCGCGACTTCATCGGCTGCCAGGAAGGCGTCGACGGACCGGGCGAGACCCGCACCCTGCTCAAGGCTTTCAGTGATTTTGTCGAGAGCGAAGACCTGCCGGAAGAATCGACCCGCGAGAAAACCAAGGCGCTGGTCGACTACGCGAGCAGCCAGAGCAAAATGGGCGAGCCCATCGCCCTGGAAGAGTTGTCGGGCCTGATCGACGAGGATCGCCCGCGGGCTTTCTACGATCACATCCGCAACAAGGATTACGGCCTGTCGCCCGAGATCCCGGCCGATAAGCGCACGCTCAATCAGTTCCGTCGCTTCACTGGCCGCGCCGAAGGTCTGTCGATCAGCTTTGAAGCGCACCTGCTGGGCGACAAGATCGAGTACGACGAAGAGAAAGGCACGCTGATCATCAAAGGGCTGCCCACTCAGTTGACCGATCAGCTCAAACGCCGCTGACCCCTGCCGAGGAGCCGAGACCCACATGTTCGTTCGTACCCTGAAGAAGTGCTTGCTCGTCATGCTGGTGGTGGTCGTCTACCAGAACTGGGGCAAAATCGAAAACCTGGTTCACCCCTCCTCCGCGTTGTCGGAGCAGGCGCAGGCCAATGCGAAGGTGACGTTGTACGCCACGGACTGGTGTGGCTACTGCAAACAGACCCGGCGCTTTCTCGACAGCCAGGGTATTCGCTATACCGAGTACGATATCGAGAAAGACGCCGCAGGGCGCAAAGCCTATGAAGCACTGGGTGGCCGCGGCATTCCCCTGATCGACGTGAATGGCACGTTGATCAGGGGGTTTAGCGAAGAGCAGATTCTGGCGGCGTTGAAGTAGGCTCTCCAAGACTGATTACGGATAAGCGCCTGCCACCTGATCGCCGGCCAGAAACTGAAATCGCTCAGAGGCCGCTGCGTTAAAGTCGATTCGAAGAATAGGCACGTGTTTTCCGGTGTTGGCCATCTTCTGCTGGAACGCCTTGGCGTCGGATAAAGCACCTGGTTTCGCTACGTCGTAGAAGAACGCGACAGTCCACTTGCGCATCGCTTCGTTTGCCACGCTGACCCATTCCGTCCCACCCCAATTTTTGAGCATGACTTCGTTCCAGAAGCTTTGGCCCGAAATGCTGTTATGCGAGGCTATCGAGTTACGCCAGCCTTGCGCGTTGTCAGAGCTCCACGAACATTGGTTATAGTTGACCTGGTTATGCTGACGGAAGTCCCATTCCCACTGCGCCGAGGTGGTATATCCAAGCTTTTTATCGCAGATACCCCAAGGCGCATAGCTGGGGTAACCGACGCCCCCGGGCACTCCCTCGTAATTACATCCGCCATACGGCCTGTTCATCGTTCGCGTTGTCCAGGCATCGAATGGATAAACACACGTGACGGCTGGATCCTGCTCAGGATTTGCAACGTGCAAGTCGGTTATCCCGGGCACCGCCCCGGCCAAAGTGTCTGCCGAATTGAGCAATATGAACCCGGCACGTTTGAAAAAGCCGGAGGTATGAAGATCATGCCTGATCCACGAAAAAGAAGTCCCCTGCAATGCAAGCGCCGTCGGACTGGCCTCCCACGGCATGAAATTTCCGTTATCCGTAGTCCTCAACAAAACCCCGGTGCAAAAATAGTAGCCCCGTGATGCCCCTGTGTTGTAGTCGATACAAGAAGTCGTATCTTCGTTGTAATTCATGTTAATCAACGCGGCGATACCCACACCATCACTGAGCTCTGTCTGTTTAGCCGCCCTCGGCGCAAGTGCAGACGGCCCGCCGGGTGCAGGGGGAGGCTCGACATCCTTGGTTACCTGAGATGAACACCCCGCCAACAGCGCCAATACAAGCGCTGCAAAATATGACTTCCTTTTCATGTCACTCTCCTGATGGCCCATCGCTCAGTACAAAAACTAATTGAATCGTAGGCACGCTTTCTTCGACCTTCTAGATTTCTTGGCGATAAGACTAATTGCAACTCGCTATATGTCGAAGCCCGAAGCCAAACCCGGCGCACCCTTGCAAACAACTAACGAGCAATTCGCTATATCAACATACGCTGATATTTCGATTGCACTAGCGCATCAATCAAACGCCGCATCCGAGGCGACCAACCTTACTTGGCGCTGTAATCGCTAGTTTGTTTCGCGATGTAAACCCAACGCCTATAAGCCTGCGACTGCCACAGGCACTTAGCTTCGAAATAAACAACCTGCCCCCTAATCGCCAATAGCGATCAAAAGGCAGCCAACGGCTGATTGACAACTCATACCCGCCCTCACTAAGGCCTGAGTTACAGACTTGACAAACATCCGGAAGATTACTTAATTCAAATGACCCTTACTCTGATGGATCAGACGTCATGAAGCCTCTTCCCGGCGCACTCGCCTTACTTTTATCTTTTTTAGTGGGTTGCAGTACAGCCGTGCGTCAAGCCGACACCCCTGAAGTCAATGTCCCTCAAACCAACGTCCCTGCGACGAGAAGTGTGGCGCCTCGTGTGGCTAGCACCTATATCTACAATCCCCCCCTTGCGCCATCGGTGGGCTTGCCTCTACTGAATAAAAACTACAATGACAACTCAACAGCGTGCAGCGGAAACCAGCCGTTATTTCGATGCTCAGGCGTGTTTTTAAGAACTGTCGATAACGGCAACTTCGACCCCTGGACTGCCAGCGCGAGTGCCAATGCGCTCGGTTCCTCATCCTTCACCTGGCTGAGGCACGACCTGAGTACCAAAACCCTTTATCACCGCGCCGGATACATCCGGATGAACCCCGACGACATCAATAAGTATTACTCCGACGGACAGGCCAACTGGTCCGGGGTCAATTGCCTTTATCCTTTTGACGCCTACACGGTCAGAAAACCCCGAAACTATAACGGGTGTGACTTTGAGCGCGCACCGGGTGCACCCGGCACCCCCAACCCATTACATTGTATGGGGCTCATGCGACAACAAACTCGGCTATACCACCGCTGCCCAATGGAATGCTCACTATCAAAGCAACGGCCAAACTGAGTATTCGCAGTGTTCCTGGTCGTCCGGCAAAGCCAGCAACTGGATGGCGATGATTGCTTCCCATGAAAGCTTTCCGGCCAAAACATCGTGGAACGAGATTCTGGTGCCGACGGTTGGAGTCATCGAAGATGTTTTAGTGATGGCGTTTTTCTACGACGTCAATAAACCCGGTGCGCGCGATGACGCCCGGGCTTTCCAGTCCAAACTGGCAAGCAAAAAAGCCAGGCGTGTGCCCATCTACTCCATCAACTTTAATGCCGCACCCTCGAGTCGTTTCGGGTACTCGGCGAGTGACCAGATTGCTTATCCGTGAAGGCAATGACGTTATCGAACGCTGAGCAACTTCATGCACGGCGCTCATTCCACATACCAGGACTATCAACGCGCTAGAAGGATTCCGGCCATGATCCGTCAATTAACAAGTCGCTATGTGTTAATGCTCACGCTGATACTGAGCGCTTGCTCCAATCAGCCCCTTCCCCCGATGGAGCCACCACCGCCTGCGCCATCAACAACACAGGCGCCGGCCTATGCTCCCCGCGCACAGTTGCAGAAACCCGAGCAAGTTCTCGCCGACGTCAATAAAAACTACAAAGAAACCATCACGGATTGCCGTGAATACGGCACCAACAAACCACGTGGCCATTATTATTGCAGCGGCGTAACGTTGCGGACGGTGGACGACGGTAATTTCAATCCCTGGATGTACAGCTCAAACGCCCTGGCGATAGGCGCGACTTCTTATTCATGGCTACGCAGAGGCGTGATTCAGACCCGGTTGTACCATCCTGCAGGGTTTATCCTGCGCAACCGCATCGATGCCATTGCATACGGTCTGCCGGGGCTGGAATCCGGCTTTATCTGTCTGTATCCCTATGACGCGTCGACGTCGACCGCCAACGGCCATAAGGGCTGCGGCTACCGGGGCAAGCAGTACCCGCCCAGCGCACCAGCGAAGCCTGACGATGATAATTCTGCTTACGCGTGGGGTTCTTGCGAAGGCATGAACATCACCACCGCAACCCAATGGGATCAACACTTTCAAAGCGTTGGCCAACAGATGTACAGACAGTGTTCCTGGAACATCGACAGTCAGCACGGTTGGAACAACATGATTGCCTCCAGAGATGACTTCCCTCAACACCAGTCAGTCTGGAATGAAATTTTGCTCAACAACTTAGGCGGCGGCGAGCAGATGCCAAAGTACATCGCCGCCTATTTTTATGACGTGAGCAAGGCGGGAGGGCTGGCCGCCGCCCGAAACTTTCAGGTGAAGATGAATAACGCCGGCTACAACGTGCCAATCCTGCGGCTGAACTTCGCCAATGCCGGCGGGGATATCTTCAGCTACAGCGCTGCGGACCAGGCCGTTGCGCAGTAGCTGAAACACCCCGGCTCATGAATGACGAGCCGGGGTCTGTTTTCAGGCGGCTTTGATTTGAAAACCAACGCGCGGGAAGTGCACATGCACGGTACCCGCGCGTTCATCTTCACGACGCAGGATGATCTCTTCGCGGCCGCTGAACACCAACTCTCCCGCCACTGCATCAACGCCGTAATCCACGGCAGACACGGTGACCTGCTGGCCGACGGTAAAACCGTTGGGCTCGCTGAAATCTTCGTCAGGCACCGATGCCGGGGTAGCCGCACGCGCGATTTCAACGGCATCGCCCGAACTCAACTCGCTCGGTGCACCATGGCCGAATCCAATAACGCGCTCGTACCAGTTCAACACCGCCGGGTAGGCGTCCACGAGGGGGGATGTGACAGGCGTTTGCTTCAGGAACCACAGGGTGTGGGCCACCGAGAAATCGGCAATCGAGGGCGCGCCCAAGAGGAAATCACCGTTGCGCTCCAGCTGGGTTTCCAGACGCGCCATCAGCGTCGGCCATTGATGCTGAGCCACTTCCAGCGGCACGCGATTGGCGCTGCCGCCATCGAACAGCGTGGCGCGGTCGGCAACGAATGCCTTCACAGCCTCAGGCGGGACTTTGGCGAAACGCACAGCGAGGGAGGCCGGTTGAAACACCAGGCTGACAGCGTGCAGGAACAGCACCGAATCCGCCCAGGCCGCGAGGCTGGCCGCCGTGAACTCCTGGCCTTCGGGATAAAAGGTCGGCGAAGACTTTTCCTGCTCCAGCCGGCGCGCGATCAACGCGGTGTCGCAGTAGATGTCGGCGCCCACTTGCAGAACCGGGGTTTTGCGATAGCCGCCGGTGAGGGGCATGAGGTCGGGCTTTGGCATGATCGACGGGATGATGACCGAGCGCCATGACAGGCCTTTGAAACCCAGCATCAGTCGGGCTTTCTCGGCGAACAGGGACATTGGATAGTGATGAAGAATCAACTCAGACATGCTTCGGGCCATCCGCAGGGGGAAAGCCCCAGCTTAGCCTCCTGCACGCTTACGGCATACCCGCTCGGCCTGATGGCGTGGCATCACTCGGCTGGATATAGGTGGCAGCCAGGCATTCCTTGGCGCTTTTGCGCAGCTTTTTGATCAGGCGCTCCTGCCGCAATGCGTCGCCCTTGTCGCGGCAAGCTTCGACGTAAACCAGCGCCACCGCCGGGCTGGAGCTGAAGAAACGCGCGCCTTTGCCGCTCTGATGTTGAGCGAATCGGCGCTGCGGGTCATTGCTGATACCGCAGTACAAAGAACCGTTGGCCGCGCGCACCAAGTACACGAACCAGGATTTGACCGGCACGGCTTCGGGCACAGGTGCGGTGGCGATTTCGGCGTCAGACATGCAGGACCGTGGCGCATTAGCGAGGGGAGCGGATTTTAACAAAGCGTCAGCGACTGGCCTGAAAAGCCTTCAGCCCTTTCTGGCCCTGTGCACGGATGGCATTTTGCACAAACGGCGCCCAGCCCAGCAATGCACCTCGCGTACCGAGGGCCTGACGCGCCCAGCGCCACAGATCGAACTGATCGTGGTGTTCGCAGATCTTGCCGTCGCGAAAAACAAACCGCGCCTGGATGTCGTTGACCACCGTGCGGCCGGTCTGGCTGAACAGGTAGGTCGCGACCCAGTGGGCAGCGCCCGTCGTGGCGTCGGCACGGACGTGATCGAACACCACCGAAAAGTCACGGGCGCGGGACGTCAGCATGCGCCACATGTCGCCGGCATCCCGCCCGTGCAACTCGCCAAACACCGGGTCGGAAAACACCACGTCTTCGCTGTAGCACGCGGCCATCGCCTCGGCGTCCAGACGACTGAACGCCTCGTAAAAGCGCGTGATCAGCGCGCTGTTGTGTTCGCTGGTAAAGGTCTCGCTCATGGGAACGCCGTCCATGGAAATAGGATGCATGCACGATAAGCGGCCGCACTGCGTTTTGCCACGGGCATTCGCAGGGGAAATGCCGGCCTCAGACTTTCTCGCTGGTGACGCCCACGTACAGGGCGCGCCCGGCGCCAAGGCCAGCGATGATCGCGGCGATGCCGATGATGCCGAAGATCCAGCCCACCGAGTCCCAGTTGCCGGTCCAGTCATGCACGACGCCCACCGCGAAAGGCCCGAGCGACGCCAGGGTGTAGCCGAAGCCCTGGGCCATGCTCGACAGGTTCGCGGCGACGTGGGAGTCCCGCGAGCGCAACACGATCAGGGTCAGCGCCAGGCTGAACGTCCCGCCCTGGCCCAGCCCAAGCACGATGGCCCAGGCCCACAATTGCTCAAGCGGTGCATACAGACAGCCGAACAGACCCGCCAGGGTCAGCAGCATCACCAGCACAATCGCGACCCGCTGATCCTTGCCTCGCGTTGCGAGCCATGGCGCGGTCAGCGAGCTGACCAGTTGCACCATGATCGAACCGGACAACAGCAGCCCGGCTTCAGTGGCAGTCAGTCCGCGCCCGATGAGGATCGACGGCAGCCAGCCAAACACGATGTAGGCCAGCGACGATTGCAGCCCCATATAAAGGGTGACTTGCCAGGCCAGAGGATCGCGGCGCAAACCGCGCACCCGGTAGGCCACCTGATGCTGACCATGACGCTGACGCGTTTGCGGCCACCAGAAGATCGCGGCGAGAATCGCCGGCACGATCCAGAAGCCCAGGCCTAAGGTCCAATCGCTGCCATTGCCGTTACCCAGCGCCTCGCTAAACGGAACCGTTGAACCCGCCGCAACGGCAGCGCCCAGGCACAGCGCCATGGTGTACACGCCCGTCATGGCGCCGGCCTGTTTGGCGAAGTCGCGTTTGACGATGCCGGGCAGCAATACCCCGATGATACCAATGCTGGCCCCGGCCATGATGCTGCCCGCAAACAGACCGAACTCGCCGAGCGAGCTGCGCAGAACGATCCCGCACGCCAGGGTCAGCAGAATGCCGAGTACCACGCGCTCGCTGCCGAACCGTCGCGCAAGAATCGGCGCAAGCGGTGCAAACAGGCCCAGACACAACACCGGCAGCGTGGTTAGCAAACCGGCCGTGGCCGCAGAAAGCCCCAGGCTTCGTGACACTTCGCTCAATAATGGCGCCATGCTCGACAACGCCGGACGCAGGTTCAGCGCCACCAGCACCAGGCCCAACAACAGGAACCACGGGCGCTTCAGGACGGGGTGTAGCTGCTGAACTTGCTCGTCATCGGCTTCTGCATCGATCAGCAGTTGGTCGATGTCGTGAGGGGTCGAAGCATTGGAACGGGAACTGCTCGCCGTCGGCGCCTTGGTCGTCATGGGATTCTCGTGGGGGGCAGGAGGATGTAACAGCGCATTGCGCAAAGCAGTAATCCTGTTGGAGATCGGCAGAGAACACAAGTTTTACGGGGATTGGGTACAGTTTTGCGGTGTCGTAAGCCCACACCCCTCAAACATGATGACGCCGCTGATCTATCTGCCAGCAATCTCCCACAAAGTAAAAAACCCGGGCACTTGGGCCCGGGCTCTTTGTGAAGCGGCTACTGACTCAGTGCAGAATCTGACTCAGGAACAGGCGCGTGCGATCACTCTGCGGATTATCGAAGAAGTCGTTTGGCGCGGCTTGCTCGACGATTTCGCCTTTGTCCATGAAGATCACGCGGTTGGCCACGGTGCGGGCGAAGCCCATTTCGTGGGTCACGCAGAGCATGGTCATGCCCTCTTCCGCCAGGCCGACCATGGTGTCGAGCACCTCTTTCACCATTTCCGGGTCGAGGGCCGAGGTCGGCTCGTCGAACAGCATGATCTTAGGCTTCATGCACAGCGCGCGGGCGATCGCCACACGCTGTTGCTGACCGCCGGAGAGCTGACCCGGGTATTTGTGGGCCTGCTCCGGAATACGCACGCGCTCCAGATAATGCATGGCGATTTCTTCGGCCTTGCGCTTGGGCATCTTGCGCACCCACATCGGCGCCAGCGTGCAGTTCTGCAGGATGGTCAGGTGCGGGAACAGGTTGAAGTGCTGGAACACCATGCCGACTTCGCGACGAATCGTCTCGATCTGCTTCAGGTCCGAGGTCAGCTCGGTGCCATCCACCACGATGCGACCCTGCTGGTGTTCTTCCAGACGATTGAGGCAGCGAATGGTCGTCGACTTGCCCGAACCCGACGGACCGCACAACACGATGCGCTCGCCCTGACGCACGTTCAGGTTGATGTCTTTCAACACGTGGAACTGGCCGTACCACTTGTGCACGCCTTCCATCCGGATCATGCCTTCGGCGCCCAGAGGCTTACTGATAGCTTCACTCATCACAAAACTCCTAACGCTTGTGGCCTGTGTCCAACTTACGCTCCAAATGCATGGAGTAGCGGGACATGCCGAAACAGAAGATCCAGAACACCAGGGCCGCGAACACGTAACCCTCGGTCGCCATGCCAAGCCACTTGGGGTCGGCGGCAGCTTGTTTGACGCTGTTGAGCAGGTCGAACAGGCCGATGATGATCACAAGGCTCGTGTCCTTGAACAATGCGATCACGGTGTTGACCAGACCGGGAATGACCAGCTTCAAGGCCTGCGGCAGAATCACCAGCCCCATGCGCCGCCAGTAACCGAGACCCATTGCCGCAGCCGCTTCGTACTGACCTTTCGGAATGGCCTGCATGCCGCCTCGAACCACCTCGGCCACGTACGCCGACTGGAACAGGATCACGCCGATCAGTGCGCGCAGCAGTTTGTCGAAGTTCATGCCTTCAGGCAGGAACAACGGCAGCATCACCGACGACATGAACAGCACAGTGATCAGTGGAACGCCTCGCCAGAACTCGATGAACGTCACGCACATCACGCGGATGGCCGGCATTTCGGAGCGACGCCCCAAGGCCAGCACCACACCCAGCGGCAACGCGCCGGCGATACCCACCGTGGCGATCACCAGGGTCAGCATCAAGCCGCCCCACTGGCTGGTGGCGACCTGATCCAGGCCGAACACGCCGCCATGCAGCAGAAAGTAGGCAATGATCGGGTAGATGAACAGAAACGACAGGCCATAGATCGCCTTGCGCGGCATCACTTTGATGAACAGCGGCGCCACGCCGATGATCGCCAGCCAGACGGTCAGATCAACCCTCCAGCGCAGTGCCTGCGGGTAGTAGCCGTACATGAACTGGCCGAAGCGCTGTTCAATGAACACCCAGCAGGCGCCGGCCTTGGTGCAGTCGGCGCGCGTGGTGCCGACCCAGTTGGCATCGAAGATGGCCCAGCTCAGCAGCGGTGGAACAACCAGCCAGATCAGGTAGATCGCGAACAGGGTCAACAGCGTGTTGATCCGGCTCGAGAACAGGTTCTGGCGCATCCATGCCACCGGGCCGAAGACTTTGCTCGGCGGTGGCATGTCGGGTTTGAAAGTATGGGATGTCATGCGCGTTTCCTCACCGCTCGATCAGCGCAATGCGCTTGTTGTACCAGTTCATCAGCAGGGAAATGCTGATACTGATCGCCAGGTACACGCTCATGGTGATGGCAATGACTTCGATGGCCTGACCGGTCTGGTTGAGCACGGTACCGGCGAACAGCGAAACCATTTCCGGGTAACCGATACCGGCGGCCAGCGACGAGTTCTTCGCCAGGTTCAGGTATTGGCTGGTCAATGGCGGGATGATCACCCGCAGCGCCTGCGGAATGATGACCTTGCGCAGCGTCGGGCCTGGACGCAGGCCCAGCGAGCGAGCTGCTTCAGTCTGGCCATGGCTCACGGACTTGATGCCCGAGCGCACGATTTCAGCGATGAATGCCGCCGTGTAAACCGTCAGCGCCAGCGTCAGCGCCAGCAGTTCAGGGATCAACACCCAGCCGCCCACGAAGTTGAAGCCTTTCAGCTCAGGCAGTTCCCAATGCACCGGTGCACCGAAGATCAGCGCGCAGAGCGTGGGAATCACGATGAACAGCCCAAGGCCCGCCCAGAACTTGTGAAACGGCACGCCCGTGGCTTCGAAGCGCTTGTTCGCCCAGCGCGTCATGAACACGATGGCGACAATGGCCAGTGCCACGCTGATCACGAATGGCCACGCCGCATCGGTGGCAATCGCGGCCGGCATGTTCAGGCCACGGCTGCTGACGAAGAACGAACCGAGAAACCCGTGGGCCGCCCGCGGACCCGGCAGGGTCAGGAACACCGCGAAGTACCAGAACAGGATCTGCAACAGCGGCGGAATGTTACGGAAGACTTCAACGTAAACCGTTGCCAGTTTGTTGATGATCCAGTTGTTGGACAAACGCGCGACGCCGACGATGAAACCCAGCAGGGTCGCGAGGATCACGCCGATGAACGTCACCAGCAGCGTGTTGAGCAAACCGATCAGGAAAACCCGCGCGTAGGTGTCCGACTCCGTGAACGGAATCAGGTGCTGCGCGATGCCGAAGCCGGCACTGTTTTCAAGGAAACCGAAACCTGAGGTGATACCCCGGTGTTGCAGGTTGGTCTGGGTGTTATCGAACAGATACCAACCCATCGCGACTACGGCGACAACTGTAATTATCTGAAATAGCCACGCACGCACTTTAGGGTCGCTGAGGCTGAGCCTCTGCTTGGGTGCGCTGATTTGATTTTGCATGGAGTGCCCCGGAAGAAATGCAACAAAGCGCCCGGCTACGATTTACGCAGCCGGGCGCAGGTCAATCAACGCACTGGTGGTGCGTATTGAATGCCGCCAGCGTTCCACAGAGCGTTCTGACCGCGAGCAATCTCCAGAGGAGTGCCTGCGCCCAGGTTCTTCTCGAACATTTCGCCGTAGTTACCGACTTGCTTGACGACCTGCACGACCCAGTCTTTCTTCAGCTTCAGCTGAGTACCGTAGTCGCCGTCGGCACCCAGCAAGCGGGCCACGTCAGGGTTCTTGGTCGACTTGGCTTCGGCTTCAACGTTTTTCGAGGTGACGCCTGCTTCTTCCGCGTTCAGCAGCGCGTAGCCGACCCAGCGAACGATGGTGCTGAAGTCTTCATCGCCACGGGCGACAACCGGGCCCAGCGGTTCTTTGGAGATGGTTTCAGGCAGAACGACGTAGTCCTTCGGCGAGGCCAGCTTGGAGCGCTGTGCGTAGAGCTGGGATTTGTCGGAGGTCAGTACGTCGCAACGACCGGATTCCAGCGACTTGGCGCTTTCATCGGAGGTGTCGAACGTGATCGGGGTGTACTTGAGGTTGTTGGCGCGGAAGTAGTCCGACACGTTCAGCTCAGTGGTGGTACCGGCTTGAATACAGATCGTCGCGCCGTCCAGCTCCTTGGCACTTTTCACGCCCAGCTTGCTGTTGGCCAGGAAGCCAACGCCGTCGTAATAAGTGACGAAGCCCGGGAACACCAGACCCATGCTCGCGTCGCGGGAGCTGGTCCAGGTGGTGTTACGCGACAGAATGTCGATTTCGCCGGACTGCAGCGCAGTGAAACGCTCTTTGGCGTTCAGCTGGCTGAATTTGACCTTGGTCGCGTCGCCAAACACTGCGGCAGCAACAGCGCGGCAGAAGTCGGCGTCGATGCCCTGGATCTTGCCGCTTGCGTCCGGAACCGAGAAGCCTGGCAGACCGTCACTGACGCCGCACTGAATAAAGCCCTTCTTCTGAATGGCGTCCAGCTTGGCACCCGCTTGAGCGAACCCGGTCAGACCGAGCGCTGCAGCGGCGGCCACTACAGCCAGGGTGGATTTCAACATCTTCATTCGAACCTCCAGTTTGCTCTTTGTTGTGTAGGAGCCTCAGCCCCGTCGCACCCTTGTGAGGCATTCATAACCCGTGCTGGCTTGTTTTTGGGTCATGCGACGTCGAACCCGTTTACCGCCACCGACGCCAGGCATCTGGTCATCGCGTGTTCGGCATGTGGCGAGCCCAGCAGACTGAAGCCCCATGATGTCCTTGAACCCCGAGGTTCAAAGCGAATCGTGCCGGGAATCCTGTTCGATGATTCCTTGCTGCCTCTGACGCAACACTCGGCTGTCTGCTTGATAGCCTATTAGTGTTACCGCCCGAGGTGAGCGCCTTCACTCCGCGGGTTGTGTAGCAAAGCCCGTACCACCATGCTGGCAATGTCGAATTAGCGACAGGTCAAGATCAAAACTTGTAACCTTGCGACATCTTTCAAACGCCGCCAACAGCCCGACGCACCGCCTTAAAGCGCTGCGCCGACGGCATCGCACACTAATGGAGCACACATGTCTGAACCGTTGATCCTCGAACCGGAATTGGCAGTCGATGCCTGCGTGATCTGGCTGCACGGCCTGGGGGCTGATCGCTACGATTTCCTGCCGGTGGCAGAGATGCTGCAGAAGACGCTGAAGACCACGCGCTTCGTTCTGCCGCAGGCACCGACCCGGGCCGTGACCATCAACGGTGGCTACGCAATGCCCAGCTGGTATGACATCAAGGCCATGAGCCCGGCCCGCGCCATCGACAGCGACGAGCTGGAAGGCTCGGCGCAAGACGTCATCAAGCTGATCGAACAGCAGCGCGACAGCGGCATCGACCCGGCCCGAACCTTCCTGGCCGGGTTTTCCCAAGGCGGCGCCGTGGTGTTGCACACCGCCTTCCTTCGCTGGGAAGGCCCCCTTGGCGGCGTGCTCGCGCTGTCCACGTACGGACCGACGTTCAGCGACGAAATGCGTCTGTCCGCCAGCCAGCAACGCATTCCGGCCTATTGCTTGCACGGCAGCAATGACCCGGTGGTTCTGCATGCCATGGGCCGCGCGGCTTACGAATATCTGGAAGCGCAGGGCGTCACCGTGACATGGCAGGAATACCCAATGGAGCACGAAGTGTTACCGCAGGAAATTTCCGACATAGGTGTCTGGCTCGCGGATAAGCTTCGCTAGTCCACTCATTTGATCCTTCCAATTGCGCTGCGGATTTGCTAGGACACTACGCTGCGCCGGGTTCTTGCTTTACACTCCCCGGCGTACATTCCTAAATCAATCGATGAGATCACCGTGCTCAAAGCACTTAAAAAGATGTTCGGAAAAAGCGAGGCTGAGCCGCTCGCGCCGGCTGCTCCCCTCTCCGTCCCCCAGCGCCAGACCGAAACTGTCTCGCGGGAACCGTCAGCAGCAGAAGTGCACGCGCCAGTGCCAGAGCATTCGGCAGCCGCTGCGCCGGTCGTCACTTCGCCTACCAGGGCAGAACGCCCGCGCCGTGAACGTGCGCCCAAGCCCGTCGTCATTCCCTGGAAACCCGAAGACTTCGTCGTCGAACCCCAGGAAGGCAAAACCCGCTTTCACGATTTCCCTCTCGCCCCCGAACTGATGCACGCCATTCAGGACCTGGGTTTCCCGTACTGCACGCCGATCCAGGCGGGCGTTCTGGGTTACACCCTCAAAGGCCGCGATGCCATCGGCCGCGCCCAGACCGGCACCGGCAAGACCGCCGCGTTCCTGATTTCCATCATCACGCAGCTGACCCAGACGCCTCCGCCGAAAGAGCGCTACATGGGTGAACCCCGCGCGCTGATCATTGCGCCGACTCGCGAGCTGGTGGTGCAGATCGCCAAGGACGCCGAGGCGCTGACCAAATACACCGACCTCAACGTGATGACGTTTGTTGGTGGCATGGATTTCGACAAGCAGCTCAAACACCTCGAAGCGCGCCACTGCGACATTCTGGTCGCCACGCCTGGCCGTCTGCTGGACTTCGCCCAGCGCGGCGAAGTGCACCTGGACATGGTTGAAGTCATGGTGCTGGACGAAGCCGACCGCATGCTCGACATGGGCTTCATCCCTCAAGTGCGCTCGATCATTCGCCAGACCCCGCACAAGGGCGAGCGTCAGACGCTGCTGTTCTCTGCCACTTTCACCGACGACGTGATGAACCTGGCCAAGCAGTGGACGACAGAACCGGCGATCGTCGAGATCGAGTCGCTGAACGTCGCCAGCGATACCGTCGAGCAACACATTTATGCCGTCGCCGGCGCCGACAAATACAAGCTGCTGTTCAACCTGATCAACGACCACGGTTGGGAGCGGGTGATGGTCTTCGCCAACCGCAAGGATGAAGTGCGGCGTATCGAGGAGCGCCTCGTGCGTGACGGCATCAATGCCGCGCAGCTCTCAGGCGACGTGCCCCAGCACAAGCGCATCAAAACGCTGGAAGGTTTCCGGGAAGGCAAGATTCGCGTGCTGGTGGCCACTGACGTCGCGGGTCGAGGAATTCACATCGACGGCATCAGCCACGTGATCAACTTCACCCTGCCGGAAGTACCGGACGACTACGTACACCGCATCGGCCGGACCGGTCGTGCGGGTGCAGATGGCGTGTCGATCAGCTTCGCCGGTGAAGACGATTCGTATCAGCTGCCGTCGATCGAAGAAAAGCTGGGCCGCAAGATCAGCTGCGAAACGCCACCGACCGTGTTGCTGCGGCCAGTCGTGCGCGTGCAGCGGGCGGTTCCTGCGGCGGAGTAAGCCGCAAAAAAAAGCGCAACCCTGGAAGGGGTTGCGCTTTTTTTGTGCCTGATCGGTGTCAGTCAGTGCCGTAACGAGGCGAACGCGGGCCATATAACAGACCTGCTGGCTTGCCGGCCGAGAGCAAACGCTGGCTGGCGATACCGGCGATAGGATGGCCTGCATCGGTTGAGCTATTGATGATCTGCTTGACCGCCGCAGTGATCAGCATGCCAACCAACCCGCCGCCGCTATTGTTGCCGCCTTCATCACTGGACGCACTGGCAGTGCCGGTCCACAGCGTCGTTCCGCTGCGCAGGTCGACCAGCTTGGCGGTGGCCGCCACGATCGTTTGACTGCTGATGACCATGTAACTGGTGCCGTACTGCGTCACCTTGACGTACATCGCCGCATCCGCACCGAAGATTTCCCGCAGTTTGGCCGGGGATGTTTCCTGAATCTCGTTTGCGCTGGTCAGGCCGTTCTGCTTGAACGTCTCGTCGACCAGTGCCACTGGCAAGACGTAGTAACCGGCCTCCGCCAGCGGGAACGTGACTTGGGACAGCAGGCTGTATGTCGCCTTGACGTCGGGTGACTCGTTAACCGGTGGCAGCACCAGGATCGAGCGGGGTTTGCTTTCCTTGAAGGCCGAATAATCGACGGTCTTCGGCGCTACGCAGCCGCCCAGCAGGGTGGCTGCAAGCAGGCTGGCGGCCAGCGTCAGATAACGTGCGCTCATTTGGAGGCGACTCCTGTCTTGACGTTTCTAAGCAGAAAATCCATGTAGGTCGCCGACTCGGGGAACAGCCCCTTCTCGGTCCGAAACTCCTGCACCATCTGATCATCCTTGCCCAGACTGCCGTACAACATGCCCAACTGAGCGTGGTAGCCCGGTGGCGGATTGCCGTTGGTGGAACGTATCTTCTGCAGGTCTTCCTCCAGCTTGGCGACTTGGGCCTCTTTGGATTCACCCTTGAAGTATTCGTAGACCTCGGGCTGATAGCTGCCCCACTGGTACAGGGTCTTGGGTTGTTGAGCGCAGCCGGCAAGCCACAGGCTTGCTGCCGCCATCGCGATTAACCGGAACTGACGGGTACTGTTTTGCATGTGAAACGAACTCCCTGTAGTGATCAGTTGGCAACCGGCTTCCAGCCACCGGCATCAATCGCCCGCACCATGTTGTTGACGGCTTCGCGCATGGCCAGATCCAGCACCTTGCCGTTGAGCGTCGAGTCATAGCTGGCAGTCCCGCCGAAACCGATGACCTCGCGGTTGGACAACTGATACTCGCCCGCGCCCTGAGTGGAATACACCACCTCGGACGTGCTGATGTTGACGATATTCAAGGCGACCTTGGCGTAGGCGATCTGGGACTTGCCACGACCCAGCAAACCAAACAGTTGCTGGTCTCCTACTTCTTTACGGCCAAACTCTGTGACGTCACCGGTCACCACATAATCAGCCCCACGGAGCCGCTGCGTTGTCTTTTTGATCGCCGCTTCCTGGCCGATCTCGGCCATGTTGTCGCGGTCCAGCACGTTGAAGCGATTGGTCTGCTGCATGTGGGTGATGAGAATGGTTTTGGCCTGTCCGCCAAGGCGGTCAACGCCGTCGGAAAAGATCCCGCGCATGTAGCTTGAACGGTTATCGAACTTGCCCACCGCGATCGGCGTACGTACGCCGGCGTAGGGAGTGTTGTAACTCTCGACCTTTTCCACCGGCATCGCCCGCGAGCTCTCCGTGGCACAACCGCTGACTACAACCAGCGTTGCCGCTGCCATCCCTGAAACGAACACCTGCTGCAATCGGTTCACACCCACACTCCGTATTTTCAGATTCATGTCCGTCCGTTGGCCTCAACTGCGCCTGCTCAGGCACGGTTGATCGCCCGCAAGGTGCGGTGATTTGGGGCAAACGGAGGGGTTTTGACGAGATTGACGCGCAGGAACCGGAATACGGTTCCTGATAGACGAGCTCATTCCCTGAGGGATATCACAGTGATATCAATCCGGCCGCAATGCTAAGACGCCAGCTTACTGGCGTCAACCACTCTAAACAGCGCCTGTTTAACGGGCCTCTCAAACCGGCTTATTTCCAGCGATCCGCGGCCTTGTGGTCACTGTCGCGGCCCTCCACCCAACGGGCCCCTTCTGACGTGTTTTCCTTCTTCCAGAACGGCGCTCGGGTCTTCAGGTAGTCCATGACGAAGTCGCAGGCTTCGAATGCCGCCTGGCGATGGGCGCTGGCGGCTGCGACGAACACGATAGGCTCGCCCGGTTTCAATTCGCCCACCCGGTGAATCACTTCCAGCTTGAGCAGCGGCCAGCGCTGCTGCGCTTCATCGACGATCTTGAGCAGCGCTTTCTCGGTCATGCCGGGGTAGTGTTCAAGGAACATCCCTGCCACTTCAAGGCCGTCGTTGAAGTCGCGGACGTAGCCGACAAAGCTGACCACCGCACCCACGCCGACGTTGGCGTCGTGCATGGCATTCACTTCCGCGCCGGGATCGAACGCTGCGGCTTGCACTCGCACGCCCATATCAGCCTCCGGTGACGGTCGGGAAGAACGCCACCTCGTCGCCCGGCTCAACAGGCGTGTCCAGGGAGCACAGCTCCTGATTACGGGCGCACATGATGCCTTTCTCGCTGAGCACCTCCCACACACCACCGCGCGCGAGCAAATGCTGGCGCACGGCGTCGATGGTGGCGAACGCGCCTTCGAGCGTCTCACTCTCGGTGCCGAGGGTTTCGCGAAAACGCGCGAAGAACTGGACTTGCACGTGAATGGTCATTGGGCGTTCACCTGCTCGTCGGCGATGAAGTGCCCGCTTTTGCCACCGAGTTTTTCGAGCAGTCGCACGTGCTCGATGGTCATGCCTCGGTCCACGGCCTTGCACATGTCGTAGATGGTCAGGGCGGCGATGCTGGCGGCGGTCAGCGCTTCCATTTCCACGCCGGTCTGGCCGGAGAGTTTGCAGCGGGCAAGGATATGCACGGTGTCAGGGCTTTCGGCGGTGAGTTCGACCTTTACGCCCGTGAGCATCAACGGGTGGCAGAGGGGAATCAGATCGCTGGTTTTCTTCGCGGCCTGAATGCCGGCGATGCGTGCGACGGCAAATACGTCACCTTTGGGGTGCCCGCCTTCGACGATCATTTGCAGGGTTTCGGGCAGCATGCGCACGCGCGCTTCGGCCACGGCTTCACGGAACGTCACGTCTTTTTCAGTGACGTCGACCATGTGGGCGCGACCTTGGGAATCGAGATGAGTGAGCACGGGATGACTCCTGAACAGGAGCGGGGATTGTAGGGAGTTATGGCTAGAAGCCACAAGCTGCAAGCTGCAAGCTGCAAGCTAACGACCTTAAGCGGACGTCGGCTTGCAGCTTGAGGCTAGAAGCTTGAAGCTTGAAGCTGATGTCACGTTACAAATG
Source organism: Pseudomonas sp. W2Oct36 (assembly GCF_041060465.1). Lineage (NCBI taxonomy): Bacteria > Pseudomonadati > Pseudomonadota > Gammaproteobacteria > Pseudomonadales > Pseudomonadaceae > Pseudomonas > Pseudomonas sp. W2Oct36. The sequence goes on from NZ_JAUERW010000003.1 coordinate 372,270, forward strand.
GCTCTCCGCGTATTCAGCCAGGATCGAGCGTGGAACACCTTGCAGACTGATGTGCACGCCGTTGGGGAAGTCCTTGAAACGCTCCGTCAGGTAGGTCAGCCCCGAACTGGTGGCCGACAGATAAGGGGTGTCGATCTGCGCCAGGTTGCCCAGGCAGACCACCTTTGAACCGGCGCCGGCACGGGTGATGATGGTTTTCATCTGGTGCGGCGTGAGGTTCTGGCATTCATCGATCAGGATCAGGCTCTGCTGGAAGCTTCGGCCACGAATGTAGTTGAGGGATTTGAACTGCAGCGGCACCTTGCTCAGGATGTAATCGACGCTGCCATGGGTGTTTTCATCGTCCATGTGCAACGCTTCCAGGTTGTCGGTGATCGCGCCAAGCCATGGCTCCATCTTTTCTGCTTCGGTGCCGGGCAGAAAACCGATCTCCTGGTCCAGCCCCTGCACGCTGCGGGTGGCGATGATGCGGCGATAACGCTTGCTGACCATGGTCTGCTCGATGGCAGCGGCCAGGGCGAGAATGGTCTTGCCCGAACCGGCCGCGCCGGACAGGTTGACCAGATGAATGTCCGGATCGAGCAGCGCGAACAGCGCCAGGCCTTGATAGATGTCGCGCGGCTTCAGCCCCCATGCTTCCTGATGCAGCAGCGGCTCTTGATGCATGTCCAGCAACAGCAACTCATCTGGCTTGACGCCTTTGACCCAACCGACGAAGCCTTGCTCATCGATGATGAATTCGTTGATGTGCACAGACGGAATCTGCTCGATCATCTGCACTTTGTGCCAGGTACGGCCGTGATCCTGGCGGGTATCGACCTTGCTCACCCGGTCCCAGAAAGAGCCGGTCATGGTGTGGTAGCCGCGGGACAGCATCGACACGTCGTCGACCAGTTGGTCGGTGCTGTAATCCTCGGCCTCGATGCCGCAGGCACGTGCCTTGAGGCGCATGTTGATGTCTTTGGTGACCAATACGATGCGCGTGTCCTTTTTCCGCGCATGCAGGTCAATCAACTGATTGATGATGATGTTGTCATTGAGGTTGTCGGGCAGCACCCGGTTGGGCTCTTGCCGCTTGTTCATGAGGATGGACAGATAGCCCTTGAAAACACCTGTACCGCGATCGATCGGTACGCCTTTTTCGACCTCCTCCGGGGTCGCTTCGCCGAGTGTCTTGTCAATCAAACGGATCGCCTGCCGACATTCGGCAGCCACCGAGTGCTTGCCCGCCTTGAGCTTGTCCAGTTCTTCGAGGACCGTCATGGGGAGTGCAACGTGGTGTTCTTCGAAATTCAGAAGCGCGTTTGGATCATGGATCAATACGTTGGTATCGAGCACGTAAAGGATTGGCTGGTTAGAGGAAGGGGTGCGTCCGTGGTCATCCATACTCGCTCACCTTTGTAGTAGCCGGGTGGCGCAACACACAGCGATGTTGCGTCACGAAAAGGCCGCCGAGGCTTTCCCCTTGAGGCAGGAGAAAATTGCGCAAAGTGGGGTCTGGAATGACGCCACCTGTGTTGCAGGGTTCGGCGGTCTGTTGTCGTAATACCGCAAAACCGATGACATAAAAACGCGTTTCAGCGCTTTTTGAAGTTTATTTTTCAGGGGGCGAATTAGGCCTTGGCGGATGGGGCAACCGCGTTTAAAGTCGGAAGTCCGGTCTGGGATAAATCCTCAGAAATTTCCGACATCTCCCCCTCTCTATTCCTTTTCTTTCGCGGCCGGCGCCGTCTGATCTGTCGCTGCACCCGGCTGCTCGGCGGGCTCTTCTGCGGCGTCATCGTCTGGCGTGTCATCTTCCTCATCCGGCACATCTTCTTCGTCCGCCAACTGCTGCGGATAAATATGGCAATCCTCCCAGATCACACCGCTTTGCGCGGTATTGGCCATCAGCCATGGGACCGCCTGTTGCGGCTTGTCCGTGCTGTCATGAAACACCACATTGCCGCGCCGCCACAGCAGCATCAGCGTCAGCACCCGGTTGGCAGCCTGCTCGGCGCTGATGCGTCCGGTGCTGTCCTGGGAATCGATGTTCCACAGCGACACCCGCAGCTGCTGATCGCGGAAGAACGGCGCGCTGTCGGCACGACGATGCCCGTAAGGCGGACGGAACAGCGGCACGAAATTGTCCGGCAGCACCTGCTGAACCAGCGCGGCCGTGCGCTGGATGGAGTCTTGCCAGTCGCGCCAATGGGCATGGGACCTGAACTCCCAGCCTTGCAGGCCGACGCATTGCTGCCGGTAGACGTTTTGCAGCGCTGGCGCTGAAGTGCTGTCGAGACGACTTTGCAGGCTTTTGCCCAGGACGAAGAAGGTCGCGGTGATCTTCTGTTGGCGCATGAAGTCAGCCAGCCAGTCCGTGGCCCCATCAGCAACCGTCGGACCGCTCTCGAAATTGAGCAGGAAGGTCCGGTCCGGCATTTCTTCGCCGCTGAGTTCGTCGGAGTTATAGCGCTCGATCTCGCTGCTGGTCTGCGGGAACAGGGCGGCCATGCGCAACAGTTCGTTGAGATAACGCTGGCTGAAGGCATCGGCCGGCGCCGCCCACTGCGCATAGAAGGAATCATCGGCCACTTTGTATTCGGCGGCGCGCTGACGCAGCATCGGCACGTCGTCGACCAGCACGCAGAACGAGGCGTCGGCTTCACAGGTTTTTTCAGCGAATGTCCAGTTCTCGAACAGGCGCGTCCACAACCGTGTGCGGATCAGGTTCACCGTCGGCAGGTTGATCTGGCGCAGCCCCAGGCGCGCACTCAGCTGGGCATCGCTGAGCTTTTCGCTTTCCAGCAATTGATGGGCGAAGCTGAGAATCTGGGCGCGAGAAGCGACGTCGAACAGCTGCGGCGTTTCCAGAGCCTCCGGCCAGACTGCGCGATCCAGCATCGCGATATCCCCCGTGGCCGCCTGTGCGTTGAGCCCCAGCAAACAGGCTCCGATCAATAACAGCATGCGCAAAACGACGTGCTCCCAATCCTTGATAAAGAGGCCGAAAACCGGCGAGGCACTATAGCGGATTTGCCCAGGGCCAGATGGCCGGATTCGGGCACGGCTTCCGTAGGAACGCGCCTATCGACACCATAGCTGGAGTGAACCGCACGCAACCCCTAGAATCGCCCGACGATTAAAGGAGACCTGCCCATGCTGATGGTGATTTCCCCAGCCAAAACCCTCGATTTCGAAACGCCGCCTACCACCAAGCGCCATACGCTGCCGCAATTTCTGGATCATTCTCAGGAGCTCATCAGCCAGCTGCGCGACCTGACCCCCGCGCAGATCGGCGAGCTGATGCACCTGTCCGACAAGCTCTCGGGCCTCAATGCTGCCCGCTTCGGCAGCTGGGATCCGGCGTTCACCCCCAAAAACGCCAAACAGGCACTGCTGGCATTCAAGGGCGATGTGTATACAGGGCTCGACGCCGACACCCTGAGCGGACCCGATCTGACTTACGCCCAGAAGCACCTGCGCATGTTGTCCGGGCTCTATGGGTTGCTGCGCCCCTTGGACCTGATGCAACCGTATCGGCTGGAAATGGGCACAAAACTGGCGAACGCCAGGGGCAAGGATCTTTATGCATTCTGGGGCGACCGCATCAGCGAGTGGCTGAACGATGCGCTGAAAGAACAAGGCGACGACGTGCTGCTTAACCTTGCGTCGAACGAGTACTTTTCGGCGGTCAAGCGGCCGGCACTTAATGCCCGCGTGATCGAAACCGAGTTCCGCGACCAGAAAAACGGCCAGTACAAGATCATCAGCTTCTATGCCAAGAAAGCCCGGGGCATGATGACCCGCTTCGTCATTTCCGAGCGCATCAGCAAGCCCAAAGACCTGGCCCAGTTCGATGCCCACGGCTATCGATACAGCAAAGAACTGTCCTCCCCGGACAAGCTCATTTTCCTGCGCGATGAGCAAGATGCCTGATTGGCACCTGCCCTTTCCTGCGACCAAATGCCTGCCCGTCTTCAACCAATGACGGGCATCGCGACGCCATTTCATCCCTACTTCAGTGCACTGCTCAGCGCACATTTCTCGTGATTTTAGTGCGAGCAGGCAAACACCATCATTCGAATGCGTCTGTCCATCCAACCGAAAGCAAACAAAAACAGTGACTCTGTTCGCAAATTCCCACACTTACTTAGTTCATAAGCTACAGTTTGCACGGACGAACGGTAGTGCTGACAGCTAATTGGCGCCAACTAACAGTCGAAAACTAACGGCTCTTTTTTTTCTCAAAAAATTAACAACTTTTTTTGCAGATTTCGGCTCGTGAATTTGAACTAGTGACACCCCACCCTGCAGGCCGGCCAAAGCCTTATAAACTAAGGCTCAAACCTTGATCGCCAGCCCGCTGGATCCCGCCAGAAAGCACCGAGTGTTACGAAAAATCTCAAAAAGAGGACGAGCGGCCCGGAACTTATGGGGATTGCCCACGCTCCTACATCCCGTAACAATTCTCGTCCCCCATGTAGGACATCTCTTACATGGCACATGGACAGATCTGGAAGTTGCTTCTCAACGAAGTTAGACCCTTGGGTCAAGTGGTACGTACAAGGAGTCACGCACCAAACTAGTTGAAGTGAATTGAGCTAGCACCATTCGGGTGCCCGCAGTCGTGAATCGGGGCAGATTCATCGGGAGACGGCCAAAAGCCTTGTCCTTGATCGCCTGAGCACGACGCGCAAATCATCCGTCGGAGTGCCTGCCACATCCCAGATCGGGAACCTATATAAATATGTATGGGCTACTCGACACTTTTGATCTGTAAGATTCGGGTTTACCTTTCATCCAGGTAACTCACCCTTAATTCTGCCTGTGCTTGTCACGCGACATTCATTTGCCGTGCGTACGAGTGCGCGAAAAGTTGTAAGACAGTTTTTATATTCGGCCAACTAATGGCGTAAACATTGAGGAGATTACTATGCGTATCAGCATCTTTGGTTTGGGCTATGTCGGTGCAGTCTGCGCAGGCTGCCTCTCGGCGCGTGGTCATGATGTTGTTGGCGTGGACATCTCCGCTGCCAAGATCGATCTGATCAACAAAGGCAAGTCGCCAATCGTTGAGCCAGGTCTGGGCGAGTTGCTGGAAACCGGCATCAAGACCGGCAAACTGCGTGGCACCACCGACTTCTCCGAAGCGATCCGCGACACTGACCTGTCGATGATCTGCGTCGGCACGCCAAGCAAGAAGAACGGCGATCTGGAGCTGGACTTCATTGAATCGGTCTGCCGTGAAATCGGCTTCGTACTGCGTGACAAGAGCACCCGTCACACCATCGTCGTGCGCAGCACCGTTCTGCCAGGTACCGTCGCAAACGTTGTCATCCCGATCCTCGAAGACTGCTCGGGCAAGAAAGCCGGCGTTGACTTCGGTGTCGCGGTCAACCCTGAATTCCTGCGTGAAAGCACCGCGATCGCTGACTACGACCATCCTCCGATGACCGTTATCGGCGAATTCGACAAGGCGTCCGGTGACGTTCTGCAATCCCTGTACGAAGAACTCGACGCACCGATCATCCGCAAGGACATCGCCGTTGCCGAAATGATCAAGTACACCTGCAACGTATGGCACGCGACCAAGGTCACTTTCGCCAACGAAATCGGCAACATCGCCAAGGCAGTCGGCGTCGACGGCCGCGAAGTGATGGACGTGGTCTGCCAGGACAAGGCTCTGAACCTGTCGCAGTACTACATGCGCCCAGGCTTCGCTTTCGGCGGTTCCTGCCTGCCGAAGGACGTGCGCGCCCTGACCTACCGCGCCAGCACTCTGGACGTTGAAGCACCTCTGCTCAACTCCCTGATGCGCAGCAACGTTTCCCAGGTTCAGAACGCTTTCGACATCGTTGCTGCCAGCGACACTCGCAAAGTTGCCCTGCTGGGTCTGAGCTTCAAGGCCGGTACCGATGACCTGCGCGAAAGCCCACTGGTCGAGCTGGCAGAAATGCTGATCGGTAAAGGCTACGACCTGAGCATCTTCGACAGCAACGTCGAATACGCTCGCGTTCACGGCGCCAACAAAGACTACATCGAGTCCAAGATCCCGCACGTTTCATCCCTGCTGAACTCGGACTTCGACGCGGTCATCAACAACTCCGACGTGATCATCCTGGGTAACCGCGACGAGCGCTTCCGTGCACTCGCCAACAACGCGCCAGCCGGCAAGCGTGTGATTGACCTGGTGGGCTTCATGAAAGGCACCACCACCGAAAACGGTCAAATCGAAGGTATCTGCTGGTAACACACAGCGAGCTGCAAGCCACGAGCTGCAAGTTTCAGGCTTCATCCCTCCCGTCCCAGGCGTCAGCGCCTGCGACGGGAGGTTTGAAGCTTGCGGCTTGAGGTTGCAACTGACTTAGGGATACACACTATGCAAAGGCTGAAGCACGGCTTCCTCCAGGCCGCAGGTTGGCTGTTTTATCTAACTTTGCTGGCTGCCATTGCCATGGCGCTGCCTGCATCGCTGTTTGACTCGCACTCCAAAGATTTCATTTTCCTGATCGGTATCGTCGGCATCTGGCGCTACTCGATGGGCGCAACGCACTTCGTGCGCGGCATGATCTTCCTGTACATCGTCTACCCGCACCTGCGCCGCAAAGTGCGCAAGCTGGGCAAGGCCGCCGATCCGTCCCACGTGTTCCTGATGGTCACCAGCTTTCGTATCGATGCGCTGACCACCGCTCAGGTGTACAGCTCGGTGATTCGCGAAGCCATCAACTGCGGCTTCCCGACCACCATCGTGTGCTCCCTGGTGGAAATGTCCGACGAGCTGCTGGTCAAGGCACTGTGGGCCAAGTACAACCCGCCGGAGCACGTCAAGCTAGACTTCGTGCGCATCGCCGGTACCGGCAAGCGTGATGGTCTGGCGTTCGGTTTCCGCGCCATCTCCCGCCACATGCCGGACGACCGCTCCGTCGTTGCGGTGATCGACGGCGACACCGTTCTCGCTGAAGGCGTTGTGCAGAAAACAGTTCCGTGGTTCCAGCTGTTCGGCAACGTCGGCGGCCTGACCACCAACGAATTCTGTGAAGTACGCGGCGGCTACATCATGAGCGAGTGGCACAAGCTGCGTTTCGCTCAGCGTCACATCAACATGTGCTCGATGGCGCTGTCCAAGCGCGTGCTGACCATGACCGGCCGTATGTCGGTGTTCCGCGCCACCGTGGTGACGGACCCGATGTTCATCGCTGACGTGGAAAGCGATTCGCTGCAGCACTGGCGTCTGGGCCGCTTCAAGTTCCTGACCGGCGACGACAAGTCCAGCTGGTTCAGCCTGATGCGCCTGGGCTACGACACGTTCTACGTGCCGGATGCCGCCATCAACACCGTTGAACACCCGCCGGAAAAGAGCTTCCTGAAAGCCAGCCGCAAGCTGATGTATCGCTGGTACGGCAACAACCTTCGGCAGAACTCCCGTGCGCTGGGTCTGGGCTTCGGTCGTCTTGGGGTCTTCACCAGCATCGTGCTGTTCGACCAGCGCGTATCGATGTGGACATCGATCCTCGGCCTGACCGTTGCCATGCTGGCAAGCCTCAAGTTCGGCATCGAATACCTGCTGGCTTACCTGCTGTGGATCGGTATCACCCGTCTGATCCTGACCCTGCTGCTGTCGTGCAGCGGGCACAAGATCGGGCCGGCGTATCCGATGATTCTCTATTACAACCAGATCGTCGGCGCACTGATGAAGATCTACGTCTTCTTCCGTCTCGACCGACAGTCCTGGACCCGACAGGACACAAAACTGAGCCGCGACATGGCCAGCTTCCAGGGTTGGTTCAACACCTGGTCGTCGCGGACCATGACTTTCTCGGCTGGCAGCATCTTCGTTGCCGTGCTGCTGACAATGGTCTGACCGGGCCTTTGACCGAAACAATGGATCAACTCGATTAATCAGGAATTACCACCATGAATACAGCCGTGAATGCCAATGTCGTACATGAATCCGAAGCCCAGCGTCAGCACGCACGGGTCAAGATCCCGGCCAAACTGCGACTGCTCAATGGTCAGCCGAACGCCCCGCTGGTGCGTGTCGAAGACCTTTCCGCAGGCGGTCTGAGCTTTGTCGCTCCTGCCAACCTGCGTCCAGGCGTCGGTGAAGTCATCAAGGGTCGTCTGCAGTTCCTGATCGACAACCTCGGTCTGGCAATGGACGTCGACCTGCAAGTGCGCACCATCGATTCGAGCACCGGCCGTGTCGGCTGCCAGTTCCAGAATCTGGAATCCCAGGACATCTCGACGCTGCGTCACCTGATCACCTCGCACCTGTCGGGCGACCTCATCAGCATGGGCGAAGTGCTGGCGACCCTGCAGCGCGACAACTTCACCAAGGCCCGCAAATCCAAAGATGGCGGCAGCGGCCTGAGCGCCTTCGGTCGCCTGCGCGCCGTGACCTTCAGCGTCGGTATCTTCGCTGTCGGTTTGATTGCGTTCGGCTTCGTCGCGAAATCGGTCTACGGCATGTACTTCGTCAGCCACTCCACCTCGGGCCTGGTCAGCGTCCCTAGCCTGGATGTCACCATGCCTCGTGAAGGCACCGTGACCAGCCTGGTAACGCCAAACGGCAACGTCGCCAAAGGCGCTCCGCTGGCGACTTTCAACACCAGCATGCTGGACATGTTGAAAGGCAACCTGGACCCGGACGAAATGCAGCCGGCCAAAATCGAAGAGCTGTTTGGTCGTCAACTGGCCGGCACCATGACCAGCCCGTGCGATTGCGTCGTGGCCAAGCAACTGGTCGCCGACGGTCAGTACGCAAGCAAAGGTCAGGTCATCTTCCAGATGGTCCCGCGCAACGTTGCCGCCAATGTCGATGCTCGCTTCACCTACCGTCAGTTCGCCGATGTACAGCCGGGCGCTCGCGTGACCTTCCAGGTTGCCGGCGAAGACGGCGACCACAGCGGCAAGATCGTCAGCGCCACGGCTCTGAGCCCTGCTGACCTGTCTTCCGACATCCGCGTTCAGATCCAGCCTGACGAAGCCATCAACAGCAGCCTGGCAGGTCGTCCGGTTGAAGTGGTAAGCACCCGCGGCCCGTCGCTGAACTGGTTGATCGATAAAGCCACGGCGGCAGGTTTCTAAACATGGCTAGCCCACTACGAAGCTTGTCAGCCCCTACAGTGTTGAGCCTGGCGATCGCTATCGGTTTGGGCGGCTGTGCCGGCCTGCCCGATCAGCGCTTGGCCAACGAAGCCCTGAAACGCGGCGACACCGCGATGGCGGAGCAAAACTATCGGCAACTGGCGGACCTGGGCTATAGCGATGCGCAGGTCGGCCTTGCGGACATCCAGGTGGGTACTCGCGACCCCGAGCTGATCAAGCAGGCCGAGGCGACGTATCGCGCTGCTGCCGCCACTTCGCCTCGGGCGCAATCGCGTCTGGGCAAGTTGCTGGCGGTCAAGCCGAACTCCACCGAAGCCGAGCAACGTGAAGCCGAAGGTCTGTTGAAGAAGGCCTTCGCCAATGGCGAAGCCGGCACGCTGATCCCGCTGGCGATGCTCTATCTGCAGTACCCGCACACGTTCCCGAACGTGAATGCGCAGCAGAAGATCAACGAATGGCGCGCGACCGGTTACCCGGAAGCGGGTCTGGCCCAGGTGCTGCTGTACCGCACCCAGGGCACCTACGACCAGCATCTGGCTGAAGTCGAAAGCATCTGCAAGCAAGCGCTGCGCACCACTGACGTTTGCTACACCGAGCTGGCGACGGTCTACCAGAAGCGCGGCGAAGCCGACAAACAGGCGGCGCTGATCGAGCAGATGCAAAGCGGCTACGCGATGGGCAGCGTGCCTGCCATGCGGGTCGACAGCGTCGCTCGCGTGCTGGCGGATTCGACCCTCGGCAAGCCGGACGAAAAGACCGCGCAGTCGCTGCTGGAGAAAGTTGCCCCTGGTTACCCCGCTTCCTGGGTCAGCCTGGCGCAATTGCTGTACGACTTCCCCGAGCTGGGTGACGTCAACAAGATGATGGAATACCTGGACAACGGCCGTGCTGCGGATCAACCCCGCGCCGAACTGCTGCTGGGCAAGCTGTATTACGAAGGCAAGCTGGTCTTGCCGGATGCGAAGAAAGCCGAAGAGCACCTGACCAAGGCGGCTGCGACGCAAATCTCCGCGCATTACTACCTGGGTCAGCTGTATCGCCGGGGCTATCTGGGCCATCCAGACCCGCAGAAAGCGGTCGACCAGTTGCTGACCTCCGCACGCGGTGGCCAGAACAGCGCCGACTTCGCCCTCGCGCAGTTGTTCTCGCAAGGCAAAGGTATCAAGCCTGATCCGGTCAACGCATGGGTCTTCGGCCAGCTCGCACTGGCCCAGGGCACACCGCAAGCGACGGATCTTGCGCAACAACTGAACGAACAATTGCCGCCTGAGAAGCGCGCCCAGGCGCAGAGTCTTCTCCAGCGAGAACAGCAGGTCCGCGGCACAACCGCGCAAAACGCGTTGGCCTTGCAGACACTGCAAGAAGAAAAAGACGGCGGGGACGCACCTCTATGAAGCTTAAGTTGAACCCTCTGATGGCGGCCGGATTCGGCCTGGGCTTCTCCCTGATCTGGGCCACGCCGACACTGGCCGCCCTGACCGACACTCAGAATTTCGGCATCGAAGTCAAAGCGACCGGCCAGATGGAAGACGACCGTGACCTCGGCACCCGCAGCGGTGGCGACGTCAACGGTGTCGGTCTGGATCTGCGTCCGTGGGCGTATGGCGAGTGGGGCAACTGGAGCGGTTACGCGATGGGCCAGGTCGTCACCGCGACCGACACCATCCAGACCGACCCGCTGGACCAGCAGGTCACCGACGCAAACGGCCAAAGCGCCCAGCGCTCGCGCAGCACGTCGAACAGCCGCAAAGTCGATGACAGCTACGCGGCCCTGCGAGAGTTCTGGATCGGCTACAGCGGTTTCACGCCCTACCCCGGCGAGATCCTGAAAGTCGGTCGTCAGCGTCTGCGCAATGACGATGGTCAGTGGCACGACACCAACATCGAAGCGGTGAACTGGACCTTCGACACCACCCTGCTCAAGGCAGAAGTGGGCGCCGCCCAGCGCTTCAGCGAATACCGCACCGACCTGACCGAACTGTCGGCACAGGACAAGGATCGCTCGCATCTTTATGGCGACGTGGAATACCAGTGGACGCCGGGCCAGTGGGCAGGCGTTCGTGCGCACCACAGTCATGACGGCGGCAGCCTGAAACAACAGGGCTCGGCCATCGACGACCTGGACAAGACCTCGCGCGGCGACCTGACCTGGCTGGGTCTGCAGGCCAACAGCGATGCGTACAACTACCGCAACCTGAACACCGTCAACTATTGGGGCAGCCTGACCTGGCTGACCGGCGATCGTGACCGCATCGGCACCACCTATGACGCCATTGGCGATCAGTACGTGGCCGGTGAGAAGAACAGCGAAAACGTCAACGGCTGGGCGACCGACCTGGGCCTGCGTTTCCGTCTGGACCCGATGTGGCAAGTGGGCGGCGCCTACTCCCGCGCCAGCAAGAACTACGAGCAGAACGGTCTGGAAAGCAACCGCTCGAACTGGACCGGTACCCGCTCGCGCGTGCATCGCTTCGGTGAAGCGTTCCAGGGCGAAATGGCCAACGTAGAGTCCGGCTCGCTGTTCGCTTCGTGGCAGATGCAGGACGAGTACGACGCCTCGCTGATCTACCACAAGTTCCGTCGTGTCGACGGCCATTCGGGCATCGGCGGCGCGGGTATCAACCCGGCTCAGGAAAATGTCGACTCCGATGGCGTCAGCACATTCGCCTCGCTGCCGCTCGAAGACGGCCGCAAGGACCTGGGCCAGGAAATGGACCTCGTCGTCACCAAGTACTTCAAGCAAGGCCTGCTGCCTGCTGCGGTGAGCCAGTCGTTCGACGAACCGTCGGCGCTGATTCGTCTGCGTGCAGGCGTGTTCAAACCGGGCGATGCGTATCACAGCGGTGTAGATGATTACATGCACCGCGCCATCGTCGACGTCATCTGGCGCTTCTGATGCAAGCCGCGATAGGAGTGCAATGAGATGAACAGTCAAGCAAGCAGATTGCGTCACCGGGCATGGCCGCATGCCCTGCTGGAAAGCTCTGTGCTGAAATGCGCAGTGTTGAGCAGCGTCATGCTGCTCTCCAGCACTGCGGCCATGGCCAACAACCCGTTGCCGGTTCCTGCCCCTGCGGCGCATCCGGCGGATGACAAGGAAGTGGTGGTCAAGGGCCTGCATCAGGCCAAGACCTACACCATCAGCAGCCCGCCCATCGAACCGCTGTTGATGGACAAGCCCAAGCTGCCTGACCTCTCGGGTTACACCGAGCAGGCCATGCAGAAGAAGATCGTGCGCAGCAAGCCGGGCAAGGTCGCGATCAAACGCATGATGCAGGAAGACTCGCTGAAGGAATTCATCGGCGGTGACAACAAGATGGCCGAATGGGTAGCCCGTCAGCACGGCATTCCCCAGGCCATCTTCATCGAAGACGGCTACATGACGTTGCAGGACCTCGCGAAAAAGGTGCCTAAACAGTACCTGAGCGAGACCTCGCCGGGCGTGTTCCTGGCTCGTCTGCCGATCGTCGTGGGCAAGAACGGCATCCTCGAAGTCGACAAGAAAACCACCGAACTGCGCCTGTCTCAGGACGCCGGTGCGTTTCTGGTCAACGACAACCTGCTGTTCATGTCGGACACCAAACTGACCGGCTGGAGCGAGAAATCCAACGGCCCGTCGACGTTCAAGGCGCCGAAGGAATTCCGTCCGTTCCTGCTGTCCTGGGGTGGTACGCAGACCTACATGTTCAACACCAAAGTGGCGAGCCTGGGTTACAACAACAGCAAGTCGTACGGGATCAGTATTTCGCAGTACACGCCGAACATGAAGGCTCAGATGAACCGCGCCGAGCCAACCGGCTGGATCGTCAACTCTGAATTCTCGGACATGTGGTACGGCTTCTACTGCTATGAAACCCGTGACTTCGTGGTCAAGGGCAGCACCTACCACGACAACATCATCTACGGCATCGACCCCCATGACCGTTCCCACGGTCTGATCATTGCCGAAAACACGGTGTACGGGACCAAGAAAAAGCACGGGATCATCGTCTCCCGTGAGGTGAACGACAGCTTCATCATCAACAACAAAAGCTACGACAACCACCTGTCCGGCATCGTCCTTGACCGTAACAGCGTGAACAACCTGGTGGCGTACAACGAGATCTACCGCAACCACACCGACGGCATCACCTTGTATGAGAGTGCCGACAACCTGCTGTGGGGTAACCGTGTGTTCGCCAACAAGCGTCACGGCATCCGGGTTCGCAACAGCACCAACATCAAGCTGTACGAAAACCTGGCCATCGGTAACGGTTTGATGGGCGTTTACGGCCACATCAAGGACCTGTCTGACACTGACCGCGACATCAAGCTCGATCCATTCGATGCCGAAGTCTCGCTGATCATGGTCGGCGGCGAACTGACCTCCAACGGTTCAGGCCCCCTGTCCATCGACTCGCCTCTGAGCGTCGAGCTGTACAAGGTGTCGATGCTTGCACCGACCAAAGCCAGCGGGATCAGCTTCAACGGTGTACTGGGCGATCGTCAGGACGAAATCCTCGATCTGCTGGTGCGCCAACAGAAAGCCGTGTTGATCGACCCGGTCGAAAGCCAGAAACAACTCCGGGACTGAGGAAGATATTTCTATGCACGCACATTTGATCAAACTGCTCAGCCTCTCGGGCCTGACCGCTGCACTGTTCGCCGCCAGCAATGGCGCGTATGCAGCGGACACCACAGCCCCGACCTTCACTGCCGAGCCTTGCTGCAGTCTGTGCCCAGAAGCGCATGACGAAAAAAACTACGTCAGCCGCTATCAGCAGAACTTCACCACGCTGGTTCAGGCCCAGGGCGACTGGCTGTTCCGGACCCGTGAAGACCTGCGCACCGAATTCGATACCACGCCTGAAGGATATCGCCGCATGCAAATGCTGCACGACGCCTTCAAGAGCAAGGGTGTAGAGCTGGTGGTCGTGTACCAACCCACCCGCGGGCTGGTTGATCGCAACAAGCTGTTCCCGGCCGAACGCGACAAGTTCGACTACAACACCGCACTGCGCAACTACCAGGCCATGCTCGGTCGTTTCGCAAAAATGGGCTACACCGTGCCTGACCTGTCGCCGTTGACCAACGAGCAACAGGCCCACGATTTCTACTTCCGCGGTGACCAGCACTGGACGCCGTACGGCGCTCAGCGCACGGCTAAAATCGTCGCTGATTCCGTGAAGAAGATGCAGGCCTTTGCCGGCGTTCCGCGCCGTGAATTCGAGACCCATTTGTCAGGTCGCATGGGCAAGAAGGGCACTCTTCACAATATGGCCGGTCAATTGTGCGGCACGAGCTATGCCATCCAGTACATGGACCAGTTTGAGACGGAACCCAAAGGCGAAGCAGCCGACGGCGACCTGTTTGGTGACTCCGGCAACCCGGAAATCACCCTGGTCGGTACCAGTCACAGCGGCAAGAACTACAACTTTGCCGGCTTTTTGCAGGAATACATTGGTGCTGATGTGCTGAACGTCGCCTTCCCGGGCGGCGGCCTTGAAGGTTCGATGCTGCAGTACCTGGGCAGCGAAGACTTCCAGAAACACCCACCGAAGATTCTCATCTGGGAATTCTCGCCGCTTTATCGCCTCGACCAGGAGACCATCTATCGCCAGATGATGTCGCTGCTGGACAACGGCTGTGAAGGCAAGCCGGCAATCATGAGCACTAGCACCACCCTCAAACCAGGGATCAACGAGTTGCTGGTCAACGGCAAAAACGGCATCAAGGATGTGCGCAACGGCAGTAATCAGATCGACATCAAGTTCGCCGACAACTCGGTGAAAACCCTTCAGGCGCGCCTCTGGTACATGAACGGTCGCCACGAAGACTTGAAGATCGAGAAACCTGAAACATCTGAAACCGACGGGCGCTTCTCCTTCGAACTGCGCGATGACAAAGACTGGGCTGACCAGCAATTGCTCGCACTGGAAGTGCAGGGTCCGGAAGCGGGCACTGCGCCACAGCAGGTCGAAGCGAAAGTATGCAAACGCAACGTGTTCCCGAATGTCGCGCATCAAACCGCGCAAGCCGGGTTATGAGGCTCCTATGCACACTCCAAAACTGATGCTCCCTACCCTTCTGTCGCTGGCGATGATGTCCTCGGCACTGTTCGCCACCGGCGCCAGCGCTGCGTCGACACTCGTGCCGCCGCAGGGTTACTACGAAGGTGTCGAGAAATTCAAGACAGGCCAGGGCAAGTTCAGCTGTGACTCGATCCCGCAGCCTTACACCGGTCCGCTGCAGTTTCGCAGCAAATACGAAGGCTCGGACAAGGCCCGCGCAACGTTGAACATGGTTTCGGACCAGGCGTTCCGTGATGCGACCAAAGACATCACCACCATGGAGCGTGCCACCAGTAAGGTGGTGATGCAGTACATGCGTGACGGTCGCCCGGAACAGCTCGATTGCGCGCTGAACATGCTGACCACTTGGGCCAAGGCCGATGCGCTGGAGTCCACCGACTTCAACCACACCGGCAAGTCGATGCGCAAATGGGCACTGGGCAGCATGTCGTCCGCTTATCTGCGCCTGAAGTTCTCCGAGTCGCACCCTCTGGCTACCCGCCAGCAGGAGACGCAGGTCATCGAAGCCTGGTTCAGCAAACTGGCGGATCACGTGGTCAGCGACTGGAACAATCTGCCGCTTGAGAAGACCAATAACCACTCGTACTGGGCCGCTTGGGCCGTGATGTCCACGGCAGTGGCGACCAATCGCCAGGACCTGTTCGATTGGGCCGTGAAGGAATTCAAGATCGGCGCCAACCAGATCGACCCGCAAGGTTTCCTGCCGAACGAGCTCAAGCGCAAGCAACGCGCGCTGGCCTACCACAACTATGCGCTTCCGCCGTTGGCGATGATCGCGAGTTTCGCCCAGGCCAACGGTGTCGATCTGCGTCAGGAAAACAACGGTGCGCTCAAGCGTCTGGGTGATCGCGTCCTGGCTGGCGTGAAGAATTCGGGCAGCGAATTCGCAGCACGTGACGGCGAAAAGCAGGACATGACGGACCTGAAAACCGACATGAAATTCGCCTGGCTGGAACCGTATTGCTCGCTGTATGACTGCGGCCCGGATGTGCTTGAACAGAAACACAAGATGCAACCATTCAAGAACTTCCGCCTCGGCGGCGACCTGACCCGCACTTATGACCCGACGCACGACAAGGGTGACAAGGGCGACAAGGGCGGTTCCTGAGAGCAGAGATTCCGGCCGGGTTTGCCATGGTGTGATCCACAGCAAACCCACTGTAGGAGTGAGCTTGCTCGCGATAGCGGTTGATCAGTCAGAGCGGCACCGACCGGGCTGACGTATCGCGAGCAAGCTCACTCCTGCAAAGAGTTGGCAGATGCATGTTTCACCCCTCCATTTTTCGTGGGGGGTTTGGGGGGGCTTCGGCCCTTGATGTTGGACAAATGGAGAGGTAAAGGATGGTTTTCTCATCCAACGTGTTCCTGTTCCTGTTCTTGCCGGTGTTTCTCGGCTTGTACTACCTGAGCGGGCAACGCTATCGCAACCTGCTGCTGCTGGTCGCCAGCTACGTGTTCTACGCGTGGTGGCGAGTGGACTTCCTGGCACTGTTCGCAGGTGTGACGCTGTGGAACTACTGGATCGGCCTGCGCGTAGGCGCTGCCGGGGTCAGAACCAAACCGGCACAGCGCTGGCTGCTGCTCGGCGTGGTGGTCGACCTGGGCATCCTTGGTTACTTCAAGTACGCCAACTTCGGCGTGGACAGCATCAACGCGATGATGACGTCGATCGGTCTTGAGCCGTTCATCCTCACCCATGTGTTGCTGCCGATCGGTATCTCGTTCTACATCTTCGAGTCCATCAGCTACATCATCGACGTCTACCGTGGGGACACCCCGGCGACGCGCAACCTCATCGACTTCGCAGCATTTGTGGCGATTTTCCCGCACCTGATCGCAGGACCGGTGCTGCGTTTCCGCGACCTGGTGGACCAGTTCAACAACCGCACGCACACCCTCGACAAGTTCTCCGAAGGCTGCACGCGGTTCATGCAGGGTTTCATCAAGAAGGTCTTTATTGCCGACACGCTGGCGGTGGTCGCCGACCATTGCTTTGCCCTGCAGAACCCGACCACGGGTGACGCCTGGCTCGGCGCGCTGGCGTACACCGCTCAGCTGTACTTCGACTTCTCCGGCTACAGCGACATGGCCATCGGCCTGGGCCTGATGATGGGTTTCCGCTTCATGGAAAACTTCAAACAGCCCTACATCAGTCAGTCGATCACCGAGTTCTGGCGTCGCTGGCACATCAGCCTGTCCACCTGGCTGCGTGACTATCTGTACATCACGCTGGGCGGCAACCGTGGCGGCAAAGTCGCGACCTACCGCAACCTGTTCCTGACCATGCTGCTGGGTGGTCTGTGGCACGGCGCCAACATCACTTACATCGTCTGGGGTGCCTGGCACGGTGTGTGGCTGGCGATTGAAAAAGCCATCGGCCTTAACACTGCGCCCCGCACGTTCAACGTTGTTCGCTGGGCCTTTACCTTCCTGCTGGTGGTCATGGGCTGGGTCATCTTCCGCTCGGAAAACCTGCACGTTGCCGCCCGCATGTACGGCGCCATGTTCAGCTTCAGAGATCTCGGTCTGTCGGAGCTCAACCGCGCCAGCCTCACCGGCCTGCAAGTAGCAACGCTGGTCGTGGCATACATCACCCTCGCCTTCTTTGGCCTGCGTGATTTCTACCGCAACCGTGCGCCGTCCAAGCCGACCGACAAAGCCGTGCAGGCCGATGGCCCTGCCGCTGCCGAGCCTGGCCTGATCAAGGCCGTGCCGGGCGACAAGCCGGGCAGCATTCATCAACCGGGTTACATCGTCGGCACCGAAGCGCAGGTTCAGCCTGCCTACTGGACCGCCGACTGGTCGCGCTATGCCATGCGCGCCCTGATCCTGCTGATGTTCGTTGCATCGATCCTGAAACTCTCGGCGGCCAGTTTCTCGCCGTTCCTTTACTTCCAGTTCTGAGGAGCCTGACATGACCCGTTCATTACGTTTCCTCTACATCTTCCTGTTCCTGGCGATTCTGCTGGTGCTGGGTCTGTGGTCGTTGCGCAGCTTCGTCGGCTTCTCGACGTCGAAGGAAACCACCGTGCTGAATGGTCACTGGACCAAGGCGGTGGAAACCCACTACGACGAAGCATTTCCGATCAAGCGTCTGGGCACCAACCTTTGGGCGGCGCTGGACTACAAGCTGTTCAACGAAGGTCGTCCGGGCGTGATCTTGGGCAAAGACCAGTGGCTGTACACCGACGAAGAGTTCGACGCCGTTGCCAACAGCGAGCAGAACGAAGCAGACAACCTGGCAATCATTCAGGGCGTGCGTGACACCCTGAAAAAGCAAGGCACGCAACTGGTGCTGGCGATTATCCCGGCCAAGACCCGTCTGTACCCGGAGCACGTCGGTGACAATAAGCCGTCGACGCTGCACACCGATCTGTATCAGCAGTTCCACGCTCAAGTGAATCAGGCCGGCATCCTCGCCCCTGATTTGCTCACGCCGCTGCAAAGCGCCAAGGAGAAGGGCCAGGTGTTCCTGCGCACCGACACCCACTGGACGCCGATGGGCGCGGAAATCGTCGCCCAGCAGTTGGGTGACGTGATCAGCAAGCAAGTGCCGCTGAACGTTGAACCGCAGAACTTCGTCACCGAAGCCAAGACGACCGAACCCTACAAGGGCGATCTGACCAACTTCCTGCCGCTGGATCCGCTGTTCACCAACCTGCTGCCCAAGCCGGATGACCTGCAGCAGCGCAGCACCAACCCGGCTCAGGCTGGCGCCGAAAGCGATGATGCCCTGTTCGCGGACAATTCCGTTGCAGTGGGTCTGGTCGGCACTAGCTACAGCGCCAACCCCAACTGGAACTTTGCCGGCGCGCTTAAACAGGCCCTGCACGCAGACGTCGTGAATTACGCCGAAGACGGCCATGGCCCGATCCTGCCGATGCTCAAGTATCTGCAGACCGACGCCTTCAAGAGCAGCCCACCGCAGGTGCTGATCTGGGAATTTCCGGAACGCTACCTGCCCGCTCACAACGACCTGACCGAGTTCGACCCACAGTGGATCGCTGAACTCAAAAAGGCCCGTGACCCCCAACAGAATCTGGCGGACAACGCCAACAACTCCAAGTCGCCCACCCGGGCGCAAAACTGAGAGGACTCTTTGACTATGACTTCGCAGAACCCGATGCCAGTTCGTTCGAGCAAAACCAACCTGCTGAAAACCTGCGTGCTGGCCGCGAGCCTGGGCTTCGTCTCCCTTTCCGCCTTCGCCGGTGGCGATGCCGCCCTGTATGGCCCGACCGCACCGAAAGGCTCGACCTTCGTGCGTGTTTACAACGCCAGCAGCAGCGAAATCTCGGCCAGCGTCGGCAACACCAGCCTCAACGAAATCGGCCCATTGGCCAGCAGTGACTTCGGCTTCATGCCACAGGGCGACTACACGGCCAAAGTCGGCAGCCAGTCCCTGCCGGTGAAACTGGCCAGCGATCACTACTACACCATCGTCAACAACACTTCGGGCGCACCTCAGCTGGTTGAAGAGCCTCCGTTCAAGAACAAGCAGAAGTCCCTGGTTCGCGTACAGAACCTGAGCGACAAGGCGCTGACCCTGAAAACCGCTGATGGCAAGACCGACGTGGTCAAGGCTGTGTCTGCCAAGGGCACCGGCGAGCGTGAAATCAACCCGGTCAAAGTCAGCTTCGCGCTGTTTGACGGCGACAAGAAAGTGGCTGACCTGAAGCCGGTTGCACTGGAGCGCGGTGAAGCCGCCGTTCTGTACGTGACCGGTAGCGGCAGCAGCCTGTCGCCAGTCTGGGTCAAGCGCCCGACCGGCACTCAGTAACAGATTCGAACCTGGCCGAGAGGCCGCAGGCAGCGCGCGGGATTACTCGCGCGCTGCCACGGATTTACGGGATTAAGCGTTCGGCGTCAGGCACTGCGGAGCAAGCAGACCGCCAAGAGGACGCCGGGCGATGCAAGACAAAAACCAGAAAGACCGAAAAGACCTACAGCCCATTCGAACGATTTTTGCTTAACGGAGAAACAAAATGATTCCAGTGATCTTGTCAGGTGGTAGCGGTTCCCGACTCTGGCCTCTTTCGCGTAAACAGTTTCCTAAACAGTTCCTGGCGCTGACCGGCGAACACACCCTTTTCCAGCAGACCGTCGAGCGCCTGCAATTCGACGGCATGCAGCACCCTGTCGTGGTCTGCAACAAGGACCACCGCTTTATCGTCACCGAGCAGCTCGGTGCGCTGGGTCTGGAAACTCAGGCCGTCATCATGGAACCGTTTGGCCGCAACACTGCGCCAGCCGTTGCCATCACCGCGATGATGCTCGCCAACGAAGGTCGCGACGAGTTGATGCTGGTCCTGCCAGCCGACCACGTGATCGACGATCAGAAAGCCCTGCAACGCGCACTGGCTTTGGCCACCGTCGCTGCAGAGCGCGGCGAAATGGTGCTGTTCGGTATCCCGGCGACCAAGCCTGAAACCGGCTACGGCTACATCAAGTCCACCGCCGATGCCTTGCTGCCGGAAGGCGTCAGCCGCGTTCAGCAGTTCGTCGAAAAGCCTGATGAGCAACGCGCTCAGGAATTCGTCCAGGCCGGCGGGTATTACTGGAACAGCGGCATGTTCCTGTTCCGTGCCAGCCGTTATCTGGAAGAGCTGAAAAAGCACGATCCGGACATCTACGACAACTGCCTGCTGACCCTCGAGCGCAGCAAGCAGGAAGGCGACAGCATCTCCCTGGACGAGGCGAGCTTCGCCTGCTGCCCGGACAACTCCATCGACTACGCCGTCATGGAAAAAACCCAGCGCGCGTGCGTCGTACCACTTGATGCGGGCTGGAGCGATGTCGGCTGCTGGTCGTCCCTGTGGGACGTGCACGCCAAAGACGAGAACGGCAACGTTGCCAAGGGCGACGTCGTTATCCAGGACAGCCGCAACTGCATGATTCAGGGCAACGGCAAACTGGTCACCGTGATCGGCCTGGACAACATCGTTGTCGTCGAAACCAAAGACGCCATGATGATCGTTCACAAAGACAAGGTTCAGGGCGTCAAGCAACTGGTCAACACGCTGAACGAGCAAGGCCGCAGCGAAACCCAGAACCACCTCGAAGTCTATCGCCCATGGGGCTCGTACGACTCCGTGGACATGGGCGGCCGTTTCCAGGTCAAGCGCATTTCCGTCAAGCCGGGCGCCAGCCTGTCGCTGCAGATGCATCACCACCGCGCTGAGCACTGGATCGTCGTATCGGGTACCGCTCAGGTCACCTGCGACGACAACGTGTTCCTGCTGACCGAGAACCAGTCGACCTACATCCCGATTGCCTCGGTTCACCGTCTGCGCAACCCAGGCAAAATCCCGTTGGAAATCATCGAAGTTCAATCGGGTAGCTACCTGGGCGAAGACGACATCGAGCGTTTCGAAGACGTCTACGGCCGCTCCACCCCAGGCATCGAAGCCGGCGTGAAGACCCAGACCATCGCCCGTTAATACCGCTTCACCCAGTAGTACCAGCCCCCGTCAATCCTCTGCGTATTCCCCATCCGCAGAGGGTTTTCGGGGGCTTTTTTTATGATCTTTGCTGCACCCGTCGGAGTATTCGCCCCCATCATTATCGCCAATTCATCTTGGTACTGTCATTTGTAACAGTATTCAGAAGGTCGGATGGGTCGTACTTTAAGGACGAGGTCAATTCACACTCAAATGCAATTACAAGGATGATGAATCATGAGTGCTAACAGCAAAGCATACCCAACGCCCGTCTTCGACCGGCCAAATTACACGCTTGTTCGCGGTGAGGATGTGGAGGCCGTTTTCCCGCCTTACCCGACCAAGGCTCAAAATGAAATTACCCACATCAACTTCAAAGCGCTTGGTAAGGGCGATTCTGGTGAGTACGATGTCGGCCCTACGATTCTCCAGCCTTTTAATTCCAACGGGGAGACAAGGGCAAGATTTCCCGCAAGCTCCTTCGATATTATTAAAGGTAAAGAAGTGTTTTTGACCGCAGAGCCGACTAACGCCACTGGCCACGGCACCGTCACGAACGAAAAACCTTATTTGTTCGACAAGTAACTTGTGGTTGCGGAGACTGCGCACGATGAGGTGCCAGTCTCCATCACCATGTTGACCCTGCCAACACGCATGCTTTCAGACACTCCGTTGTGAGGGTCAAACCGGGTTCGCCATCGAGCCGGCTCCTACGGATCAAGGTTGAAACATACAAACCATCATTAGCTCAAGCCCCTCCCCTTTCGGTACGACGCCCTCATCTGCAATCGCAAGATCGACACGATGATTTCCGGCGCCGTACTCCTGTTCACCTGGCTGGTCCTGCTTCTGCGTTATCCCTCCAAAGCGTTGCCCCGTTTCCCTGCCAACTGCACACGAACCTGCCTGGGCTGACCGGCCACAGTCACGCCAAATGACTGAATGTTGACCTATTTGTCAGACCTGCCTGCGCAACCATCTTTCAGGAAATCGGGTGGCGTTGACCAACGCGGGAAAAGTGTCTGCATTCATCCGTAACAGCGAGGATCTCACGCTCCCATTGCCCACAAAGGTGGCCTTGCGTTGATGCCGGTTAGCCGCGTCATCTGTTAAACCTTGCATGCTGGTCTCGTATACAGGAGCACTGCCATGCTTCTCGTAAGGACCTGATCTGACAACTCGCGACAAGGACCTTCTTATTTGTTTGCTCCAGCCTCCGACAGCCTCAGGGGTAGCATCGGCCTCGAGTCTCGGCTGCTCGTAATAATGGCTATCAACGGTGAAATTGACTGCATGAGAAGTTTCATGGATCAACGTCCAGGCAACATTGAGCACATGATCCTGCTCAAGATGGGTGCGTGAAACTCCGAAGCTCTTGACCACATCTTCGAACTCTCCCGCCAGTAAAGTACGTCCCTTAAGCCTGGATGGACCGTCAAAAAGCTCGATATCAAGGTCCGCGTGCGGCTTACCGAATGCCGTCAACATGTTCCTATAACTGTCGAGGCTTTCTACGACGGCCTCTATCGTGTCAGCGCGAATGGGTGCCGGCAGTTCACCAAACGTCGCGTCGAAGGCCTTGACTACATCCTGGCGGGGTGACGCTTCGCGAAGTTGATCACGCGTTCCAGCCACCAGATAACTTGCAGCGTCCAGCGCCTGCCTCATCTTCGCCTGCTGTGGCGGGCTGAAATCCCCCATTCCTGCGGCTACCACCACGACCTGAGGAACATCGTATGGGGCTGCGCCTTGGGAGTCGCGATAGCGGATCGGTGAGTTACTGCAAAAGCAAAACAGATTCACCCCGCCTTGTTCACCCGTCGGATCCGGATTGATCCAGCGCATCAGCCACGGTGCGTAATACCGCAGGCCATAGTAGTAAAGCCCGGTCGCATCCCGCTCTTTTCCTGAATAACGCACGGTTTTGTAGTGCGCTTCAATTTGGCATCGGCCTGCCCACCAGGCTGTGCCTCCAAAGGGGTAATAACTTTCCTGACTGATCAACCGGCATTGCTGATCCAGCTCCATCAGGCTTGACCCCAAATGATCACTCAGCGTGTAGCGCGTCTGATCGTTGCCTATCGTCTCCGGTTTGCCCTCTACCCAATGCAGAACCCGCACCGCGTTGCGTCCACCGGGAGCGGTGATGACGTGCAGCGTTTCGCCAGTCGCGCTATTGGCGCGGATTTCCAGGCCCGGCAGATAACGTACGTCGTTCACATGGACGACATTTTTAGCCTGAACCGTCCGAATCTTGCGCACACGCAGGCCGGTTGCGTCATAGACGTAAACCTCACTGTCATCCGCTCCCGAAGGCCTGGCCACCAGGGTTACCCTGCGCAACTGGTTACGCGGGTTCCACTCAATGTTTTGCCCGGGCGCCAGCCGCTGCAAATTACCGTTGGCATCGAATGCGGCAGCAATCTCGGCGTCAGTTGGCGGCGTGTCAGTCAGTTGAGCCAGACACCGGTTGCTACCGTTGGCCGCCGCCAGCCATTGCGAATGATCTTGCACGCCAACGTGACTGCGCTTGAGCAAATTGCCGCCCGCATCGTATTCGTAGTTCTGTCGGTAATTCGTCAGTCGGGAGGGGTCGATCGGCGATTGGAACACCGCGAGATCCGGGCCTCGATTGACCGACGCCAGCTCCCGACCGGTGGCCTCGATGAGTTGATACAGCGTGTCGTACGTGAATGTGCTGATGGACTTGGTGAGCTGATTGACGAAATGGCTTTGAGGGAGCGAAGCATCTGCAATGCTGATCACGTTGCCGACCGGATCGTAGGCGTAACGCAGATCCTGCCGTCTTTCCCCATCGGGAAGCGTCGACTGGACGTTCACCAGACGAGCGTCTTGTGTTGAATAAGCCGCAGAGGTGACGACGCCATTTCCGGCGGTTTCTGAAACCGCGCGATTGAAGGCGTCGTATTGAATATCGCCCACCAGCGTTTCCGCTGGCAGGCCGGCCAGCTGCAAGCGGGTTTGCTTGAGCAGCCCGGCGACGGTCTGGGCAAAAAACTGGGTGTTTCCCATGGCATCGCGCTGTTCGGACATTTCGCCTGTGGGAGCGAATCGCCAGGCCATCCGGGCGCCGTCTCCGGGTTCCAGAAGCTGGTCGCAAGCTTCGGCGGCGTCCGGCCAACTGGACATGTTCGGATCATTGAGAAAACGCCGCGCCTGCGAGAGCGCATTCCGGTTTATATCGAACGACGTATTGCACAGCGAGCCGGCCGGATCGTAATGCCTGACGATTTGATTGCATTGGTTGGCGTGATGCTCATCAGGCCCTCCATAGCTCAAGCGCTCGACGCAGGTTCGCGCCGTACCGTCCCGTGCGCCCTGCTCTTCAAACAAGGCAGTCGGCCGCAGCTGCTTGTCGTATTCGACCCGCTGAACCACTCCGCGTCCGTCCCAGCCCCCGTCACGCTGCCCGCCTTCCCCCACTGATTGAAGGCGCCACCCCGCATCGACGCTCTCATAAAGCAGCCGCTCCCCGCTGAGCGAGAAGACCACACTCACATTGCTCGTCGCGTCCGATGCCAGATCGGCGGCAGCCCATAGTCGTGGGTCCCAACGCGCCGTTTGCCTTCCTGCGGGGTCATAGGCAAGGCGGTCAACCCGCGCGGTCATGGGCGCATCCGTTTGAGCCACGTAGAAGGACACCGTACGAACAGGTAGCCTGCGCGGCTCTATTACCGTGAGTGTCGGAGTATGGGTATGTAGCGAGCAGGAGTGAGCCATGACCTGTGCAATCCGTTGCAGGAAATACCCTAAGACTAGTTTGGCTCCGGATTTCTGACTGACCGCCGGTCCGGCTGGACGGTTGCGCTGAGCGGTTCGGTTGAGCCCAATCCATTAGCCCAACTCCTCCCCTTTCGGTACGATGCCCTCATCTGCAATCGCGAGATCGACACGATGATTTTCGGCGCCGTACTCCTGTTCACCTGGCTGGTCCTGCTTCTGCGCTATCCCTCCAAAGCGTTGCCTGTTTCCCTGGCTGCCGCAGTCGGGCTGGGCGTCGTGGCGGCGTTTGTGGTCTGGGAAGACAGCCGCGACGAACAGCGCCTTGAGCGCCTGCAATTGCGCGTGGACTATGCGCCGCAACAGTGTCCTACGGGGCGTCCGCTGCTGGTACTGATCGATAACGGCAACACCGTTTCGCTCAGCGAACTGCGCTGGAAAATCGCGGCCTACGCGCCGGGCGATACCGTCAATCTGGCCGAAGACACGTACACCGCGCCGCGTTATCGCGGGCCGGGCGATTTGTTGCCCGGCAGTCAGTGGCAGGATTGCTTGCCGATGCCACCGTTGCGCCCAGGTTACCGGCCTCAGACCCTCGAGTTTCGTGCCGAGCGCCTGCAAGGCACGTTCTCCGGCTGAGCGCCGCCTTTCTCTTTTTTCAAGGACTGAACCATGTCTGTGGTGTTGATCACCGGTTGTTCCAGCGGCATTGGCCGTGCCATGGCGGATGCCTTCAAAGCGGCGGGCCATGAAGTCTGGACAACCGCACGCAAGCCGGCCGACGTGCAAGCGCTGACCGCGGCAGGTTTTCGTGCCGTGACGCTGGACGTCAATGACAGCGCTGCGATTGATCGACTGGTTTCCGAGCTGGATCAACACGGCAAAGGGCTCGACGTGCTGATCAACAACGCAGGCTACGGTGGCATTGGCCCGCTGCTGGATGGCGGTGTCGAGGCCATGCGCAGGCAATTCGGGACCAATGTGTTTTCCGTGGTCGGCGTGACGCGCGCGCTGTTTCCGATGCTGCGCCGCAACAAGGGGTTGGTGGTGAATATCGGCAGCGTTTCGGGCGTGCTGGTCACCCCATTCGCGGGCGCGTACTGCGCGTCAAAAGCCGCCGTTCATGCCATGACTGAAGCACTGCGCATGGAACTGGCACCCTTCGGGATTCGGGTGATGGAAGTCCAGCCCGGCGCTATCGATACCCACTTCGCACAAAACGCCAGCCACGAGGCCGAGCAGGTGATTCACCAGGATTCGCCGTGGTGGCCGTGGCGTGAAGGCATCCGCGCCCGGGCCAATGCGTCACAGGGCAACCCGACACCCGCTGCCGACTTCGCCCGCGACGTGCTCGACGCCGTGCAACGCAGCCATCCACCGCGCCTATTGCGCTCCGGCAACGGCAGCCGCGCGCTGCCCCTGATGGAACGGCTGCTGCCCAAGGCATTACTGGAGTGGATTCTGAGCAAGCGCTTCAAGCTGGATAAAAAAGGCTGACACCACCGCCGGCTTCTGTAGGAGCGTGGCTTGTCCCGCGAACTGGCGCGAAGCGGCAGCAAGACCAAGCGCCCCGGTTATAACTGATGCACCGCAATCACTGTTATTACTGTCGCTGCGCAACAGATCGCGGGACAAGCCACGCTCCTGCATCCTCCGGCGCGACACATCTGGCGTATCGCGCAGCTCAACGTGCTATCGCATTGAATCTTGCGTTTCGGGATTCACAATCACCGTGCACGTAATCCCCGCCGCCAGCACCACCCCTTCCGGCACCTGATCCAGGTGGATGCGCACGGGCACGCGCTGCGCCAGTCGTACCCAGTTGAAGGTCGGGTTGACGTCGGCGATGAGTTCGCGGCTCTCCGGGTTGTCGCGGTCGTAGATGGCGCGAGCGATGCTTTCGACGTGGCCCTTCATCACCTCTCCGCTCATCAACTGCATGTCCGCCGGATCGCCAATCCTGACGTGGGGCAGCTTGGTCTCTTCGAAGAAGCCGTACACCCAGAACGAGTTCCTGTCGACGACGGCCATCTTCGCTTCGCCGATGCGCGCGTAGTCGCCGCGATGCACGTTGAGGTTGGTGACGTAGCCGTCTACCGCGGCCAGCACCTTGGTGCGTTGCAGGTTCAATTGCGCGGCTTCAAGCTGCGCGACCGCCAGTTGATAATCCGCCTGGGCAGAGGTGGCGATATTGCTGGCGTCCTCGCGGCTTTCGGCGGAGATCACCAGGGCGTCCATGTCCTTGCGTCGATTGGCGTTGACCTTGCGCATCTCCCACGTGGCCTTGCGCGACGCCACCATGGCCTCGGCCTGCTTCACTGCCAGCTGATAATGCTCAGGGTCGATCTGCATCAACAGGTCGCCTTTTTTCACTGGCTGGTTGTCCTTCACCGGCACATCGATCACCACGCCGCTGACATCGGCGGCGACATTGATCACGTCGGCGCGCACCCGGCCGTCGCGGGTCCACGGCGTGTCCATATAATGAATCCACAGCAGCCGGCCGATCCAGATGGCCAGCGCCAGAATCAACAAAGTCGCGATCAGACTGAAGAGCTTTTTCATCTCAACCAACATGCCTCAACGGTAAACAGTGAGCGCCATGGCGCCGAAAATGCAGCTGAACAGGCTCAGACGCAGCAGCGCCGGATGCCAGAAGAAACGGTAGAGGTCGAGGCCGGACATGAACCGGTCCAGCGCCCAGGAAAGCACCATGGCGACCAGAAACATGACGGTCACGGTCGGCATGTAAACGCCGTGGAAGGCGAGTTCACGAGGCATTGAGTTGTCCTTGCGGCGAGGCCACAGACGCCGGCTCTGACGGAACGCCCGCCAGCGGCGATTGCGGGTCCAGCAGGCAGGTGCGGATGAAGTGCAGGTAGCTTTTCACCCGGCGCAACGCCGAGGTGTCGAAGTGCGGAGCAAAGGGCTCGTCGGTGTTCTGCACGCAGATGATGGCGTGATCGACGGCCGACAGGCTGCGCGCCAGATTGTGGGGATCGGGCTGGATGAACAGACGAATCAACGAGCGGCCCATGGCGCGAATCGCCTGCCGCCAGGGCTGCCATTCGGCGTAACTCGGGTGCACCGGCAGAATGGCCTGCTCGCGGCGCAACTCGATGATCGCGTGGCCGATCTCCAGCACCACGAACATCCAGCGCAGCAGGTTGCGTTGCACCTCGGGCTTACCGGCGGCCAGGCCATAGGCCTGATGCATCAGGTCACGGGTGCGGCTTTCGAAGCTGGAGCGAATCCCGCGCAGCGGCGCGCTGATGGCGAAACTCACTTGCTGGCGTAGATTGCCTTCCAGCCGCTGCCACAGCCAGCGACTGTTCGGCGGCAGAATGATCGCCCCCGCCGCCGCACACAACAGCATGCCGAGGACCATGGCGATGTAGTCATTGATGAACGCATACGGGTTGTAGACCGTGAGGTTGTCCGGCGCCGAACCGATGCTGAAGAAAATCAGCAGCCCCAGTCCGTATCCCACCCATTGCGGCCGTGTGGTCAGGAAGGTGCCGAGCACGAACACCGGCGCCAGCACCATGCACAACAGGGGGAAACCATCGATGCGCGGCAGCACGAAAAAGGTGATGAAAAACCCCAGCAGCGCACCCAGAAAGGTCCCGCACGCCATCTGAAACGACATGCGCCTCGGGTTCGAGGTCGTCGCGGAAAGCGCCACCGTGGCGGCGGACACCAGGGTCATCGACGCGCCGCTCGGCCACGCCGTGGCCACCCAGTACACCGACATGACCGCGAGAATAAAGGTCGCGCGCACGCCGGAGGCCAGCGAAGACAGCCAACTGGTGGTGGACACGAAGGGCTCGACCCATTTCTCCCGCGCATGGCGGTGATCGGCCAAAGACGCATGGGTCTGGGCGTAGTCGTGCATGTCGTCGACGAAGCGATACAGCAACTCGTAAGCGGTATGGAAATCCAGCAGGTCGGCGTCGCTGGGCTCGGTCTTGAAGAACTCGGCCCGCAGGCTGCGCACGTGGTCGGGCAGGTCGGCCTTGTACACGCTCAACCGATTGGCGAGCAGTGCGGCGTCGGCGTTGGTCAGCGCGCGCCCGGCGAAGGGCTCCAGCAATCCAGTCAGCGCATTCAGGCCAGGCTCGATGGCCTGAACAGCTGGCGTCACGCCCCGCCGACGGAGGCGTTCGAGCAACTGATGCAGGGCGTTGAAGCGCGTGGTGATGGTCATGAATTCGCTGTTCAGGCGATTCAATCGACCGTTGCGGCGGCGCATGTGCGGGTCTTCGAACACGGTGACCGCGCGCAGGCCTTCGAGCCCTACGGCATCGGCGATGAAGCGCACGTTACTGGCCTCGAACGACGCCGGATCGCTCTCGCCGCGCAGGCCGGTGATGACGAACTGAGCGAAGGTGCCAAAGCGCTGATACAAGGTGTTGCGCATCGCCGCGCCGACGCTTTGCGGCAGGATCGCGGCGCTGACCAGTGTCGAGCAGACGATGCCGAGGGAGATTTCCAGCACCCGCCACATGGCGGCCATAAACGAGGTGTCCGGGTGAGCGAGCGCTGGCAGCCCGGTCATCGCGGCGGTGTAGCCGGCCAGCACAAAACCGTAGGCGCGGAAGTTGCGATAGCGCGCGGCGCCGGCGCAGCAGAAGCCGACCCAGATCGCCAGACTGCCGAGGAACAGCTCGCTGTTTTGCGCGAACAGTGCCATCAGCGTGACCATGACCACGGAGCCGGCGAGCGTGCCGAGCAAGCGGTAGAAACTCTTGGCGAACACCTGACCGCTCTGGGGCTGCATGACGATGAACACGGTGATCATGGCCGTGCGCGGCTGCGGCAGTTCCAGGCGCATGGCGATCCAGTACGTGAGGAATGCCGCAGTCAGCACCTTGCTGATGTAGATCCACGTCACGCCATCGCTGCGCGCCCAATCGTTGAGGCCTCGACGCCACTCCAGTGACCTGAGCCAGTTAAAAGCGGCGTTCATCGCCAGGCCCTGCCGGAGCGTTTCATTGATCAAACACCGCCAGCGACGCCGGCGTTTTCGGCACGGCGGTCTTTGCCGGTGCGGGAGAATCATTGCCGGCCATCAACCCGCCGCCCAGCGCCACCACCAGCTCAGCATGCACCGTCAGACGTTCGGCCTGGACGTGTTGCTGCACCTGCTGCTGATGGAACAACAACGTCTGCGCGTTGAGCACATTGAGGTAATCGGTCAGGCCGCGTTTATAGGCAACCATCGCGATGTCGTAGGTTTTTTGTGCGGCGGCCACTGATTGATCGGCGAACTGCTGTTGCTTGTCCATCGACTCACGACGAATCAGCTGATCGGAGATGCTCTTCAGCGCCATCACCAGGGTCTGGTTGTACTGCGCGACAGCTTCGTCATAGCCCGCCGACGCCACGCCCAGTTCGGAACGCAAACGCCCACCGTCGAAGATCGGCAAGGTGATCGCCGGCCCCACGCTGTAGTTGAATTTCTTGCCGGCGAGGAATGCCAGCATGCCGCCGCCAGTGGCCATGTAACCAAGGCTGCCCATCAGATCAACGTTCGGATAGAAGCCGGCATGGGCCACATCGATGCCTCGCGCCTGCGCCGCCACTCGCCAGCGGCTGGCGACCACATCCGGACGCTGCCCCAGCAATTCGGCGGGCAGCGCGGAGGGCAACGTCAACGCCGCGTTCAGTGACAGCGTCGGCCGCTGCAGACGTGCGCCCTCGCCCGGTCCTTTGCCCGCCAGCGCCGCGATCTGATTGCGGCTCAGGGCAATCGCCTCGTCCAGGGCGTCAATCTGACGATGGGTTTCGGGCAGCGGGGTTTGCGCCTGGCTGACTTCAAAATGGGTGCCGATGCCGCCGTTCAGACGACGCTGGGCCAGATCAACGATCTGCTGCTGTTGCGCGAGGGTCGCTTCGGCGATGTCGCGCTGGGCGTAGTTGAGCGACAGCTGGATGTAGGCGCGGACGATGTTGTCCTGCAATTCCAGCTGCGCCTGACGCTCCTGGGCCGCGCTCAGGTGCGCCATGTCCAGCGCCTGTTCGGAGTGATTGCTTTCCTGGCCCCACAGGTCAAGGGAATAACTCAGGCCCAGCGAAGCGTTGTTGTCCCACGTGCTGGTGTTCGACATCTCACCCGGGCCGTAGAACTGATCCGTCGGCCAGTTGTGTCGTTTCAGGCTGCTGTCGCCGGAGATGTGCAGGGATTCCGCCGACTCCGCGATGCCCGCCATGGCCTTGGCCTGACGCACTCGCGCGGCAGCGATCGCCAGGCTGGGGCTGCCCATCGCGGCCAGTTCGATCCAGCGATTGAGTTGTTCGTCGCCATAGGCACGCCACCACTGACCAGCCGGCCAGTGGGCGTCTTTGTCGGCCGCCTTGATGGCGTCGTCGGTGGCCAGCGCGTCGGGCGACAACGCTGTGCCTTGTGGGGCGATTCCGCCAGTTCCGATGCAGCCGCTGATGAGTAACGTTAAAGCGCACACACTTAGGGATTTGAGCCCTCTGACGAGACGACGCGGCACTGCTGCAATTACCTGAATGGAGGGGGAATCGATGATGCGGCGATTCTAGGGGGCGTCTAGCCCGGCGATAAGCCGGGACTTCTGCGAATCTTTGTTACGGAACCGGAGATAATCCTTTGGTATGGCTGACATGGATCAGTTACTTCATGTCACAATTTGCTATCTCATCTGAGAACGGCCAATGGACACTCTGCAAAACATGCGCGCCTTTACTTGCGTGGCGCAAGCGGGCAGCTTCACCGCTGCCGCTGCTCAACTGGACACCACCACCGCAAACGTTTCGCGCGCTGTCTCCAACCTCGAAGCCCACCTGCAGACCCGGCTCCTCAACCGCACCACGCGACGCATCGCCCTGACTGAAGCGGGCAAGCGTTACCTGCTGCGCTGCGAGCAGATTCTCGGTTACGTCGAAGAGGCGGAAGCCGAAGCCAGCGACGCCCATGCGCGTCCGGCCGGGCAGCTGAAAGTCCATTCGATGACCGGCGTGGGCCAGCATTACGTCATCGACGCGATTGCCCGCTACCGGCGCAATCACCCGGACGTGTCGTTCGACCTGACCATGACCAACCGCGTCCCGGACCTGCTCGAAGAGGGGTACGACGTGTCCATCGTGCTCGCCAGCGAGCTGCCGGATTCGGGCTTCGTCTCCCAGCGACTGGGCATCACCTACAGCATCGTTTGCGCCTCGCCCGCCTACATCAAGGCGTTCGGCATGGCGCACCGGCCGGCTGATTTGCTCAATCATGCCTGCCTGCGCCTGGTCAGCCCGGTGTTCCCGCTGGAAAAGTGGGCCTTCGACGGCCCCGAAGGCCAGGAAACCGTGACCATCGGCAACTCGCCGTTTCTGGTGAATTCGGCCGACGCCATGCAGGCGGCGATCAGCAGCGGCATGGGCATCGGCATTCTGCCGATCTACTCGGCCATCGAAGGCTTGCGTAACGGCTCGCTGGTGCGGGTATTGCCCCAGTACCGGTCCCACGAGCTGAACCTGTACGCGATCTACCCGTCGCGGCAGTACCTGGATGCGAAGATCAAAACCTGGGTCGAGTACCTGCGCGGCTCGCTGCCGGAAATCATGGCCGCCCATGAAGCGGACCTGCAGACCCATGTATTGCCGGAGACGGTTTAACGCTCTGCCGCAACGGGCAACGTATCCATCCACCTCGCCAATCCCTCGGCAAGAATGTTAGCGTGCTACGTAATGCCCTTCTGAACTGCCGAGAGAAGCTATCCGATGAAAAAGACCGTCCTTGCCTTCAGCCGCGTGTCTCCGGAAATGGCCGAGCGCCTGCAGCAAGACTTCAACGTGATCATCCCCGACCCGAAAAAGGGTGATCTGAACGCGCAGTTCAACGAAGCCCTGCCCCACAGCCACGGCATGATCGGCGCTGGCCGCAAGCTGGGGCGCGAACAACTGGAGAATGCAAAGCAGCTGGAAGTGGTGTCGAGCATTTCGGTCGGTTACGACAACTACGACGTCGACTACCTCACCGAACGCGGCGTCATGCTGACCAACACCCCCGACGTGCTGACGGAAAGCACCGCCGACCTGGGCTTCTCGCTGATCATGAGCAGCGCCCGCCGCGTCGCCGAACTGGACGCCTACACCAAGGCTGGCAACTGGAAACGCAGCATCGAGGCGCCGCACTTTGGCACCGATGTCTACGGCAAGACGCTGGGTATCGTGGGCATGGGCAATATCGGCGCGGCAGTCGCACGGCGGGGTCGTCTGGGCTTCAACATGCCGGTCCTGTACAGCGGCAACAGCCGCAAGATCGCCATCGAGCAGGAACTGGGCGCGCAATTCCGTACGCTGGATCAGTTGCTGGCCGAGTCGGATTTCGTCTGCCTGGTGGTGCCGCTCAGCGAAAAGACCCAGCACATGATCAGCACCCGCGAGCTATCGCTGATGAAGAAGAGCGCCATTCTGGTGAACATCGCCCGCGGCCCGATCGTCGACGAACCGGCGCTGATCAAGGCGCTGCAGGACGGCACGATTCGCGGCGCCGGCCTGGATGTCTACGAGAAAGAGCCGTTGGCTGAATCGCCGCTGTTTGCGCTGAGCAATGCGGTAACGCTGCCTCACATCGGCTCGGCGACTGACGAAACCCGTCAGGCCATGGCCGACCGCGCCTACGCCAACCTGCGCGCCGCGCTGTTGGGCGAGAAGCCGCAGGATCTGGTGAATGCGCAGGTGTGGAAGGGCTGAGCTCACTGTGACGATCGTTCCCACGGTCCCAGTGGGAACAATCAAAGGTTTCAGCCCGCCTTAAGCCAGCTTCGCCCCCACAGGCACAATCACCCTGGGCTTCCTGAACACCAGCACGTTCCCCGCCATCACCAACACCAGCCCCATCAGCGCGGGGGCGGTCCATTGATAGCCTTCGGCGAACGCCGATACATTCAACGCCACCACCGGGAACAGCACCGTGCAATACGCCGCGCGCTCCGGGCCCATGCGGCCGACCAGGGTGAGATAGGCGGTAAAGCCAATCACCGATCCCGGCACCACCAGATACAACAGCGAGCCGATGTACCGCGCGTTCCACTCAAACCCGAACGGCGTGCCGCTCAGCAGGCAATACACGCACAGCATCGTCGCGCCATACAGCATGCCGTAGGCATTGGTGGTCAGCGGACGCAGGCCGGCCTTCTGTTGCAGGCTGGAGAGCATGTTTCCCGCAGAGAAACACAGCGTGCCGAGCAGGGTCAGCGCTAGACCGATCAAGGTCTCGCGGCTGGCGCTGTGCCCGGCCAATTCCGGCCAGAACAGGCACGCCAGCCCCATCAGCCCCAGCGTGCCGCCCAACACGACGTTGCGCGCAATTTGCTGCTTGAAGAAGATTCGGGCGTTGAGCGCGTTCCACAATGTCGCAGTGGAAAACACCACCGCCACCAGACCGGTCGGAATCCACTGGCTGGCGGTGTAGAAGCACATGAAATTTACGCAGAACAGGCACAGCCCCTGCGCCAGGCAGATGAGCTGCCCGCGGCGATTGACCTTCTGCAGTTTCCCGGTCCCTAGCAACAAGGCGAAGAGGATGAGCGCCGCGAGGCCAAAGCGGTAGACGATCGACACCGGGATGGCGACCTCGCCCAGTTGCAGTTTCAAGGCGATCCAGGTCGTGCCCCAGATTAAAACGGTCAGCAGATACAGCGTGATGTTCATGTCGAGCTCCCCAGTGAGGCCTCAGTCTGGCGGCGCGGGTCTGCCCTCACTTGCAGAAACTTGCGCATTTGATCGTCACCCCGCTGGCAGGGGGCAGCGCTCGGAGTAGGATGCGAGGCGCAGAGGAGTCCCCATGTCGTCACTTGAAACCATCCAGGTCTTTCAATCCCTGAACAGCTCGCCCCACGCGCAGCTGGAGAAGTGCGCGCCTCTGGGCGACGGGGTGATGGCGGCGCTGTGGAACAACCGTCATGACGCGCAGAACTACCACGCGCCGACGCACCACACGCTGTCGTGCTACATCGACGGCGGCACGGGAACATTCCGCCGCGATCAGCCGGGCAAGAAAGGCGCTCCGGACAAGATCTGCACGCTGCCCGCCGGCCATCAGTCCTCCTGGGTGGTGAACGGTGAAATCCGTCTGGCGCATTTGTATATCAGCCCCGAACAGTTCGCCCTCAACTGCGTCACGCTGCTGGATCGCGAGCCACGCCAGTTGGCGTTGCAGGAGCACACGTTTCTGGATGATCCGCTGCAGGCCGAGCGTTTTCATCGCGTGATCCGCATGGACTGGCGAGAGCCCGGCGAGCGCATGCTCACCAGCAGCCTGGCCCATGAGCTGCTCGACCACATGGTTCTGCGCCAGGTCGGGCTGCGTGAAGGGTTGCGTTTGAAAGGCGGACTGGCGCCGCACCTGCGCCGGCATTTGGTGGAGTTCATTGAGCTGAACATGGCCGAGCCCTTAAGCCTCGGGCAATTGGCGGGCATGTGCGCGTTGTCGGAATACCACTTCGCGCGGATGTTCCGCGAAAGCTTCGGCCTGCCGCCCCATCAATACCTGCTCGCCCGACGCCTCAACCGAGCCCGCGAACTGCTGCGCTCGACCCGCAAGCCGTTTGGCGAGATCGCCCTGGAATGCGGCTTCGCGAGTGCCAGCCACTTCAGCAACCGGTTCAAACAGTCAGTCGGCGCGACGGCGGGCGAATACCGGGCTGCGTTTGAGTCGCGTTAAAACTCCAGTGTCGTCGCCATCACCACCTGCCGCGAATCCCCCAGGGACACGAAATAACGGCTCACCGCCGAGCTGTAGTAGGTGCGATCAAAGAGGTTTTTCACGTTCAGCTGGAACTTCAATTTCTGCCCGTCCAGACGGGTTTCGTAGGTCGCGAAGGCATCGGCGACGGTGTAGCCCGGCAGATCAAAATCATTGTCCGGATTGCCCGGGCGTTCGCCGACGTAATGGGCGCCCGCTCCCGTCCGCAGCCGATCCGCGCCCAGCACCGCGCCAAAGTCATACACCGCCGAAACCGAGCCGCTGTGCCGGGGTACGTTCTGCAAGCGGTTGCCCTTCAGGGTCGGATCATCAACCACCCAGGCCTCGGTGAAGGCATAGCCGCCAATCAGACTCCAGCGATCTGACAGCTGCCCGCTCACGTCCAGCTCCACACCCCGCGAGCGCACCTGACCCGCCGTGGTGTACACCGTGTTCGCCGTCAGCGAGTCGAAATTCGCCACCAGCACGTTGCGCTTTCTGATGTCGAACAGCGCCAACGTCGCACTGATGCCATCTGAGGAATCCCACTTGGCGCCCAGCTCCCACGCTTTCGATTCTTCGGGCAGCGTCGCCGAATCCAGCACGGTGCCCCCCGCCAGCGTAGCGATGCTGGAGTTGGGCTTGAACGCCTCGGTGTAACTGCCATACAACGAAAGCTCATCGCTGTAGCGGTAAACGAGGCCCGCTCGGGGAATCCACTTTTGCCCGTTCAAATCGGTATTGCGCGTGAACGGCGAGCCTTTGCCAGCCTGCTGATCGAAGACTTGATAACGCGCGCCCGCGACGAAAATCCAGCGATCGGTGAGGTGCACGGAGTCCTGAGCAAACACCGAGTCGCTGCGCAGGATATCGAGCTGATGGCTGTCCGCCGCACTGACCTGAGTGCCCTCCGCTTCCTGGCCATACACCGGATTCACGTAGCTGAACGTGCTCTGGCTTTTCTGGCGGATCAGCTCACCGCGCGCGACTTTGCGGTATTCGTCGTCGACGCCCATTAGCACCTCGTGCCGCAAGCCCGCCAGCGAGGTGTCGCCGCTCAACGTGAGCGTGGTGAAGCGATCCGTGCTCAGGGCGTTGCCGGTCCCGTCGATGGAGCGGGTCAGCGTGCCGGTGGCCGGATCGACGGCGGTCACGCGCACCTGACTGGCGTCGTAGGTCTCGCGGTTGTAGCTGTAACCGAGGTGGCCTCTCCAGGTGTCGTCGAAGGTGTGATCGACCTCGAATCGATACAGGTCCGAGCGCCCTTCCATTGTGTTGAAGGGCTCGTCCAGACGCCGGGTCGCGGGGATGTTCAACGGACGGTTTGTGCGAGGATCGATTGCCGTGCCGCGATCAAACGGCGAGAGAAATTCCCGGTGTTCGTAGGACGCCAGCACTTCGGTGTCATCGCCATACCAGGCGAGCGATGGGGCGATCAGCGATTCACGGTGTACGCCGTAATTGCGCCAGTAATCTTCGTCTTCGTGGTCGACGATCAAGCGGTATGCCAGCCCGGTGGACGCCCCTTCAGCGCCATCAATCGCGCCGGTGCTATCGAACGTTCCGCCGCTGCCGTTTTTGCCTGCGCCGTAGCTTGAACCCCGTGCCGTCAGCGAGTTGGCCGACTGTAACTGCGGACGCTTGCTGACCACGTTGATCACCCCGCCGGGGTCCTGAATGCCATACAACAGCGACGCCGGCCCCTTGAGAACTTCGACGCGCTCGGCGGTGACATTGAGGTTGCGGCCCTGGACCACCGGCATCCCGTCGCGCATGATCGAACCGTCGCGATTCTCGCCAAAACCCCGCTTCATCAGCGTGTCCTGTGTGCTGCCGAGGGTGTTGCCCTGGGTTACGCCACTCACGTTGGCCAGCACATCGTCGAGATTGCGCGGCGCCTGATCCCTCAACACCTGCGCCGGAACAACGCTGACCGCCTGCGGGGTTTCAAGGCGCGGTGTCGCGCTGCGCATCACCGATGTCACTGCAGGCGGCTGATAGCTGTAAACGGCACTGAGAGTGGAGTCGATCTGCGTCGCGCCAAGGGTGACCGCACCCTCGACGGGGCGGGATTGCAGCGTGAAGGTGTCGTCTGTGGCACGGCGGAATGTGAGGCCAGACGTGCCCAGCAGAATACGTAACGCCTGTTCCGCACTGAACGAGCCCATCAATGCCGGGGCATCCACCGCGTAAGGCACGTCCTGGGTGTAAATAACCCCCTGCCCTGTGACTCGACTGAAATCCCTGAGCGACTGGGACAGCGGTTTGGCCGGAATCGAAAAGTCGTAGGCCGGCGCGGCTGCCTGAGCGCAGGCGCTCCAGACCGCTACCACCGAAAAGCCAAACCCACTTCTCACATCGATCACCCCGTTTGAATGCGATACACCTCAACAGCTCGCCTGCGATCAACGGATCACAATGACCCGCCCGAGCGCTTGGTATTGCTCAAAACCAACCACGGATTTCAACGCCGCCAGCACGGCCTGCGGATCGCGGCTCGGGAAGCTGCCGCTGACGGTCTTCGCGGCCAGTTGGTCGTTGAGCAAAATGATCCGGCCCGGGTAATAACGGTTCAGGTCGCTGATCACATCAGCGAGGGGGGCGCGGGCGTAATTGAGCCAGCCCTGACGCCAGGCCAACTGGCTTTCGCTGTCGACAGACTGCGGAGCGCCGGTTCGCTCACGGTCATAACGGACCCGCTGACCTGCCGTCAGGATCTGCTGCGGGGCATCGGCGGCCGCTTTGACCCCGACACGTCCCGACAGCACAGTGACTTGCGCACCAGGCGGCTGCAGCCGTACTTCGAATTGCGTGCCCAGCACCCGGGTTTCGCCACGTCCGCCATCGACCACAAACGGCTCGCCGGTGTGGGTAACGTGAAAGAATGCGGCGCCACGGCGCAACTCGACGTGCCGCTCTCCGTCGCCAAAATGCACGGCGATTGCGCTGTCGGCGTCCATCGTTACCTGCGACCCGTCTGACAGGATCAACGTCCGGACCTGCCCCGGCGCCGACACATAATCGGCATTCAAGTCCTCTGCCCAGCGCTGGGGATTCCAGCCCAGCCCCGCGCTGATCATCAGCACCAGACACGCCGCCATCGCCAGCGCCGCTCCCCTGCGCGGCAGCCTGCGCGGCTTGGGTGCGTTCATTTTCCGCAGCAAGGCATTGAGTGCGGCGGCGTCTTCGCTGGCCAGTGTGGCGGCAGGCTCTTCGCTCAGTTCCCACACGACCTGAGCCTGGGCGTACGCTTCGGCATGAGCCGGATCAGCGTGCAACCAGCGGCTGAAGCGCGCCTGATCGGCAATCGTCGGCTGGTTGTGCAACACACTGAGCCAATTCAGGGCCATGGAATGGGGATCGGCAGTCGGATCAGGAACGGCATTCATCGGCGTATGCCCCCGGATTTCCCGGCAAGCGGCGCAACCCGAGTAACGTCCTGATTGATGCTCGCCTTGCAGACCTGCAGGGCGCGCATCATGTGTTTCTCCACGGCACTCTGCGAAAGGCCCATGGCCTTGGCGATTTCGGCGTACTTGCGCCCGTGGATTCGGTTGAGCAGGAAAATCTGCCGGGTTTTCTCCGGCAATCCGCGCAACGCCGCTTCGATGTGGCGCAGATCGTTGCTCGCTTCCAGCGCCGCCTGGGGTTCGTCAGTCTCGGTCCAGTGCGATTCCGGCAGCCGCTCATCGCTGAGCCGGGCGCGGGTGCTTTCATTGCGCAGATGGTCAATGGCGATATTGCCAGCACAGCGCAGCAGGTAGGTGTTGAGCTCCTCGACCTGCACCAGCGGACGTCGCCAGAACCTGAGAAACAAGTCCTGCACCAGATCCGCCGCCGTCGCCCGACAACCCACCCTTCGGCTGACCAGCGCCTCCATTTGCGGACGCTGGGACAGAAACACCTCCAGAAACCGCGCGCGTGCAGCCTTCGGAGTCTCGTGGTCGAGGTCCTGGCACACTGAGTTCAAGGACGGAGGCGGATCGATCATGATTCAGGCACGGGCTGGGGGAGGATGCGAGGCGCGATATTAATGATAAATATTCTCATGCGCAAAAGATGTCCGACGAATCTCGCAACAAATCTGCAGCGGCCGAAGGTTGCCCCCAAAAAGGCGCGGCCCAGCAAAACTGGACTTGCCGGTCGAGTTCCCCCTTTCGCGAAATATATTCTCGGTTCCAAGGGGTTGAATTGTTCGTGGATCGGCGCCAACACTGTGAATGAGGGCAGACGAAAAACACCTCGTCCAGACTCTCCCGAGCAAGCCAAAGTAAGGGAAGAACTATGCAAATCCAGGTCAACAGCGATAACCACATCGAAAACAGCGTCCGTCTGGAGGAGTGGGTACGAACCACGGTTGAAACTACGCTCGAACGATACGAAGAGGATCTGACCCGCGTTGAGGTCCACATCAACGACGAAAACGGCGACAAGCCAGGCCCGCATGACATCCGCTGCCAGATGGAAGCCCGGCCAAAAGGACACCAACCCATTTCTGTGACCCACAAGGCCGATTCGATCGATCAGGCAGTGGATGGCGCAGCGGTCAAACTGGACCACGCCCTGGAACATCTTTTCGGAAAACTGCGCGGCAACAAACGCGGCGCGGCTCCGGTGATTGAAAGCGATCTGGATGACGAGCCGGTCAGTGCTGACGCGTTGCTCGAAGAAGAATTTCTCGAGAAGGACGAAGCGTTGCACGGCTGATGCAGCAGCTCTGAAACACTGAACGACTGAAAGAGGGGCTGGCCTGGAAACGGGCCCGCCCTTTTTTTGCGCCGTCGTCAGGCAACCAGCGCTTGAATGGTGAGCCGCGCTAAACGGGTGGCTGATTCAAGCGGCCGACCTTTCGCACACAAAGAACGCATGAGGCGCGCAAATGGTGCCGAGCGGGAATGGGCCAAGCCCTTGGCCAGTACAAGACGGACGCTGAAACCATGAACTGCTTCTCGTTTCCGGGCCCTTGGGTCCAGCGATCGGGACCATTTACACCTTTCGTCCGTTGTGGCCCAAACCCTGCAAGCTTTGTATCGTCGAGCTTACACCTCACCTGCACGCCGCAGGCCTGCTGGCCTCGGACGCAGTGACTCGCTCAATACGACGACGTTTCAACGGACCACTGATGGAAATCACCGCGATTTCAGCGAGCGCGGCCAGGGCAGGAATCGTTAACCGTTGATCGGCTTCGAGAACTAAAGGGATTCACCCCCAGTCAATTCATGCAGATCGTTAACAGGTAACAGGCCATGGATAACCCTTTTCAACTGATCACCGACGCCTTCCATCCCGACTACCGAGTCAACCTGAGTATCCAGGGCCTCGACGGGACCATCATGCTGACGCTGTCGAATGAGTCAGGTGTGGTCGCCAAACGGCTGATCAGTGCCGAGCAACGCAACTCGCCCAAGCGGCTGCGCCGTCTGATCGAAAGCATCCAGTTCGGCATCGCCATCGAACAAGGCCATAGCGCCATCAAGATCCTGGCAGCCATGACGGATGGCGACCTCAAACAACTCTCGCCTCCGCCTACCCGAACCCGCTTCCTTGGCCGTCCGCAGTTGACTGCCGGCCTCTGATTTTTTGATGCGCAGGGCATGAGGCGATAGTGATTGCCTCT
Source organism: Pseudomonas sp. W2Oct36 (assembly GCF_041060465.1). Classification (NCBI taxonomy): domain Bacteria; kingdom Pseudomonadati; phylum Pseudomonadota; class Gammaproteobacteria; order Pseudomonadales; family Pseudomonadaceae; genus Pseudomonas; species Pseudomonas sp. W2Oct36. The sequence goes on from NZ_JAUERW010000003.1 coordinate 413,934, forward strand.
CCAGCGCAGTCTTTTCGCGGCATCATTCTCGACCCGCTCCGTCCCCCGCCGACGATCGCCAACGTGCCTGTAATGCCCGCCGATTCAGCCCTCAGACAGAAAGCACCTGCTACAACGAACCTGTAGCAACAAACCTGTAGCAAGCCGGCTGCCCCGTTACATAACAACGGCGAGCAGCAGAGTCTGGACAAGTCTGAGGTGACGATATGTCTCTACGATACATAGCGCTGATTGGCGCGCTGGCGCTCGCGACCGGCTGCGTGGAAGAAAGAGTGGTGCACGAACGCCGAGTGGTCGACCGACCCGCGCCCCGCGCCGAATACGTCGAAGTCGTCGCCCCGCAAGCGCCGCCCGTGCGCGTGGTCGAAGAAGAACCGGCTCCGCGCCCGGGCTATGTCTGGTCCCGCGGCTACTGGCGCTGGAACGGCAACCGCTACGTCGCCGAACACGGCCACTGGGAAGCGGTACGGCCTGGCTATCGTTATCAACATCCGTACTGGGAAAGTCGAGGCGATGGCTGGCATTACCATGTTGGGGTGTGGGTGAACTGACCGTTCTTCGCACATGAAAATGCCCCGCTGAGACGGGGCATTTTTTGATTGGATCACCGATGGCCTGGCTCTGACTCAGTAGATGGCTTACTCCACTTTCTCCTGCACCGACGGATACCTCGACGAGGAATACCTCACCACCAGAATCGAGAACGCCAGCAACAGCACGCCGCCGCAGACATAAATAATCCCCAGATCCGGCGCTTTGTGATGGGACACGTCACTGATCAGCAAGCGGATCAAGGCGGTCACCCCAATGTAGAGCAAGAACCGCAGCGGCATGTGGTTCGTCTTGAAATAGATCCCGACCATCGCGCCCAGTTCGAGGTAGATGAACAACAGCAGAATATCGTCCACCGCGATGTAGTCCTGCCCGAGCATGCCGATGAACGCTTTTATCGCGGCGTATGCGGTGACTGCCCCAATACCGAACAGCGCCAGATAGTGAAACGCTTCAACGGCCAGATTACCCAGGCTGTTGGCGCCGCCGTGAAGCTTCGCCCGCATCCGATCTGCCCATCTCACACCAGCCATCCCTCACCTCCCCTGACCAAAACAAAAGTGTTCATAACGAGCGCTGCGATTGAGCGCAGCGGTGGATCTGTCGACGCAGGGCGTTGGCCGCGTTGATGTTCACGATGTACTTCCTTGGGTGATCCGGACGGGATGATGCGCCGCGCGCATGACGATTTGCCCGTGCGCAGCCTGGTTGTAGGCAAGCATTAATAGGGCCATCGGCTAAGGTTGAGAACGTGACCAGATGTCGCAAGGCTGCGCCTGGTAAAAAAGTGAGCGCCCACCCCCTACCCAAGCCGAGGCGATTCACCTATGCTGCGCACTGTATAAATACACAGTAAAAAGACGGAGCACGCTGTCTTTGCATCATCCGTCGGCCGAAGCGTTGAGCGCCCGGGCTGATCCCTTACAACTCTGGAAATGACGACGAGGCCAACAATGGCTGTTGAAACCCTTTACCGCAGTACCCGTGATTTGGAGACTACGTTCGTGGACCGCAAACTCGCCGATGCCCATGATCAGATGCTGGAACTGGCAGAGCTGCTCACCGATGTGCTGATGAAGAACGTCGCCGGGCTCTCCGAAAAACACGCCGAAGACGCCAGTATTTTCATGGCGAAGAACCGCGCCGTCTTCGCTGCCGCTTTCAAGAGCAACGCCCTTGCCCTCAACGAGCTGGCACCCGCGGCGGAGCAGACTGAGTAATCAGCCCAGCGACTTTGGCTTCAGCCAGTTGAAGGCAGATTTGCCACGAAGGCGATTCACTCCATGTCCAGCAGCCGTTCTGCCAGCTCATCCGCCACCCGCGCGGGTGAGCGCTTTTCAGCTTGCGCATGGGCGAACACCTCGGTCAGCCGCGTGCCGATCTGAGACAGATGCGCGGTGATGTTACCCGGGCTTTGCCCCTGATGATGCAGCGCGACATAGATCAGGCCACCGGAATTGATCACGTAATCCGGGGCATACAGAATGCCGCGCGCCTCCAGTTGGTCGGCGATCGCGGCACAGCTCAGCTGGTTATTGGCGCCACCCGCGACGGCGGCGCAGCGCAACTTGGTGACACTGTGGCTGTTGAGTACGCCGCCCAGCCCGCACGGCGCAAGGATGTCGCAAGGCGTGCTGAGCAACGCTTCGCTGGCAATCGGCTTGGCGCCCAATTGCTCCATGGCGAGTTGCACCTTGCCACTGTCCAGATCTGCGACCAACAACTCGGCGCCCGCCCCATGGAGCTGTTCCGCGAGCGCATAACCCACATGCCCCAATCCCTGAATGGCCACGCGCAAACCTTCAAGGTTATCGCTGCCCAGCCTGGCCATGGCCGTGGTCCGAATCCCCGCGTACAAACCCAATGCGGTGTGCGCAGAAGAGTCGCCGGCCGCCGTGGTGCCGGTGACATGCTGAGTGGATTGGGCTATGCAGTCCATGTCCTCTCTGGAAGTGCCACTGTCCATGGCCGTGACATAACGTCCGTCGAGGGTCTGCACGAACCGTCCGAACGCCTCGAACAGGGCAGCGCGATCAGGCACGTGGGCCGGGCGCATGATCACGGCCGTTCCACCGCCCAATGACAATCCGGCGAGCACGGCTTTGTAGCTCATGTTCCTTGCCAGCTGGATGGCGTCCTCGATGGCGCTCTCTTCGTTTGGGTAGGAGAGGTAGCGACAGCCCCCCATCGCCGGACCTTTCTGGCTGCTGTGGATCGCGATCACCGCTTTCAGGCCGGTGCGCGGCTCAACCATCATGTGCAGTGATTGCACGCGTGAGCTTTGCATGAGAGCGAACATGGGCACTGCTCCCCTTTTTCGTACTGGCGAGTATAGGCGCTGAATGAAAAAAAGAAGGTCGGGCCGAGCGGATCCGGACGACAGACTGCCGTTGGCCACGCGCGATGAATCAACGCTGGACGAAGGCAGCGGCCAAGGCTAAAACAGAGTCATCCTTTAATTCTTCTCAGCCGTCTTATCCTGCCGGAGAAGTCGATGAATCCGCGCCAGCAATGCATTGCCTGTCTAGAACGAAACCCGCCCTCCACATTCGACGCTGCGGTATGGATCGCTGCGGAGCACGACGGGGAGGTTGATGTTCAGGTTATTCGCGATCAGCTCGCCGCACTGGAGCGCAGTGTCAGTGCGGCATTACCTTTATTGCCGGTCGCCGAGCTTGCCCAGCCCTTGCTTCGGCAACTGGCGACGCTGGGGTTCCAGCAAGACGATGCCGCTCAGCCCAAACCCCAGGCTGCCTTGATTCACAAAGTGCTTGAACGTCATCGCGGCCAGCCGCTGGGGCTGGCGCTGGTTGCGCTGGAGATAGCGAGGCGACTGGAGATTCCCCTCGAAGGCGTGAACTTCCCGGGGCATTTTCTGCTGCGGGTGCCCGGCGCCGACCATACCCTGGACCCTTGCGGCGGACGCAGGCTCTACCCCAAGGACTGCCGTGAGTTGCTCCTGCGTCAGTTCGGCGCGGACATGCCGCTCAAGGCCGAGCACATGAAAACCGCGACGCCTGCAGCCATGCTTCAACGCCTCTCGCGAAACCTGCGCTATCTGCATCAGTTAAACGATGATTTGCTCGCGGCACTTAAAGACGCAACCCGCGTGATGGAACTGGGCCAGGCCAGCACCAGCGATTACCTCGCCCGTGCCAGCCTGTACCAGCATCTGGACTGCCCCCAGGCCGAACGTTTCGACCTGGAGCATGCGTTGATGTTGAGTGATGACCCGTTGCAGAAGTTGCGCCTGACGCAGCGTCTGCAGTCTCTGCCGAGTGGGCGCGCCATCCATTAAACGGTCTGGGCTGCCAGTTTTTTTACCGCCCACTGACCGACTTTGATGACCAGTGCCTGATCATGAGTCAGGACTGTCTTGACGCCGGTGCCTCCCAGTATTGATCCAAAGACAGCAGATCCAAAAAACCAGGACGCGGTCGCGCGGTCTCCGTCGTGATAGGCGAGCAAGCCTCGTTGTATATCGATGGCGGTGTGAAGCACTGTCCATGCAAGCGCTCCACCGGGAAACGGCATCAGCAGCACGGAGCCGAGTAACCTTACAACCGAATAAACCTTCTCGACCCAGCGCTCCGTCCGGCTTTTGGTCTGAGCATCGACATCGGCAATGATGCGACTGATTTGTTCGTTGTAAAGATCATGGATGTCAGTGATTCGATCGGTATTCTGGTGCTCCCTGTTTTCAACGCGGACCCACTGCACCGGGAGATTGCGGTCCATGGCATCGAAACGAGACCCCACACTCGGCTGCCCTTTGTAGGGAACACGAAGGTAGTAATAGTGGCGCATGTCAGGCGAGCGCATAAGTTGCACGTAGTCGGTCACCTTTCGGAAGCTGACGCCATCGGGAGCATCAGGGGTATATAACAGATTGAAGTCGCCATCCGAGGAGCTGAAATCCCGGAGCATATAAACACCTTGAACGATGTAACCGGCAAAGCGGAACATTGAAGCGCTGCTGCGGCTGATACGGCGTTGCAGCCCCTCGTCTTTGTCGAGCACCTGCTTATCCAGCGAAACAATCAATGGCACCAACCATTGATATTGCGCAGTGGATAAATTGCCTTTCAAAAATTCTCGCATCGCCGCTGAGCGCATATCGAACTGCAGACGCCTGCCAAATAACGCCCTGCGATAGCGATACTGCTCGTGAGAGGTGTCCAGGAACTCTCTCCTGATCCACTGGATGTAACGCTCACCCAACGCCGCTTCCCGCAACGATTTGTCCACTCGTTGGACGAAGTACAAGGGCAGCGCCCTGAGGTCCTGCCCTACCGAGGAGTACATCGGCGCCGCAGGAGTAAAAGCGTACTGGTCGGAAAACCCTTCCATGAACAGGCTGGTCAAGGACCTCAGCCGCGTGTACGCACTGAAGTCCGGATTCGCGACGTACGCAGCGTTCTCCAGATCCACGAAGATCGTATCGGTATCGACGCGCTCGTTGATGCCTTGGCTGGCAATGTAGTCATTGAGCAGCTTGCTGCCTTCGCTCCTGGCGAATTGCTCGAAAGACACCATCGCCTGCGTTGTGTGCACAAACGCCTTGTTCAGTTCGCTGACCCGATGATCAAGCAATGCAAGGGCGCCACGGTTCGCATAAGCAGTTTCCATGGTGAACCCCAACAAATCAGCATCATCCCGAGTCAGCGTCCGGTCGACCTTATGACGAATTGCATCTGAGAGACGATCTTCGAAGTTGTCCCCTTCCAGCTCATGGAAAACGACACTGGACTCATCCCACAACGTGCCCTTGAGACGAACTTTTTCCAGAAAATCGGAATGGTCAGCCTCGGCGGTTAAAGCCGTCTGGTCTTGCACATAATTGCCGCCCGCATCGGTCGCCAGCCAGCTGCCGACTTCGAAGGACAACTGGCGCCACGAGCTGAACCCGAACATATCCTGGCCGCCTGGCGCACCGGGTGCGTAAAGAACGTAATGATCGTCGCCTGCCGCATCCTGCTTACGGAACACCAGCAGATCTTTGAAGCGCATGCCGTTGACAGCCAGTTTCAGGCTGCCCAGCGTCATCACTGCACCGTCTTGAATAATGTCGGCGCGCACCAGATGGATGAGGTCCTGGCTTCGGTCGTCCATCAGATGGCCTTGCAGCACAGCAGCCCAAGCACTCAGCGCCAACGCGGCGTCTCGCCTGTGGGTCAGGGCTCGCAAGGTCTCTTCATGGGTAAACTGCGCCCTGAGCTGCTGCAGGTAACGGCGCTGCACATCCAGCTCATCAAGCATTGTTTTCACAAACTCGAATGTAAACGCAGGATTCGAATACGCATCAGGGACCATCACCTTGCCGGGACCTGAAACTGCCGGCAGGCCATGCATCGCGAAATCAAGCAGCGACTTGCGGTGGTTCGCCGAAAAAGTGCCGCCCTGAAGGTCGAACTCATCCGGCACGCTGATCATTATTTGCTGCGCGTCGATCGAATAGCCCAGATGCCTGCGCACATAGCGATCAATCTCATGACGGGCAAATACTTCCAACGATTCCAGCCCCTCAAACAGCGCATCAACTGCACGCTTGCGTTCGCTGAATTGGTTATTGAGGTTCGCATAGTGCTCGCGCTTCTCGGGGGCCGCGTATTTAAGCCATTGAGGCTGAGTGAGATCCTCGGCACGAATGGAAAGGCTCCTGAATCGGTGCCCCATCCCTTCATCAATATGAGCACACACCTGCACTTCACTGACTTTTTTCAAAAAGGTGTGATTGCCCTCGCTGTTCGCTCTGGCCTGTTGCACCAGAAACTCGAAGTCCATGGCCTGCTTGTTACGAAGTCCCTGAACATGGCAGTGCAGCAGTGGCTCGATACAAGGCTCGTATTCAAGATCGTCGTTGCCGAAAACGTGATTTTCGGGCAATCCCGCAAGATCCGATAAATAAAGGTTTTTCAGCAACGGCTCCTTACCCGATGGCCAGGACAGTCGCCGAGCCAGCTGGCTGTTGAGCTCAGAAAAAGACTCATACCGCTCAACTCCGCCTGCGGCCATGACCAGATAACAGGGTCCGGAGGCGTGGCGGACATCGACCGCCTGTTCATCCTGCGCGACCGCGAAGACCGAGAGCAGCGGTGCTGTCATTTCGCGCGGCAGACGCAGGGATATCTTGAAAAGCCCGCCAGTGGGTTGGTGACTCAATGCATGCAGCAGGCGTTTTTTTTCCTCGTCGTTGAGTCGCTGCTCAATAACCTGAAACTCAATGTCGTGCTTGAGTGCCGAATGATGATGCGCACTGACGATTTCGTGGCGCGCCGCACTTTTGCCGCCCGCCGGGGAATGCTCACGGCTGTCCCATGCCCAGCCAAGCGCCGCGTGATAAGCCCCGGGAAACATCGCCAGCACTTGGCCAAAAATACTTTTGATCGTGGAGAAATCTTTTTCTGCCACCAGGTGCTGCACCTCGGTGCTGTCGTGGCGGTAATACAGGCGCTGGGAATCTTGATCGAAGGCGCTGGCCCCTTGCGTCATTGCCTGAATCAGGGCATCAGTAAGTGAACGCGAACTTTGCACCGCTCCGGACGCGGACGCGGTGTTCAGAAAAATAATGTCCGGGTTCCACACTGATACATTCCCGCGCAGAAAGCTTGAAAGGCGGTCAAAAGCGACATCACGAAGCGAGGGGAGCTTGTCCAGTACCGAGGTGCATTGCGAGCACGCCGTGGTAAAGGCGAGAAAGTGCCGGGTGGTGGCGTGCTGCTGAAGCGCACCTTGGTTATTGAAGGGAATTGCAGCAGATAGATCATTCATGGATACAGCTCCGATAAAGAACCGTCACGCCCACCGGCATCCGGCCAATGGGTACAACGTGAGCGGTTCGAGCGGGCTATTTTCCGACGTTTGCTCAGCTTGGTAAGCGGTACATATTGCTTGGCTCATGAGGCTGGACGGACGCAGTTCGCAGGAAATGAACACCGTACTCGACTGACTGGAGTCTTCTCCTACTGTTGAGATGTCAGAGTGCACAGCGGAAATCCAGCCGTCTGCGACACCCGAAAACATCGATGGGCGCATTCAAAGTTGAGGGTTTGAAGTCTGATGAATGACTGATTTTTCTTAATGGCTGAAGCAGTCACTCAACGCTGTATTGTTAGCGCCTGAATCAACGTTTGGTTTGCGCTGCTGCGATTGCTGATGGGCTTGCCTCAGTCAAGAGCGCCAATCGAGTGATAGTACTGGGCCAGGCCAGCACCAGCGATTACCTCGCCCGTGCCAGCCTGTACCAGCATCTGGACTGCCCCCAGGCCGAACGTTTCGACCTGGAGCATGCGTTGATGTTGAGTGATGACTCGGTTCAACGGGTGCGACTCACTCAATGTCTGGTTCAGCTCCCCGGAATGGGTGCGCTGCATTGATCATTGGAACTGCGGCAGCCCAACCGACGACGGCTTTGACGTCTTGCCCAGGCGCTTCAATTTCTCCGCCTTACGGATCTTGCGGACTTGCTTGGCGGTTTTGTAGGCGCCCTTCGCAGCATCGATGAAGTAGCGTTTCGCGCGTTCATGGTTGCCGTCCTGGTAGGCGTAAATGCCCCGAAACAGATCGACCGTCGCGTGCAGGGCTGTCCACACCGCTTTGGTTTTCGGGTTCAGATTTGCAACATAGCCGCCGTATTTGCGAACAAAGTTGTACGTCTTGAGCAAGCGCCGCTCGTTGACACTCTCGGTCTGAGCATCAATGTCCACCATCAAGTGGGTCACGATGAAGTCGTGCAGATCTTCGAAGTTCCTGACCGACGGCACTGAGCGAGCAACCTTGTAGAATGTGTTCCCCACCATGGGCGACTGTTCAAGTTTTTGCAGCAATGGGCCGATGGTGCCCTGAGCCCTGAAGTTCGCGCGGTCGTAGTAATACCGGTTCATGCCAGGGCGCGACACCGAGCGAACAATGTCGTCCTCCTGACGAAACAGATGACCATCAGGCGCGTCAGGCGTATAGGCCAGCGTCCCAAAGCGGGCGTGGGTGGCGTCCGGTTTGAAGAGGTAGATATCGACAAGTGTCTTGTGCTCCATCACCAACCGATGAAACGTTCCCGGAGTCTCCACCGTATTCCCGACAATGCTGCCATCCAGCCCTGCAATCATCCGTACGAGCCAGTTGTACTGATCGAGCGCAAGGCGCCCGGCGACATATTCGTCCAGCGCGTCACGGCGCATCTGGTAATGAGTCTTGCGGGAGAACAAGGCGACGATCGTCTCGGGCGGGGAATTGGAAATGCTCCAGGTATGTCGGCGCAGCTGCGTCAGGTACTCATCCGCGTAATTTGAGCCGCGGATCATGCTGTCAACGATTGCGCCGGAAAGAGCGGACAGGTCCTGGCCGATGGATGAGTACAACGTGGCGGCGGGGTGAAAGGCGTACTCTTCCTCCGAGTAACCCACCATGAACAGATCTGTCAGGCACTTGAGCGTGGTATAGCGGCCAAAATCGGGCTGACCCTCAGCCGTTGCGTTCTCCAGATCGCAGAACACGGTATCCGGGTCGATACTTCCCGGTATGCCGGAGGCCCTCAAGTGCGCAGTGATCAAGCGTTCGCATTCACGTCGGGCCGCTTCACGCCAAGGCGTGATGCCGAATTTGTCGTAAGCGGCATTCAGTGCCTCAATCCGGTGGTCCAGCAACACCTGCGCGGTCCGCTGCTGATCGGTAACGTGCTGCATCCGCGCACTGGACACACTCGGATCCCGCGCCAGAATCTGCTCGATCTTGTAATAACTCAGGCCCGACAGCGCATCCGTGAGGAAGGAGCCATTGATGGAGATGAACTGCACGCTGTCGGCAGTCCACTCCGAGGGCACCAACTGAACTCTCGCGATATAAGGGACGACGTGATGATCCGGGTTGACGACCGTTTGATCCAGCAAGTACTGCGCGCCCTGTGGGGTCGCCAGCCAACTGCGGATTTCAAACGACAATTCACGCCAGGTGGAGAAATCGAACAGATCGCGGCCGCTCGGGTGGCCGGGCGCATAAAGCACATAGAATTCATCCTTGCCGCGGATCTCACGCAGAACAACCACATCCTCGAGCCTCCGGTTGCCGCCCTTGAGATACAGGGCTCCGATTTTCAACGTGCTGTCTCTGCCTAGATTGGCCTGCACGCGCTCAATCAGCGCCTGGCCACGTTCCGACAGCTGCCCTTGCAGCGTTGCCGCACAGGCACTCAATGCGATATCGCTCGCGCGCAAGGCACTCAGGGCTTTCAGGGTGTCCTGCTCGCGGTAGCGACGCTCCAACTCGAGCCCGTAGCGGCGCTTCAAATCGAGGTCTCGCACCAAGCGGCAGACAAAATCGAAATTCAGGCGTAGATGGGAGTACGCGGGGTCAATCTCAATACTCGGCCCCAGGCGAAGCTCGACCTCGGGCATGCCTTCGAGGGCAAATCCAAGCAATGTATTCGTGTAAACGCTTCTCAGCGGCGCATCAGCGAAGGACATTTCATCCGGTAGATTGATCCTCAGGCTGGAAGGATCGAACGTATAGCCCAGGTGCTTCATGAGGTAGGCGGCGATTTCTCGACGCGCATGGATTTCAGCCGTTTCGGTGCCAACCAGTTGCGCCTGCACACGCTCTTCACAACGCGCCTGCTCTTGCGCGAGCGCGTCATAGCGCTGACGGTCAACAGCAGGGGCGGACATGAGCCAATCCGGCAGGCTGCGCTCCTGCACGAATGCCAGCAGCGCCAGATAGCGAACATTCAGGGCCTGCTCCAGATCATCCAGGCGGCTGACGTCGTCGAACATCCGCAGCAGTGCCTGCGAGTCGCCACTGCTCAGCGATGCCTGGGCACTGAGGTGATCGAAGTCATTGATCTGTTTCTCTTGCAAGCTCGCGATAAAGCGCGCAGCGGGCGTATCGTTTAGCGGCGAGTAACTCAGCTGCACCGAGCCCGGGGCGGCCTCGGCGATCAGCAACTGGTGTTCGAGCGAGAGGTAACCCGCCAAGAGTTCGCGTGAGTCCTCTTCGCCAAGGCGGTGATACAGAGAAGCCTCCATCGCCCCAAGCGTAGCGAACTTTTCCACCCCGCCCGCAGGGGTCATGAGGAACACGGGTGAGCTGTTTCCATCGGCAGCCAGGGACGAGCTGTCGGTATTTTCAGCGGTTGCCACAAAAGCGCCGATCAGCGGGAGCGCAGCGCCTTCCGATGTGCGCAACGACAAGGCATAACGACCTTTGCAATCGACATCGTCAACCACCTGTCGCAGCCGAGTCCGGTCCGCCCCGTCCAGCTCACGTTCGCCGACGGCCAACTGGATGGCATGGTGGAAAACCCAGGACTGCAGCTTCTCCAGCACAACATCGCGCGTACCCGTCACAGCGTCCTCGCCGGGAATGGGCGTGAAGGTCTGCTCCTCGAAGGTCCAGTACTCGTCGAGACTGAACTTGAAGAAACCCGGCAGCTTGCTCAGCAGGCTCGGAAACAGCGTCCTGATGGCTTCGATGTCCCAGCCCGGCAAGGCGTGAGCAGGATGAGCAGAGTCTCGACGGGTGGACACCACGGCCTGTTTATCGTCGAGGTACGCGCGGTCCCCGATAAAGGCGTGCAGCAGCGCCTGAGTCAGCGCAAGCGGCTGCGGATCAAACCCGGCCGTGTTTTTCCTGTGAATGAACAGCGCGTCAGGGTTTGGAAACCGGGTGCTTCGAGCAAGGGCGTCGACCAGCATCTGCCTCGCTGCCTCCTGCAAGGTGGGGGCTTGGCGCAGTTGCTCGACGATCGACGCCGACAGCTCGCCTTCGCTTTTTGCATGATCGAGCAGGGAGCCCGCATTCTGGCGGGCACTGTTTTCAACAGAACGATGAGTCATCTTTACAGCTCCAGGATAACCATCCACGCCACCCAGGCATCCAGCCAAAGTGTGAAAAACGTGAACAGTCCAAATGAGCTGTCATCTAACCCGCTGAGTCGCAGAACGATGGAATAACTATTGATTGAGATGAGCGACAGGCGCCGACCCGTTGTGCAGGAAATAAAGTTGAACATCGCCTCTTTGTGGTGCCGTCCTACTGTTGCTGTGGCGGTAACACTGCTTGTCACAAACTGCGCTTTTTCGCTTACAGCAAACCCCTTAACCTTCGCGCCATCCGAGCAGCCCCTCACCCTCTGCCAACCGTGGCAAAGGAAGGGGGTGCTCAATCGTCGTCACCGACGTTGTGTTTTGAAGCTCCTGGATTCAACGTCTTATTTGGCCGCTGCGATTGCAGCGGCTTTTTTTTGCTTTGGGGTCAGTAACGATTTCCGGAAGCCTTTTATGCTTGAGGGTCCATCCTTCCGCTCAAAAACAAAGCTCAGAAAAATCCCACAGCATGTCTAGCGACATTCCTACGCAACGTTCTGTTTAAACATTAGTCATCGGCGAGGTGGAGACACCACGCGACGATACCCAACAAAAAATGGCTAATGGAGCTCTAATATGTTCAAGAAAAAAATGACCTCACTGATTCTGGTGGCAAGCCTGGTGTCGCTTGCTGGTGCAACTGCTGCGCAACCTATTGCAAGCACGATGAATTTCTGCACGAAAGTTTCGGGCGCTATACCGGCCGGCACCGTAAACCCAGGTGAGCAACAGGTGATCTATGGTCCGTACACGGTCACATGCGGGACGACTTCCCATCACTTCAATGTGACCGGCGCTTCAGGACAAGTTCCTGTGTTCGTCCAACAGCTTCAAGGTGGCAGTTGGTCTTCGGTGACTGGTAAAACGTACGACCCATCAGGCTTGTTCGGCGCTGGCACATTTCGACTGGTAATCGATAACGTACAAAGTCCTGTGCCGACCAGTTACTCAGGGAGTTACGTCGTCCCCATGTAACAGCTGAAAGCTTGGGGCACTCTAGTGGTGCCCCACGCCCGAACTCATATCCTCAGGCGCGAATATTCACCAATGAACGCTCGCGAGGTCGCTTAGCATGCTCCTCCAGCGCCATCAGCACAGAAACCGCGGTGTTCAAATCCACCACGGCGCCTTTTGCCATCTCATTGCCTTGCTTGATAGCGCCCTGCAGTCGAACAAAGTGGTCGGTAAAAAATTCGTACGCATTGACCTCCTTGTCGATATTGATTTCTTTTCCCAGCGCATCGAACTCGACATTGATGCCGCCCAGAGTGCCAATAAGGTCTCCATCAATAATTCCTTGCTCGGCCAGTAGAGCGCCGATATCCCTCAACTGCCGGTTACTGGTCTTACGCGGATCAAATCCAGCCAGATTGATGTTCAAGCCCTCCAGCTTTTTAACATCAGGAATGCTCTTGTCCGCCCAGTACTGACGTACTTTCTGCTTCACCGCTTCCTCTTGAGGGTTGAGGCCGGAGCGCACGTTAAATTGCTTGTCCGGGACAGCGCTGTATACCCTCAGCCGCTCTTGCACCTTACTCAAATTGCCAATCATAAAACCTCCTGAAAATCGGTTGATCCTCAGGCATGTCGGGCGACTGGGGGCGGGGTTTAGGCTGAAAAAGTGAAGACGGAATCATTGCCTCATTCAGAGACCGTTCCTACGTCGCGGCAAATAACCTTCCTACAAAAACGGCCAGTTCGATCGCCGAACTGGCCGCTTATTGATCAAAGCCTGATCAGGCAAATCTCTGCAGATTGGCCATCATTTCCTTGAGCGCTTCGACGTTGTCAGCAGGATGCACCGCATCGCTGAAGTCACTGATGGTTTGCCATTGCGCCGCGACGTCTTCCGGCGAAAAGCCTGCGTGCGGGTCGAATCCGGCGCCCAGGCTGCGCTCCCAGCGGACCTTGCCGATCCAGCCGCCGCCTACTTCATACAGGCCGGCGCTGTCCTGACACTGCTCGCTGCCCAGGTACACCACGAGTGGGCTGACCAGTTCAGGCTTGAGCAGCTCGAACACGCTGGCGGGGATCAGGCCTTCAGTCATGCGTGTGCCGCCGGTGGGGGCGATGGCGTTGACGAGGATGTTGTTCTTGCGCCCTTCAACCGCGAGCGTGCGCGTCAAACCATATAGACCGAGTTTGGCCATGCCGTAGTTGGCCTGACCGAAGTTGCCGTAAATGCCGGAAGTGGACGAGGTGAAGATGATACGGCCGTAGCCCTGATCCCGGAGATGGGGCCACGCTGCGCGGGTGACTTTGTAGGCGCCTTCGACGTGGACGCGGTAAACCAGGTCCCAGTCGGCGTCTTCCATTTTGGCGAAGCTTTTGTCGCGCAGAATGCCGGCGTTGTTGACCACGACGTCGACGCGGCCGAAGGCATCCAGAGCGTTCTGCACGATCTTGTCGCCGTCGGTGACCGAATCATGATTGGCAACCGCTTCGCCGCCCGCTTCACGGATTTCCGCGACCACCCGATCCGCCGCCGAGGCATTGGCCCCTTCGCCATGGGCCGAACCGCCGAGGTCGTTGACGATCACCCGCGCGCCGTGTTTCGCGAACAACAATGCGTGGGCTCTTCCCAACCCGCCGCCCGCACCGGTGACGATTACCACTTTGCCTTCGAAACGTACGGACTCGCTCATGCTGCTCTCCCCGATGATGAAGCCGGCGCTGCGCCCACGGCCCCTGACTCATCAGGAGCCATGAAGGGCAGCAGACGCGGGCGTGATGGTCATCGAGTGTCAACGACTCGGCGCCGGGTCACAATCAACAGGGGACACGCTGAATGGTGGTCGATAACGCCGGGGGATGGCTCTGTCATGCCTCGGCAGAGACGGGCATGGGCGCGCCATTCAGCTATTCAGCTATCAAGCCGGCCGATGAACTCCGCCAGCCACGGCTCGGCATCGCTTTCCGGGGTCACGGTTTCGCTGGCATCGAGTCGCAGCATTTCCTGCACCTCGCGGATCCCCAGTTCGCCGAACAGCTCGCGCATCAACTCGCCGCCCGCACAAAACGTGTCGCCATAACTCGCGTCGCCCAGGGCGATGACGCCGCCAGGCAGCCCGCGCCATCCTGCAGGCAGTACGTCACGGATCTGGTGATAGAGCGGCTGAATGTTGTCCGGCAGCTCGCCCATTCCGGTGGTGGAGCTCACTGCCAGCAGAGCCTGGGGTGCAAAGGCCTGCAGATCGGCAAGGGCAGCGCGCGGATTGAACAGCACCTCGTGCCCTGCATCCTTGATGATCTGTTGGGCGTGGCGAGCGACCTCTTCAGCCGAGCCATACACCGAGCCCGCAATAATCGCGACTTTCATGGGTTAATCCTGTGACGGGTAAAATCGTGCGGCATTATGCCCCAGCGCGGCGCGATGATGCCTGATAGGAGCGCCAGGTGATCAGAGCACCGCTGATGCAAATGGTTTTCAACGATGTCGGTCATCTCCTGTCCTATACTCTCAAGCAGTTCACGTTCAGATCGTCGCCGCTGATCCACAGCACGCCGAGTGAAAAGCCTCAAGTTAAGTGATCAACGGGCACACGCTCGGCTAGAGATGAAAATCCTGAAAGAGTAACATCCTGCAACTGACGAACGGTCGCAACCAACATGCGAACCATCTGTCTGCTCTCTCAATAACCGGTTAATCGAGCTTGGCCATGCAGCGCGACAATATCCTCACGCCGGATGAACTGGAGTTTATCCAGAACATGCAGCACAACCCCACGCTGAATTTGCGAGACAAATCCAGCAGTCTGGTGGTTAACGGCGGCGTGCAGATTCAAGATCTGCTGACCCGTCTCGCTGCCCATGAGCAAGTCACGATTCAGGCCCAGTTCGATAATCAGCAAATGACCTTCCCGCTGCATCTTGTCGAAGACGAGTTTCACGCGCTGCATCTGGAGCTGGGTGCGCCAAGCATCTTCGAGGAAGGCCCGCGCATTCGCCCATGGCGTCTGATCCTGCCTGAGCCGATTCCGCTGGAGACCGCAAAGGGCTCGCTCACCGCACTCTGGGTTCATGAAATCTCGTTCAAAGGCATCCTGCTGGAGATGCGCAAGCAGACCAAACCGCCGAAGTCATTCGCCGCGTGGTTCACGCCTCAGGGCTATGCGCCCATCGCCTTGCGTGGCAACTTCGAACGCCTGAACCATCATGGTCTTGCGGCGTATCGGTTGAGCCAGAACAGTAAAGAAGACACTGAACGTCTGCGTCAGTACATCCTTCAGGAACACCGCAAGATTCACCCCTCGATGCACCTCTAGGATTGCCTGATCAGGCGATCCCTCCCGGCACCCTCTTCCGTCCGACCAACACCTCTGGCGTTATCGCAGGTTTCAGGAATAATCCTTGCTTGCTTTTCCCAGTGAAGCTGACGCATCGCCACCACCCCGGCGACCTGTCATGTGATTTCCCTACCCGGGAAGTTCACTTGTTTATCGGAGATACACAATGTCTACCTCACCCGTCACGCTGATGGTTGCCCGTCGCGTCGCCCATGGCCGCTATCAAGAGCTTATTGCCTGGCTGCATGAAGGCGAACAACTCGCTACAGACTTCCCCGGCTATCTAGGGTCAGGTGTGCTCGCTCCTCCGCCCGGGGATGACGAATTCCAGATTATTTTCCGCTTCGCCGATGAAGCCACCATGCACGCCTGGGAGCATTCTGCCTCCCGACGCTCCTGGTTGGTGCGCGGCAGTGGCTTGTTTGCCAAGAATTCTGTGCACCGGGTGAGCGGCATCGACGGCTGGTTCGGCGCCGCTGGTCAGCGTCCGCCGCGCTGGAAGCAAGCCGTTGCCATCTGGCTGGCGTTCTTTCCGGTGTCGCTGATCTTCAACTTTGTGCTGGGGCCACTGCTCGGTCAGCTGGAGCTGTTCCCGCGCATCATGATCAGCACGTTGATCCTCACGCCGCTGATGGTGTTCTGGTTCATTCCGCTCTCGACCCATCTTCTGGCGGGGTGGCTGCACAGCAACGTGCCTGCTCAGGTCAGCGGAACAGAGCCGGCATCTACCCGCTAGCGCTCAGCGACAAACGCTTTCCCGATCTGGACGCCGCCGACCTGCGATACAGCGGCCCGGCGTGGCGCCGTTTCAAAAAACATGTACAGCCCTGTCGGTGTTGTACAAGAACCGACCGTTGGGGTAACTTTGCCCCACGGTCGTTTTCGATGGTGCACGCGAGCATCCACTGTTCGCCATTCAGCACCGACTCGCCCGACCTTTCTCCCCCGTTGATGAATGCGTGACGACCATGGCCTGCTCCCCTGCCCCTGTCTTGATCACTGGCGCCAGCCAGCGCGTCGGCCTGCATTGCGCCGAGCGTCTGTTGGCGGAAGGCCAGCCGGTGATCATCACCTACCGCAGTGAGCGGCCGGGCGTGCAACGCTTGAAGGCGCTGGGCGCGGTAATACTTCAGGCTGATTTTTCGTCGGAGACGAGCGTGCTGGATTTCATCGCCCGACTCAAAGAGCAGACCGACAGCCTGAGGGCCATCGTGCACAACGCGTCCGACTGGCTGGCCGAAACGCCGGGGGACGAGGCGGATGTGTTCATGCAAATGTTCAACGTCCACATGCTGACGCCTTATCTCATCAATCTGCACTGCGCCGAGCTGTTGCGGCGCTCGGAGACGGCCGACATTATTCACATCAGCGACGATGTCACCCGCAAGGGCAGCAGCAAGCACATCGCTTACAGCGCCAGCAAGGCGGGGCTGGAAAACCTGACCCTGTCCTTCGCAGCCCGATACGCGCCCCATATCAAGGTCAACGGCATTGCCCCGGCCATGCTGATGTTTCAACCCGACGACGATGCGGCATACCGCGCGCGCACGCTGGAAAAATCGGCACTGGGGATCGAACCCGGCGCCGAGGTGATTTACCAGAGCCTGCGCTATCTGCTGGATAACCCCTACGTCACCGGCACCACTCTGACCGTAAACGGCGGACGGCACGTCAAGTAAGCCGCCCCGAGGAACCATTGATGACCCTGTCACTGCCACAGCATTACCGTGAAATCCTCGTCGGACTGGGTGAAGATCCTGAACGAGAAGGCCTGCTGGATACGCCCAAGCGCGCGGCCAAGGCCATGCAGTACCTGTGTCATGGCTACGAGCAGACACTGGACGAGATCGTCAACGGCGCGTTGTTTGCCTCCGCGAGCGACGAGATGGTGATCGTCAAAGACATCGAACTGTATTCGCTGTGCGAGCATCACCTGCTGCCCTTCATTGGCAAGGCCCACGTCGCGTATATCCCCACCGGGAAAGTCCTTGGCCTGTCGAAAATCGCGCGCATCGTCGATATGTTCGCGCGGCGCCTGCAGATTCAGGAAAACCTCACGCGGCAGATCGCCGATGCGATTCAAGACGTGACCAAGGCCGCAGGCGTGGCCGTGGTGATCGAGGCTCAGCACATGTGCATGATGATGCGCGGCGTTGAAAAACAGAACTCGACCATGAACACCTCGGTGATGCTCGGCGCCTTCCGCGAGTCGACCACGACCCGCATGGAATTTCTGCAATTGATCGGACGGAGCAAGTAGTCCATGGCAAGACTCGAACCCGGCACCGCACGCATCAGGGTCAAAGACCTGTGCCTGCGTACGTTTATCGGCATCAACGAAGCCGAAATTCTCAACAAGCAGGACGTGCTGATCAACCTGACGATCCTGTACGCGGCGCAGGAAGCGGTGCGCGACAACGACATTGATCACGCGCTGAACTACCGGACCATCACCAAGGCCATCATCCAGCACGTGGAAAGCAACCGCTTTGCACTGCTTGAGCGCCTGACCCAGGAAGTGCTCGACCTGGTGATGACCCATGAGGCGGTGCAATACGCCGAAGTCGAAGTGGACAAGCCCCACGCGCTGCGTTTCGCCGAGTCGGTGTCGATCACCCTGGCGGCAGCCCGCTGATTCCTTCGCTCGCCGGTGAAGGCCCACGCTTGCCCGGCCTGCCTGCCACTCTTATCATCCGCCCATCTTTACTTCCCACAGAGCACACCATGACCGAGCAACAACGTCTTGAACTCGAAGCCGCCGCTTTCCGCCGTCTGGTTGCGCACCTGGACAGCCGCAAGGACGTGCAGAACATCGACCTGATGAACCTCGCCGGTTTCTGTCGCAACTGTCTGTCCAAGTGGTACAAGGCCGAGGCCGACGAGAAGCACATCGACATCACGCTCGATGACGCCCGCGAAGTGGTTTACGGCATGCCGTACAGCGAGTGGAAATCCACGTACCAGAAAGAAGCCAGCACCGAGCAGCAAGCTGCGTTCGCCAAGGAACCCAAGCATGACTGACCTGCCCGGCCTGCGCGCCAGCCTCGCCAGCGGCAATCATCTGTTCGCAGACACCCTGGCCTTCATCGCCGCGCATTACGACTATCAGCCTCAGGCGTTCAGCAACGGCCCGGTGGAAAACGCCGCTGGCCAGAACGAAGGTTCGTGCAAGACCCTCGGCCTGGCGCTGCTGGAAGGCCTGAGCGATGAAGAAGCGCTTCTGGCTTTTGGCGAGCACTACCGTTCTGTGCTCGATACACCGGACGGTTCGGACCACGGCAACATCCGCGCGCTGATTGCCAACGGGCTGGCCGGTGTGAAGTTCTCAGCCGAGCCGCTCAAGCCCAAGGCCTGACCGCGCGCTCGACGCTGATGGGGCCGTTTGCCCGATATAAAAAAACCGGCTCAATGAGCCGGTTTTTTTGCAACTGGAGGTCAGGTCAGAACGAAACGTTCGCCAGGCCGTCCAGGTAGCGCTCGACGTCCAGTGCCGCCATGCAGCCTGCGCCAGCCGAGGTGATTGCCTGACGGTAAACATGATCCGCCACGTCGCCGGCCGCGAAAACACCGTCAACGCTGGTGGCTGTCGCATTACCTTCGCGACCGCCTTGAACGACCATGTAGCCGTCTTTCAACGCCAACTGACCGTCAAACAAGCTGGTATTCGGCGTATGGCCGATGGCGATGAATACGCCGTCGACGGTCACTTCGGAATAGGTGCCGTCATTGTTCTTCAAGCGCGCACCGGTCACGCCCATGTTGTCGCCCAGCACTTCGTCCAGGGTGGCGTTGAGTTTGAGCTCGATCTTGCCCTCGGCAACACGTGCATGCAGTTTGTCGATAAGGATCTTCTCGGCGCGGAAGGTATCGCGACGGTGAACCAGGGTGACCTTACTGGCGATGTTGGCCAAGTACAGGGCTTCCTCGACGGCAGTGTTACCGCCCCCGACCACTGCGACCGGCTTGTTGCGATAGAAGAAACCATCGCAGGTCGCGCAGGCCGACACACCTTTGCCCATGAACGCTTCTTCGGACGGCAGACCCAGATAACGGGCGCTGGCGCCGGTGGCGATGATCAGCGCGTCGCAGGTGTAAGTGGCGTTGTCGCCTTTCAGGCTGAACGGTTTGCCTGCCAGATCCACTGCATTGATGTGATCGAAAACGATCTCGGTCTCGAAACGCTCGGCGTGTTCACGCATACGCTCCATCAAGGCCGGGCCGGTCAGGCCATGGGGGTCGCCCGGCCAGTTGTCGACTTCGGTGGTGGTGGTCAATTGACCGCCCGCCTGCATCCCGGTGATCAGCAACGGCTTGAGGTTGGCGCGCGCGGCATAGACTGCAGCGCTGTAACCGGCAGGGCCGGAGCCGAGAATAATCACTCGCGAATGACGTACATCAGACATGACACACTCCTATTGACCGGCCATCGTTATGCGTGGTCGGAGTCACTGGGTCTGAACCGGCGTACCGGTTGAGAGGGTTGGGACTGACGGAGCCTGTGGCTACACGGGGCGCCCGCCGATCCTGAAAACGAGAAGCTGCCACTCGGGGCACAGCAGCGGTAAAAGTTGGCCGCAAGCTTATCGGGGCGGAGAAGATTAAGGAAATATCGTTTCACAATCCAGCTCATAGGCCAGCCCTATGTGCGTCCTCCGCTTTGCACATGCAGTCCTGCATAGACTTTATCGCTGCACGATTGTTTCAGCGAATGTCGCACCTGCAGCGGCGCTTCCGCCCTCGTCGCAAAGCCGGTAAGGTCGGCGCGATATCACTGCCTGGAGGCACACATGCCTGCACCCGTCCTGTCTGGCCCTCAATACCTGCGCGAAGGCCTGAAACTGGTCCTTAGTCCTGGCCTGCGCCTGTTCGTGCTGCTGCCGCTGGCGATCAATCTGGTGCTGTTCAGCGCCATGATCTACTTCGCCGGCCACGAATTCAGGCTCTGGGTTGACTCCTTCATGCCGACCCTCCCCGGCTGGCTCAGCTTTCTCAACTACATCCTGTGGCCGTTGTTCGTGGTGCTCGTGGCGCTGATGGTGTTCTTCACCTTCACCATGATCGCCAACATCATCGCCGCGCCGTTCAATGGATTTCTCGCCGAGAAGGTGGAAGTGGTGTTGCGCGGGACGGACGATTTTCCTGCCTTCAGCTGGGGTGAGCTGGCGGAAATGGTGCCGCGCACCCTGAGCCGGGAAATGCGCAAACTGGGCTACTTCCTGCCCCGCGCCATTGGCCTGTTCATCCTTTCGTGGATCCCCGTGGTGAACCTTGTCGCCGCGCCGCTGTGGCTGATGTTCGGCGTGTGGATGATGGCTATCCAATACATCGACTACCCCGCCGATAACCACAAAATGAGCTGGCAAGACATGCTCGCCTGGCTGCGTGCCAAACGGTGGCAAAGCATGAGTTTCGGTGGGATTGTTTATCTGGTGCTGCTGATACCGGTGGTCAACATCCTGATGATGCCGGCGGCGGTGGCAGGAGCGACGTTGTTCTGGGTGAGGGAGCGTGGTGCGGAGACGCTGGCGGAGCGCATTCGCTGATGCAGAGAAAAGGCCTCGATTGAGGCCTTTTTTATACGCACGCTTTTTTAAACGGGACGATCAGCGCGCTGGGAATCCAGGGTTGCTGCCGACTATTCGACGTATTTTAAGCAGCCCGTTTCCGGAAAGCTGGCTCGCGCCACATCAAACTGCACAACTCTGCTTCCGCCTTCAGCCGGGAGCGTCGGGCGGCTCAAACGCCGTGCCCCTTGCGATCTGTGTAGGGCATTTCCTGATCTCCATTAGGACGCGTCCGGTTCGTGTTTTGCCTATGGAATGACGGTGAGGAATGCCTCATCTTCGCCCGCTTCAGCCCCTGTCATGGATGAGTTGATCGGTTCTTTATGGACCGGTCGGGGGTGCATTCTCCTGCCAGGGACGCTCATTCATGCTCACCGTATTGCCGCCTTTTTTCGATCACAGTCGCCATAAACTCGTCGTTCATAACCTGCCGGTGGCGCTTGATGTGCTGACGTTTGAGGGTGAGGAGCGGCTGAGTCAGCCCTTTCATTACCGCGTGGAATTTACCTCGGTTGAACGGGACATCGGCGCCGAGCGGATGCTCGGGCAGGATGCGCAGTTCAGTCTGCATGCGGCGGCCCACACGTTGCCGACTGCGATTCCAGGCTTGCCGGTGCCTTCGGTTAAACCGTTGCGCACGTTGCATGGGGTCATCACCGGCTTCAAGCGCCTGTCCGGTTCCGCTGATGAGGCGCGCTATGAAGTGACACTGGAGCCGCGACTGGCATTGCTGGGGCGTGGAAAGCAGTTTCGGATTTATCAGCATCAGTCGGTGCCGCAGATTGTCGAGAGCATTCTGCGCACACGGCATGATTTTGAGGGGCAGGATTTTCTGTTTTCGCTGGTGCGGGAGTATCCGAAGCGTGAGCAGGTGATGCAGTACGGCGAGAGCGATCTGGCGTTTGTTTCGCGGCTGCTGGCGGAAGTGGGGATCTGGTACCGCTTCACTAACGATGAGCGATTGGGCATTGCGGTCGTCGAATTTCATGATGATCAGCGTCATTACGTTCGCCCTCGGATCAGTCTGCCCTACCGGCCCCAGTCGGGTTTGGGCAGCAGCGGCGCGGATGGGGTCTGGGGTTTGCAGTCCAGTCATGGAGTGGTGGAAAAGAGTGTTCACTTTCAGGCTTATCACCACCGTGACGCCAGTGCTTGGCTGGACGGGGATGTAGATCAGACGCGTGGGGATTCCACGACTTATGGCGAGGCGTATCACTATGCCGAGCCGTACAAAGTGCTGGGAGACAAGCTCGATCAGGATGAGGATTTAGAGGGCGAAAGCGGGTTCTTCTACGCCCGCCTGCGGCATGAGCGGTATCTGAATAACCAGACGCGGCTGACCGGGATTAGCAGCAGCGCTTCGTTGGGATTGGCGCAGGTGCTGGCGATTTCCGGTGGTGCGCCTCAGGCGTTTGAGCCGGGTGCTGTGATCACGCGATTGCATTTGCGTGCAGCGCGGGATCGAAGCTTTGAACTGAGTTTTGAGGCGATTCCGTATTCCGAAAGCGTGTGTTTTCGGCCGCCTTTGCTGGCAAAGCCTGCGATAGCCGGCACCGTTCCGGCCTGTGTCACCAGCTCGCTGGCCAACGATCCCTATAGCCACATCGACAGCGAAGGCCGCTACAAGGTCAGCTTTCTGTTCGACCGCGACAGCTGGAAACTGGGTGAGGAAAGCCTGTGGTTGCGCCTCGCCCGCCCCTATGCCGGGGATACCCACGGACTGCACCTGCCACTGATCTGCGGCACCGAGGTGGCGATTGCCTTCGAGCAGGGCGACCCGGACCGGCCCTACATCGCCCATGCACTTCACGACAGCCGACATCCTGACCATGTGACGCTGCTGCGCAGCGATTACAAACGCAACGTCCTGCGCACCCCTGCCAACAACAAGCTGCGTATGGAGGACAATCGCGGCAAGGAACACATCAAACTCAGCACCGAGCACAGCGGTAAGAGCCAGCTAAACCTTGGGCATCTGGTCGACAACGAGAAAGACAAGCGCGGCGAAGGGTTTGAATTGCGCACCGACGGCTGGGGCGCGATTCGGGCGGGGCGCGGGCTTTTCATCAGTGCGGATGAACAGACCAGAGCCCACGGTCAGCAGCTCGACATGGACGCTGCAATCGACCAGCTCGAAACCGCGCTGTCCCTGGCCCGCACCATGGCCCAGGCTGCAAAGAGTGCGGGCGCCATTCCCGCCGATACGAGCGGCCAAACTCAACTGAACGATGCGCTGACTCACCTCACCGAGCCCGGTCTTCTGCTGCACGCACCGGCCGGCATTGGCATGGTCAGCCCCGAAGCGATCTGCCTGTCCTCTGGTCGCGAAAGCGTCGCCATCACCTCGTCACGCTCAACCGACCTCAGCGCCGGACGCAACATCACCGGCACTGCCGAAGGTGCAATCAGCCTGTGCGCCGTCACCAAGGGCCTGCAACTCAAAGCGGTTCAGGGCGACCTGCAAGTGCACGCGCAAACAGGCGCACTGCACGCACTGGCCAACAATGACATCAAGATTGAAAGCCTGGCCGGCCGGATCGAAATCAGCGCCCCGAAAGAGCTTGTTTTCAGCTGCGGCGGAGCCTTCATCCGCATCAAGGATGGCGAGATCGAGCTGGGTGCGCCCGGCAACATCTATCACCGGGCCGCTTATGTGTTGAAGGCCGGTGCCACCACGCTTACGACTCCGGTGACGCCAATACCTTATGGCTATGGGGCGGGGTACACCCTGGTCGATGCGCAACAGGCCGCCGCCCGTTTCGTCCGTTACCGGATCACCACGCAGAACGGCGAGGTGTTCAGCGGCGTGACCGACAAGGACGGTAAGACCATGCCCGTCCACACAATGTTGCCTGGAAACATCGCGATCGACTTTCCACGGCCCGAAGAATGGCTGACACCGCGTCCCGCACCTGAACTTGAGGAGGAAGAAGAGGAAGAGGTTGAACTGGAGCAGTTGATCACGTTGCGCATCGGCATGTTCTTCGATGGCACGGGTAACAACCGCGATAACAGTGAAAAAGCACGCGCTTGCTACGCCCGTGACGTGAATCTCGCAGAGGCAGCGCCTGACATTGTCGCGTTCTGCCAGAAGCACGGCTTTGATGGCAATGGCGGCGCACCGGACGACAGTTTCGGGAATGACAGCAGCAATGTGGCGAAGCTGTTTGAGCTCTACAGAGACGACAGCGACAAGCAAATTCCAGATGAGGAGATAGAGGCCGCACTTCGAGTCTACGTCGAAGGCATTGGCACGAGCAGCACGAAAGGTGACTCGCTGTATTCCCAAGCCACCGGGCTCGGCGCGCAAGGGGTCAGAGCCCGTGTTGAAGAAAGTCCCGGCCTGTTTCTTGAAACACTACGTAAGTTTGAACAGAACAATCCCAATAAGCGCATACAACGCATCGAATTCGACATCTTCGGATTCAGTCGAGGCGCTGCAGCAGCAAGGGATTTCGCAAATGAGCTGCTAAAAGGGGAAGAAAGCATTCTTGCAGCAGCCCTGCCTACCGGATCGCCCGTTTTGGCTGACAGGTTCGCTTGGCAGCGTCAAAAAGATTTCTGCATCAACTACATCGGCATTTTTGACACCGTGGCCGCCATTGCGGACTGGATGCACGGAGACTTCAACGGTAATAACGCCATCAACCCCGGAATCGATATTCGGCTGGCGCCGGGTACTGCGCGAAAAGTTGTACACCTCGTTGCCAAAGACGAGCGCCGCTTTAACTTTTCGTTAAATCAGGCTGGCGGTACCGAGATCTCTCTCCCAGGCGTGCATTCTGATCTGGGCGGCGGATACCTGCCCGATATGGTCGAGCGCGTGATGCTGAGCAAACCTCGCAACAACGAAATCGCTAAAAACGCACCTAACCACAGCGCTGTCAGTTATCAACTCACCCAGCAAGACTTGCAACAGGTCGAAGCGATCTACGCCAACTACGCCCTGCCGCTGGAAATCCGCACCTGGCATGTCGACGTCACCCACAACGCCAAAGGCGATGTCTCTCACACCAAGCGGGTTTATGCCGCAGTAAGCTGCCAGCGGGAAGTGCGCAACGATCTGGCGCTTGTTTACCTCAGGATCATGCGTGAGCTGGCGGTGCAGCATAGCGTGCCGTTTCGAGAAGTTCCTGACGAGGATAAACGGCTTGCCTTGCCTTCTGAGCTCCAGCCTATCCACGAGAAACTCAAGGCTTATGCGTTGGGAAAATCCAGCTCCTACGGTTTAAGCCCAACCGAAGAGGCATTGCTCTACCAACGTTACATTCACCTCTCTGCTCACTGGAATCCCGTCACTAACCCATCGGCTGAACGCGACACGCTGTTCACCAACCGGCCTGGCGAAAACTACCTGCGAACGGTGCATCTCAATGAATAAGCTCGTCCTAGGCGTCGCACTGATACTGCTGCTCACCAGTTGCACGACTGCTAGCAGCCGGTCAATGCCATATGACGCATGGCGCCTTGGCTTCTTCGCTCCCGATTACATGGAGGTCTGGATTGAGACAGCCAATGTGTTGGATAACAGCGGTTATGTAATTTTTGAAGCAGGCAGGGGGATACCCTCAATGACGTATCCCCGCGCTTTTAGCAAAGGGATTCCCGAGGTGTTCAAGGGCGACCCGAAGGGGTGGCCAGAGCGCCCCGGATGGGGCGCTGGGAAATACGTCAAGCGCGCAGACCTACCCAAAGAACTCTATATCCGCTGGCAATCGCTGGTTGAACCGCAGATTTATCACGCCCGTATCGATATTCCGGAGTCAATGAGGAAACTTATGCTTAAAGGAGAGAAAACCTTTTGCCGTGCCGATGCGAAATGGATCACCGATTACCGCAAAGCCATTGTCATCGGCCTGGCACCGGGCGGCATTGTAAAAGTTTGGGTAACAGGCCCCTGCTTGTCTCCCATTGAAGTTAAGAGGGTGCAGGCCACAGTTGATCCGACCGGGCCAAGTGACGGCTTATCTGATGGCAAGTTCGTTCAGCCATCGGCTGAGTCCAGAGCCTATGTCGAGAAATTCGGCATTCCGTATGGTTCGTGGTGAGAAATTAATGAAGGTGTTCATTGCTGGATGGACTACCGCCCGTTGCAGGGGAGCTCACCGCTTACGGGTTAGGGAAGTCCAACACCTACGTATTGAGTCCGGCCGAAGAGACATTGCTCTATCAACGCTATGTCTAGCTCTCCTACCACTGGAATCCGGCCAATGACTGGAACAGTAAATTCGATACCGTATTCATCAATCGCCCAAGTGATAACGGTCTGCGCATGGTGCATCCCAATGAATAAACTTTTGTTGCTAGCCCTGTCCTTGATGCTGCTCACTGGCTGCACTGCCGCAAACAGTCGCTCAATGCCATACAACGCGTGGCGCCTGGGTGTATTTGCCCCTGATTATACGGAGGCCTGGATTGAAACAGTCAATGTCCTAGACATCAGCGGTTATGTCAGCTTTGAAGCAGCCAGAGGTGTGCCGTCTATCGGCTATCCAAGAGCGCGAAGCAAGGGTCTACCAGACAAATTCAAAGGCGATCCCAAAGGCTGGCCCGAGCGCGTGGGATGGGGCAAAGGCAAATATCTCAAAGCTGACCTTCCTAAAGAGATTTATGTTCGCTGGCAATCACTGCTCGAACCACAGATCTATCACGCGCGCATCGACATCCCCGAATCAACCCGAGAGATCATGCGCAAAGGCGAAAAAGTATTTTGCCGTGCCGATGCGAAATGGATCACCGACTACCGCAAAGCCATCGTCATTGGCCTGGCACCGGGCGGCGTTGTAAAAATTTGGGTAACAGGCCCCTGCTTGTCTCCCATTGAGGTCACGAGGGTTCAGGCCAAGGTCGATCCGACCGGGCCAAGTGACGGCTTATCGGGTGGCAAGTTCGTTCAGCCATCGGCTGAGTCCAAAGCCTATGTTGAGAAATTCGGCATTCCATATGGTTCATGGTGAATAGTCGCTCTGAAATTCAGTTACCAACATCGATGGCCAATCATTCAAAGAACTTTTCTCAGCGCTTGAGGCGCGACATATGAAAGGGATGTTATGAATTTACTCAAGTTAACGGGCAGTTCTAGTTTCAAATTCTGCCTTATCGTTCTCCTATGGGTAATCGCGACTTGCACTCGCGCTGAAAGCCAAGCGTTGGAAGGACGATATTACCTGTACGGCGTGATGGAAATGGCGGCTGGACTGCAGCTGGAAAAAGACGGCACATTTACGGCGGGAGTCGAATATGGAAGTGCCAGTGGCTATGCAAAAGGGAAATGGTATGTCGAAGACGACGTCCTGACGTTAGAAAGCGAACCCACTCTTCGACCCGCTCATGAGCTTGCCTTCGACTCATTCAGGGAGCGGCCCAGGGATGCACTCTTGGAATACGCCATCCAGAATAAATACTCTCCATTGGATTTCTGGACAAGTCACTACATTTTGGAAATGCGTTACGCTCGTTACCGTGAGCCTCCTCGCATCAAGCCGGAGTTCGTCCACTTCCAATTTGACCATGGGCCCGCTGCCTCTATAAAGCTCACACCTGACCCATCGTCCCGTGCACTGCTTCACTACGACCCCGACAGGACAATTACAAAAATGGGGCTCAGTACTTCTCAAATGGCCACCCCGACACGCTGGTTCGACGTAGCACCCAGTAGCCGCATGTTCAACCTTTGGTGGAAAAAACCAACGAAGCAGCCGATCACTTACACAGAACCTGATGAGTTCACTTTAGCTGAGGCCCATCGAAGACTCGAAGAGCAAGATGCTCAGCAAATCGACACTCACTACCTGGTTGAAGTCTTTCATTACGATCCGATGAAGCCGCCTCCCATTAAGCCGATGACGGTGTATTGGCAATTCAAGGACGGATCGACCGTATCGAGTGTCTGGACGGATTCGGGTCAAGAAAGGATAGCCCTGCCCTACCAGGCCAACAAAGAACTGGAGAAAGTTGGCATGAGGATGGAGGGGGCGACCGAAGCCATTGAGTGGTTTGAGGTTACCCCGGAGGCGAGGTGGCTAATCGTAGAGTGGGACGCCAAGCCCGACCCGGCATTCGGAGCGCTATCGGATCTGTTTCAGTATCTGCAACTGGACGTCGCGCCCGGCTGCCTCGCTTTGGAGATAGGCGGCAGCACAGGTTGCTTCCGGCCTGGGTGACCCAGCGCGACCTGCTTGGCATGCTACTCGTAAGGCGGTGGCGGGAGCGACGTTTTTTCGGGTGAGGAGGCGTGGGGCGGCGACGCTGGCAGAGCGCATTCGCTGATGAAGAGAAAAGGCCTCGGTTGAGGCCTTTTTTGCGTGAGACGCAGGGGTTCTATCAGTGTAGCCACTCGCTCATCTGGCTAAAGGCCACGGCTGGAAAAATACATTCTGATAGCTTCAATCATGACAACGATGATTATCACAACGACCCAGCACATTAAGCCCAGCATCGCCCATACACCTTCACCGAAGGTAGAACCACACTTGCAGTTACCCTCGGCGTCGCGGTTCAGCTGGTTAATGAACGACTGCACTCTGAGCATGATCAGGAACTGTGCGAACGTCGAAATGACGGATATCCCTAGCGGGATAAGCCCAAGGCCTGCCGAAGCGACGCCTTTCGAACCTGTTGCGATGTTGTGGACGAACACAACAAGTGACGGGGCGAGTGCCAGAAGAATCATACCTGCCGCAAGCGTGCCCCAATAAGGCATCCCCCGCTGCCCTTTCTCCTTCAGCAAAGCGTCAACCTTGCCAAACATGAATGGCATATAAATCAGTCCGAAAATGGCGCGCGGGACCGGCCAGATCGGTTTCGCCGAATACGCTTTGTACCGCGACCAGTTTTTGTAATACCAGTAGAGCCCATACAACCCGCAAGTGATGAACATCATCACCGTCAGCTTGACCAGCGACACGGTTTAAAACGGCGGGCCGATTGTAGGCAAAGCCGTCAAATCGGCAACAGGTGGCGCGTTGAATTGCTCGGACACAGTGTTTCCTCCAGAAGTGAGGCGACGCATGCTAAAGGCGGAAACACTCTTTTAATCAACCTTGAGAAAATCAGGACGATTCCTACGACAGTATTCGCCACGTCCCACAGCCTTCCTGTTTAACCATGGGCATGCCCACTCCGGGCGAGCATTTGCCGCCGCGTTCGATCGCCCGGCGTGTTCATCAGCAGGAGTTAGATGCCCATGGATTCAACCCCACTGAACACCCTGATCAAAACCACTGTCAGTCCTGCGTCCTTTGCAATGGACCGACAGAAGAAGCCGGAACCCCATGCCCCCGCGTTCATGCAGGCACTGGCGCAGGCGACTCAGCCGTTCGTTTCGAACACCCTCAAAGCTGAATCCGCGAACCTTGCCAGGCCCGCAGAACCCCGTTCGCACCTGCAACTGACCAGCCTGAACCCGCTGCAGACCCATTACGTGCCAGAACCGGCTGCCTTCGAACGCATCGGCGAGTCGAGGCTTGTGCCCTTCACTGTTGGTGGCTGACGCGTCCCGTGTCACCGCAGTCTTATTCGAACCTGACCGGGTCGTATGTCGCTCTTAAATCGGTCAGGTTCGAGCGACGCCAATTCCAAATCCCGGCCAGTCATTTGCAGTCACAAATCCATCACTGAACCGCCACACAAGCGCAACGACCCCCTCAGAAACTGATGTCATGAGTAAATCCCTGCGCATTACCCTGATCACCGAAACCTATGCCCCGGAAATAAACGGCGTGGCCAACACGCTCAGCCGTTTGTGCGACGGTCTGCGCCTGCGGGGGCATCGGGTTGAGGTGATTCGGCCACGGCAAAGCGAGGACGAGCTGCGCGCGGCCGGGGAGGATTTGATGTTGTGCCGTGGCTGGCCGATTCCGGGGTATCCCGGGTTGCAGTGGGGGCAGTCGTCGATGCACAAACTCCTGCGTCGATGGCAGCGCAATCGTCCGGACGTGCTGTATATCGCCACGGAAGGCCCGTTGGGGCTGTCGGCGCTGCGTGCCGCACGGCGACTGGGGATTGCCATCGTCAGCGGTTTTCACACCAACTTCCAGCAATACACCCGGCAGTACGGGCTGAGCTTCGTCACTCGCCTGCTGACGACCTACCTGCGCTGGTTTCACAACCGCTCCAACGCCACCCTGGTGCCCAGTTTCACGCAGAAATCCGAACTCGAACGCCGAGGCTTCGAGCGATTGGAGTTGCTGTCCCGGGGCGTTGATTGCCAGTTGTTTCACCCGTCGAAGCGTTCGAGTGCGCTACGTGAAAGCTGGGGCCTTGAACCGGGCGATACGGCAGTCCTGCATGTGGGACGGCTGGCGGCGGAGAAAAACCTGGGGCTGCTGAAAATCACCTTTGACGGACTGGTGAGCACCTATCCCGAGAAAAACCTGCGCCTGGTGATTGTCGGCGACGGACCGGTCAGGCCGACGCTGCAACGTCAGCTCCCGAACGCCATCTTCTGCGGCACCCAGCGCGGGGATTCGCTGGCGGCGCACTATGCGTCGAGTGATCTGTTTCTGTTCCCGAGCCTGACTGAAACCTTCGGCAACGTCGTGCTGGAAGCGTTGGCGTCAGGGCTGGGGGTGGTCGCCTATGACGAAGCCGCAGCGGCCCAACATATTCGCCACGGCCACAATGGCGCGGTGGCGATGCCCGGGGATGAGGAAGGGTTCATCGACGCCGCACGCTGGATGCTGGAAGATGAAGAAACCTTGCGTCGGGTCAGGCTGAATGCCCGGCAACACGCGAGTCGTCAGGGATGGGCCGGGATTATCGACTCATTCGAGACTTATTTGCGCGCTGCGAGCGAGACGCGGGATGGGGTTGTTTTGGGGGTGTGAACGGGACAGTAGCGACCCAGCGATGGGTGCAGTCAGGGACAGATTAATTTACGGTGAAGCGCTGTAAATAAATCAGTCCCTTTTCTTGTCCCTTTTCTTGCAAATAAATCAGTCCCTTTTCTTGCAAATAAATCAGTCCCTTTTCTTGCATTTCCTTCACTAGTCCCTTTCCTTCACTCCAATCGGCTCAGGGCTTCGCGGCTGAACGGCAAGATGTCGTGCTCGCGGCCTTCCTTCACTTTCATGGCCCAGTCCGGGTCGACCAGCAGCGCACGGCCGACTGCGACGAGATCGAACTCCTCGTCACCCAGACGCTTGAGCAGGTTTTCCAGGCTCGCGGGCTGAGCGACTTTGTCGGTGTTGACCATGAACTGCAGAAACTCGCCGTCCAGTCCGACACTGCCCACCGTGATGGTAGGTTTACCGGTGAGCTTGCGCGTCCATCCGGCCAGGTTCAGGTCGGAGCCTTCGAACTCAGGCTCCCAGAAACGCCGTGTCGAGCAGTGGAAAATGTCGACGCCTGCGTCGGAAAGGGGCTTGAGGAACGCGTCGAGCTCTTCCACCGTTTGCACCAGCCGTGCGCTGTAATCCTGCTGTTTCCACTGCGAGTAACGAAAGATGATCGGATAATCCGGGCCCACTGCTGCTCGTACGGCCTGGATCAGTTCGATGGCAAAGCGTGAGCGGTGCGCGAGGTCTCCGCCGTACTCGTCGGTGCGCTGATTGGTGCCTTCCCAGAAGAACTGATCGACCAGATAGCCATGGGCGCCATGGATCTCGACGCCGTCCATGCCGATGGCCTTGGCGTCTTTCGCCGCCTGGGCGAACGCCGCGATGACCTCGTCGATGTCTTGCTT
Source organism: Pseudomonas sp. W2Oct36 (assembly GCF_041060465.1). NCBI lineage: Bacteria > Pseudomonadati > Pseudomonadota > Gammaproteobacteria > Pseudomonadales > Pseudomonadaceae > Pseudomonas > Pseudomonas sp. W2Oct36. Next base: position 445,876 of record NZ_JAUERW010000003.1, read on the forward strand.
GCTCATGCCATGAACGACAACGTTGCCGTCCTTGAGCTTCTCGGTCGGGCCATAGGCCGGCACCGTGCCATCCGGCTCAGTGCCCAGCCGACGCACAGCGCCCACGTGCCAGAGTTGCGGCACAATCTTGCCGCCTTCTGCATGAACCGCTTCCACCACTTTGCGCCACCCCTCCAGCGCCGCGTCGCCGAAGAACTGCGGCACGTTGGGGTAGCCATTTGAAGCCTTGTGCCCGACCGTGGTGCCTTCGGTGATGATCAAACCAACGCCCGCAGACGCACGACGACGGTAGTACTCGATGACGTTGGAATTGGGTACGCCGCCGGGTGAAAACGAGCGGGTCATCGGCGCCATGACGATGCGCGTCGGCAACTCGAGGCTGCCCATATGGAAGGGTTTGAACAAGGCTTGAGCAGGCATGCAGGCGTCCTCGGCATTCTGGAAATATGATGAAGGTCATACAGAATGAGCCGAAGCGCAGGTGATACGAAGCACTATTGACTGGAGTGATTAAGGCTCAGAAGACGCGCAGCAAAGCGAAATACTAGGGCAGCGCCTTCTCGATCGCGCTCACCACCTTGGCGTCATCCGGGAGCGTACTTGGGGAGAAGCGTGCCAGAACGCGGCCATCCTTGCCGACGAGAAACTTCTCGAAATTCCAGGTGATGTCCCCGGGAAACTCGGCGCCTTCGCCTGCGAGCATCTGGTACAGCCGATGCCGGTGCGGTCCGTTGACGTCGAGCTTGTCGCCCAGCGGAAAGGTCACGCCGTAGTTCAGCGAACAGAACGCCTGAATCTCTTCCTGAGTACCGGGCTCCTGACCAGCGAACTGATTGCACGGCAACCCGAGAACGCTGAAGCCTTGATCCTTGTACTTCTGGTACAGGGTTTCCAGCCCGGCGTATTGCGGGGTCAGGCCACATTTTGAAGCGACGTTGACCACCAGAACCACTTTGCCCTTGAGCGGCGCGAGGGGTAGCTCCTGGCCATCCAGAGCCTTCAATTTCAGCTCGTGAAATACACTCATGACGACTCCCCTAGAAACCCTTGGCCGAAAAAGGCGCCCTGTCAGACTGCAAAAACAAATGTTTTCACAAGACCGCGAGGACGCCTGGCCAGCTCACTCAGCTTAGCAGGACAATCAGTGGTGATGACCACCTTCGCCGTGCACGTGACCGTGGGCCACTTCTTCTTCGCTGGCATCGCGGATGTCGACGATCTTCACATCGAAGTTCAAGCGCTGACCGGCCAGTGGGTGGTTGCCGTCGACGGTGACGTCGTCGCCGTCCAGATCACGGATGGTCACGATCTGCATCTGGCCGTCCGGAGCGGAGGCATGGAACTGCATGCCGACTTCCAGTTCGTCGACACCTTCGAACATGCTGCGGTTCAGGGTGCTGACCAGTTCGGCGGAGTATTCGCCGTACGCATCTTCAGGCTCGATGGCCACTTTCAGTTCGTCGCCGACCTCCTTGCCATCCAGTGCCTTTTCCAGACCCGGGATGATATTGCCTGCACCTTGCAGGTAAACCAGCGGCGCGCCGCCGGCAGAACTGTCGATGACCTCACCAGCGTCATTGGTCAGGGTATAGTCGATGGAGACAGCCTTGTTGGCGGCGATCGGCATGGGGCGAGACCTTTTGCAAATAGATATGAGCGGCCAAGTCTAACCAAGCAGTCGCGCGAAAGCGAACGCAACTCAGACGGACGGCCCCGATTGGAATCCCCTAAAGCTCCCTCCCCCCACTCAATCATTACCGGCTTTGTTCAGGACGAGGACGGTCATTGGGTGGTTGAACTGTCCTGCGGTCACACCCAGCATTTGCGCCACGACCCGCCTTGGCAATCCCGGTCCTGGGTGCTTGATCCGGCGCAGCGCCAGGCAACAATCGGCCAGTCCTTTCACTGCGGCTGGTGCGCGTCGGGGTCAGATAACGATAACCTTGGGCCCCCTTGAGACGCTGCGACTGAACAGCGTCCTGGTTTATCCGGTCCGATGGCTGAATTCATAGCGCCATGACCCTTGCACTGCTCATTTTCGAGAAGCCCGCATGCAGACTTTCTTTATCGCGCCCACAGATTTTGGTGTGGGCCTGACGTCCATCAGCCTAGGGCTGGTGCGCACCCTGGAGCGTGCCGGGCTCAAGGTTGGTTTTTTCAAGCCGATCGCCCAGCCTCATCCCGGGGACGTGGGCCCCGAACGCTCCACTGAACTGATCGCCCGCACCCACGGCCTCAAGCCGCCCAAGCCATTGGGGTTGAGCCACGTCGAGCGCATGCTCGGCGAAGGCCAGCTCGACGATCTGCTGGAAGAAATCATCCAGCTGTATCAAGAGGCCTCGATTGGCCGCGACGTGCTGATCGTAGAAGGCATGGTCCCGACCCGCAGCGCCAGCTACGCGGCGCGGGTCAACCTGCACATGGCCAAGGCGCTGGACGCGGAAGTCATTCTCGTATCGGCCCCGGAAAACGAAGTGCTGACCGAGCTTTCCGGCCGCGTGGAGCTGCAGGCGCAGATGTTCGGCGGCCCGAAAGATCCGAAAGTGCTCGGTGTGATCCTCAACAAGGTCCGCACCGACGAGAGCATGGAAGCCTTCTCGGCACGGCTCAAGGAGCACTCGCCACTGCTGCGCAGCGGTGATTTCCGCCTGCTCGGCTGCATTCCGTTTCAGGCAGACCTGAACGCACCGCGCACCCGTGACGTCGCCGACCTGCTCGGTGCGCAAGTGATCAACGCCGGCGATTACGAACAGCGGCGCATGTCGAAGATCATCATCTGCGCCCGCACGGTGCTCAACACGCTGCAACTGCTCAAGCCGGGCGTGCTGGTGGTCACACCGGGGGATCGTGATGACATCATTCTGGCCGTGAGCCTGGCGACGCTGAACGGCGTGCCGTTGGCCGGACTGCTGCTGACCAGCGACACCCTGCCCGATCCGCGCATCATGGACCTGTGCCGAGGCGCACTGCAGGCCGGGTTGCCGGTCCTGTCGGTGAGCACCGGTTCCTACGAGACCGCGACGCAGCTCAATCAGCTGAACAAGGAAATCCCCATCGATGACCGCGAACGCGCGGAGATCATCACCGATTTCGTCGCCAGCCACCTCGATGCCAACTGGCTGCATCAGCGCTGCGGCACGCCGCGTGAGATGCGCCTGTCGCCCGCAGTGTTCCGCTATCAACTGATCCAGCGCGCCCAGGCGGCAAACAAACGTATTGTGCTGCCCGAAGGCGCAGAGCCATTGACCGTGCAAGCGGCGGCCATTTGTCAGGCCCGCGGCATTGCCCGCTGCGTGCTGCTGGCCAAGCCCGAAGAAGTGAACGCCGTCGCGCGAGCCCATGGCATCGAACTGCCGCCGGGGTTGGAGATTCTCGATCCGGATCAGATCCGCGAGCGCTATGTCGGGCCGATGGTGGATCTGCGCCGCAGCAAAAACCTCAATGCGCCGATGGCCGAGCAGCAACTGGAGGATCCGGTGGTGATCGGCACCATGATGCTGGCCCTCGACGAAGTAGACGGGCTGGTGTCGGGGGTGATCCATTCGACCGCCAACACCATTCGGCCTGCCTTGCAGCTGATCAAGACGGCGCCAGGCTGCACCCTCGTTTCATCGGTGTTTTTCATGCTGTTTCCGGAGCAGGTGCTGGTGTACGGCGACTGCATCATGAACCCGCACCCGACCGCCACCGAGCTGGCGGAGATCGCCGTGCAGAGCGCGGATTCGGCCGTGGCGTTCGGCCTGTCACCGCGGGTGGCGATGATCAGCTACTCCAGCGGCAATTCCGCCAGCGGCGAAGAAGTGGAAAAGGTACGAGAGGCCACGCAACTGGCGCGCGAGACCCAGCGTGGTTTGTTGATCGACGGGCCTTTGCAATACGATGCCGCCGCCAACGAGCACGTCGCCCGGCAACTGGCGCCGGACAGCCCGGTGGCGGGTCGCGCCAATGTATTCGTGTTTCCGGACCTGAACACCGGCAACACGACGTACAAAGCGGTGCAGCGCAGTGCGGATTGCGTAAGCCTCGGCCCGATGCTGCAAGGCCTGCGCAAGCCGGTCAATGATCTGCCGCGCGGCGCTCAGGTCGACGACATCGTCTATACCATTGCACTGACGGCGATTCAGGCGGCCACGTTGCCGCAATAACATTGCGCTGCAATATCGCTTGCCCACAATAACCCCGCCGGGACCCACCGGCGGCCGACTGCCCCCCGGAGTTCGATTCACATGGATTTCCTGCCCGCCCCTTTGCGCGGCGTCATCGCCTCGTTGCTGTTGGCGCTCAACACAATTCTCTGCTGCACGCCGCTGTTCGTCGTTGCCATCTTCAAGCTGTGCCTGCCCTTCCCGGCCGCGCAAAAGGTGACCGACTGGCTGATGAGCCACATCCACGAAGCGTGGATCAGCAATAACAACGCCTGGATGGACGTGATCGGCCACACCCGCTGGCACCTGAGTGGGCTGGACAGGCTGGACTATCAGCACTCGTACCTGGTAACGAGCAATCACCAGAGCTGGGTTGACATCATGGTGCTGCAGTACGTGCTCAACCGGCACATCCGCCCGCTCAAGTTCTTCCTCAAGCAGGAGCTGATCTGGGTGCCGGTGATTGGCCTCGCCTGGTGGGCGCTGGGCTTTCCGTTCATGAAGCGCTACAGCAAGGCTTATCTGGTCAAGCACCCGGAAAAGAAAGGCAAGGACCTCGCCACCACCCGCCGCACCTGTGCGAAGTTTCGCAACAATCCGGTGGGCATTTTCAACTTCGTCGAAGGCACGCGCTTCACCGAAGCCAAGCACGCACAGCAGAACTCGCCATTCCGTTACCTGCTGAAGCCCAAGGCAGGCGGCATCGCTTTTGTGCTGGACGCCATGGGCGAGCAGCTGGAATCCATCGTCAACGTGACCATTCATTACCCGGCCGGTCGGCCAGGGTATTGGGACCTGCTCTGCGGCAACGTGCGCGAAGTGGTCGCGCATTTCGAAGAAGTGCAGATCCCGCCGCAGTTCATTGGCAAAAGCTACGACCAGGACGATGCCTACCGCCTGGAGTTTCAGCAGTGGATCAATCGGTTGTGGGAAGACAAGGACGCATTGCTCGCGCAGATGCATGAACAGTATCCGGGTTGAACGCTTGTAGGCCCCGATGCAAAAACCCCGGCTCACTGGCCGGGGTTTTTGGTTTCACGTCACGCGGTTACTGCTGTTGTTGGTATTGCTGGCCAGGAATCGGCTTGAGGTTGACCTCAACGCGGCGGTTCTGGGCGCGACCGTTGACGTCGGCGTTGCTGGCAATCGGCGAATCAGGACCGGCACCGCGCACCGACAGGTGAGCCGCATCAACCCCTTGGGAGGTCAGGTAGGTCGCGACGCTCTGGGCGCGCTGCTGCGACAGGTCCATATTGTGCTGACGGCTGCCGGTGCTGTCGGTGTAGCCGACGATCTCAATCATGTTCTGGTTGTACTGCTTCAGCGAACCGGCCAGGTTATTCAGCGGCGAGTAAAAGCTGCTGGCAATGGCTGACGAATCAGTGGCAAACGTGATGTTGCCCGGCATCACCAGTTTGATGTTGTCGCCCTCGCGTTGAACTTCAACGCCGGTGTTGGCCATGCTGGCGCGCAGTGCAGCTTCCTGCTTGTCGGCGTAGTAGCCGTAACCGGCAGATGCCGCGCCTGCTACGGCAGCGCCAATCAGCGCACCTTTGCCACGGTTGTTGTGATCGATGGCAGCACCGGCGACGGCGCCGGCCAATGCACCCAGGCCGCCATACTTGGCGGTCTTGCTCATGCCGCCGGAGTTCTGCGCCTGCCCCTGATTGTCGTATGGGTTCTGCGTTGCGCATCCGGAAAGCACGGTCAGTGCGGTGGCAGCAATGATCAAACGGCGAAAGGTCAACATCAAGGAGAGCTCCTGTTTTGCTTTTCTACGGCCAAACATAAAGGCCGACGATTTGGGCAATTAGAGCATGCACCCCGTCAAAAATTCCTTAACGCGGGCTGAACCGCCAGTGCACGACCAAAGGCCGCATTTCTTTACTCACAAAAGCAAATATTTAGGTGCGTTTTTGACATGCTGTTCATCGTATTTATTGACTGATCCGAACCTTGGTGGTTGCCCATAATCTACATAAATCATTGATGCAGATGCGTTTATGGCAGCGCCACCCTAATGCACCCAAAATTTAACAGGGTTTAATTTCTCCAGCGCTTTCCTATACTGGCAATGCGCAAGTACTGGAAAGCGCAGTGATGAAGCACTCAACAAAGATCGCTCTCACTTTCAGGTAAGGCAGCGCTGTATAACCGCGCAAGAGCTGACTCTATGCTAAGAAAAATCCCCGTTTCCGACCTCACGCTGGGCATGTACATCCACGAGTTCTGCCGCCCCCGGATCAACGATCCGTTCTGGACCGCGCACGTCGAACGCGAACTCAGCGACGACGCGGTGTTGCGGCACATTCAGGCGTCGACCCGTGAAGTCTGGATCGATACCCATCTTGGCAAAAGCCCTGCCGACAGCTCGCCAGCCGAACAGACCTTCCCTGATTGTCCCGACCCATCCGAAACTGCGCCGTGCAGCCTGGAAATGGAACTGACCCGCGCGCGCCTGATTTGTGGGCGCGCGAAAGCGCTAGTGATGACCATGTTCAGCGATGCCCGGATGGGCCGGGCGATGAACACCGAAGACGTCGATCTGTTGGTGGAGGAAATTGCCACGTCCGTGATGCGCCACCCCCACGCACTCATCAGCCTGTCGCGCTTGAAGACGACCGATGAGTACACCTACATGCACTCGGTGGCGGTGTGCGCATTGATGGTTGCGCTCGCGCGGCAGATGGAGCTGGATGAGGATCAGGTGCGTGAAGCCGGCGTCGCCGGGCTGATGCATGACGTCGGCAAAATGATGATCGACTCGGCCATTCTCAATAAGCCTGATCGCCTCACCTACGAAGAATACGAAGTCATGAAGCACCATCCGCAGGCCGGTCTGGAAATCCTCCAGGGCTGCGAGCGGGTGACCCGACTGGTGATGGACGTGTGCCTGCATCATCACGAAAAAATCGACGGAAGCGGTTATCCCCACGGGCTGAAAAGTGACGAGATCAGTCTGCTGGCGAAAATGGGCGCTATCTGTGACGTCTATGACGCGGTGACTTCGGACCGGCCCTACAAGAAAGGCTGGGACGCCGCGCATTCGGTTCGCGAGATGGCGTCCTGGAAAGGCCACTTCGATGCGACGGTATTCCAGCACTTCGTCAAGACCGTCGGTATCTACCCCGTGGGCGCGTTGGTTCGTTTGAAAAGCGAGCGTCTGGGCGTGGTGGTCGAGCAGGATGAAAAGTCCCTGCTGCACCCGAAAGTGAAGGTTTTTCTGTCTACCCGGACCCGCATGCCCTTCGAGCCGCACGTCATCAACCTCGCCTGCCCCTCGGTAAGCGATGGCATCCTCAAGTTCGAACTGGCTGAAGACTGGGGCCTTCTGGACGTGGTCAGCATGTGGGCGGGTCAGCCCGCCGCCTGAGTGTGCCGTCGGGCCGATCATGCATCAAAGGCTGGTCGCCGCCGGCTTGGGTCGCAACGGGATAATGCCGACCTGCATGCCGAAGGGTCTGAACACCGCGTTGAGAGTCTGCACCGTCGGATTCCCCTCGTCCTGCTCGATCTGGCGCAGCGTGCGCAACGAGATTTTGCACATGCGCGCGAACTGTTCCTGGCGCAATCCCGTGATTTCGGTCCGCAGCCGTTTGACGGCAGCGCCCATCGAAACGGCCCCGTCCAAAAGCTGCCCCCGAAGTTCGTCGAGGATGATGCCGCGCTGGCGTATGTCGTCGTTCATCGCAGGCCCCATCCCTTGAGCGTTGTATCCAGCTGCCCCAGCCTGATCCGTGGATGATTCAAGGTCTTTTGCGGCAAGCCCATTTCATTCAGCAAATCAGGCAATGCCCGCAGGCGTTCGGCATCGGTTCTGAGGCCCTCAAACAATTCGTCGGGGTCGGCCCATGCGGATAACGCCTGGCAGGCCTCACGCCAGTCCACTTCGCCGGCGCGTTCGATGGGGTCAGGCCATTTGGTGGTGCGCGTCACGCCTTCGTCGTCCATGACCATAGGCGCCAGGTCGTAAATCGGCGCCAGAGCGAGTCGCTGTTCATCGCGCAGGATCGACGTGTTGCGCCCATGGTTGTCGCTGTTTCCCAGAATCTGATTGATCAGGTCGCGCCTTACGTACTCGGCAACCATTTGAGGGATGCCCCCCTGCTGAGCATTCGCCGACCAGGCGTTAGACAGCGCGGCGACGGCTTGCACGTGCGTCATGTACGCGCCGGGGCGGGTGATGTCGGCGAGCGAGTACACCGATTCGACAGCCAGCCGGCGCACGCCCTGTTCATCGACGCTGCGGTCGAAGCGTTTCATCCACAGGCTGGGCTTGCGGGCCTCTTCAAGGCTCATGCCATCACAAGGAACGGTGTATTCACCGATGCGTTGGAGGGCCTGGTAATAGCAAAACTCGCTTCTGAGAATGGTGCGATCCGTCTCGTTGCCTTTGTTGCGACAGAATTTCACGAACCAGTGTTGACGGACTTCGCTGTCGGCGAGCGTTGCATCAGGGTGCATGAGTCCTGCGGTGTCCTCGGCCAGCAACAGCTTCGGCGCCTCGCCGCCCGCTCCCGTCGCACCTCCTACGGCTGCGCCTTGTTCATACGCGTATTCGAGAAAGCGGCTGTCCCGAGCAACGACCTCACTCCGGTCAAAACCGATGCTGCTGGCCTTGGGCAAAGCTTCGAACGATTCCTTGATCCGCAGATGCCCGACGGGCGCAGGGGTGCAGCGCTGCAAGAGCACCAGATCGGCCGGGGTGTTTTCGCCTTCAGGCACTGCCAGACGCGCCAGCAGGAAACGGCGCGCCGCTCCTGCGGGAACGATGTCATGCAAAAACGCCGGCAGCCCCGCCGTTCTGAACAAATCCCAGCCCAGTGGAATTCGAGCGCTTACGGATGGCGAGGTGGGACGATCAAGCGCATCGAGGTGGTCAATTAGAAATGCCTGCTCATACGCAAAGCTGCACGGGCTGTTCTGCCCTGACTCTGGCTTCTCGATGTCGAAACGCATCGCATCGTGCCATCGTCCCGACAGGTAGAGTTGGAGGGTCAACTGCATGACAGGGCGCTCGGCAATTTAATGCCTAAACCTTAGGGCCTGAGCGCATAAAAGGCAATTAAATGCCTAAAATGGGTAGTATTTGAAAAAAAAGGGTATTTAAGTGCCGATCCCTCAGCCCAGCAGTCCTAGCTCTTGCGCCCGGGCCACTGCTTGCGTGCGTCGCTCGACGCCCAGCTTGCCGTTGATGTGGCTGGCGTGGGTTTTGACGGTGTGCAGGGAAATGAACAAGCGCTCGCTGATCTCCTGATTGGAACAGCCTTGCGCGATCAACTGCAGCACGCTGAGTTCTCGGGCGCTGAGGTGGTCGCCGCCGTTGCAGCCGAGCGGTTCAGGGGTGACGCGCAGGCATGGCAGCCTCTGACCGGGAGCAGCTTCAGGCAGTTGCTGAAGCAGGTAATCGACCAGCCGGCATGGGGGGCGTTTGTGCAGTTGCTCGCGCAGCCAGTCGGGATGACCACGAATCAGGCGCTGGAAGGGCAGAACCGCACCGCCCGAGGCGAGCAGAAGGCTCTGTTGAAACAGCTCATCTGCCTCGGGCCCGCGTGATGTGTCGAGCAACAACAGGATGCGCTGACTCAGCGCATTGAGTCCGAGCAGTCCTGCGCCGATCCGCCGGGCGTACTCCACCAGACTGAGCAGCCGCGCCATTGCCTCTTCGGTACGGCCCTGAACGTGGTCAAGAACCGCCCGCAGCGTTTCGATCTGTTGAGGCAGTTGCGGCGAGCATTCGGGGGCGGCGGCAGGTTGATTGCCGCCATAGGTCTGTCCCAGTCGCAGCAGCCAGGCGTCAGCCAAGTCGATGCGGCCCTGGGCCAGCCAGAGCTCGCATTTGGCGAGAGTGATCATTGCCAGGTAATAAACCGGCGGCACGTCCCAGATGTGCATCAGCCGCTCGGCCTCGGCCAGCTCGGCGAAGGCTTCGGCGTAGCGTCCTTCGCGCCCCTCCATTCCGGCAATCACGCAGTGGCCGATCAGCACGCTGATGTCACGGCAGGCGCGCGCCTCGGCGAGTCCGGCGTTCAAGCGCTCGCGGCCTGCCTCCGGTTGAAGGCACTGCACCAGCAGATAACCTTCGTACAACGTCAGTCGCGCGCGCACCGCGTATAACTTTTGTGAAGACAGGCCGTTCAAACGTCTCAAGCCCTGGCGCACCTCCTCCATCGAGCGAAGCGTTTCGCCACGGGCCTGCAACGTGCGGGCCCGGTCGTAGTGCGCCAGTGCTTCAAACAACGGATTGGCCACCCGTTGCGCCAACTCCAGGGCGTCACGGTTCAGCGCCCGGGCGCGCCATAAATCTCCATCGGCAATGGCCAGATTCGCCAGCGTCGACAGGCACAGCAAACGCTGACCGTACCGCTTGGGCGGCAGACTGACCAACGCTTCGCTGCAATAACGCCGGGCCGTCTCACTGTCGCCGCGGCCTCGGGCGATGATCCCGCTGAGCGCCAGCCACTGCGCCAGCATCGAATTTTGCGCCGTCGCGGAAGGGGCCGGCAGGAATCGACTGAGGTGATTGCCCAGCTCCTCGGCCGCGTCCAGCTGACACGCCAGGCCCAGGGCCCAGGCGTACAGCACGATCAAACGCGGCGTGCTGACCAGCAGGCTGTCGGGCAAGTCCATTTTCCAGCGCAGCAGCATGCCGACGTTTTGCTCGGCAAGCAGTTGTTCTTCGGACAGGTTCTGCACCAGATTGGCCGCCACATCCAGATGTCCCGCGCGCAACGCCTGCTCGATGGCTTCGTCGAGCAGCCCCTGGTCGCTGAACCAGCGGCAGGCATTCAGGTGCACGCGCCGTTGTTGCGGCGTGACACTGGGTCCGGCACGCGCGCGCAGCAGGTCAGAAAACAAATGGTGATAGCGAAACCAGCGACCGTGCTCGTCCAGCGGGACCAGAAACACCTGATGCGCTTGCAGGTACCCAAGCATCTCATCGCTGTCATGACTGTCACGTGCGGCGTTGCACAGTGCACCGCCGAAGCGCTCCAGACAGGCGGTTTCATAGAGAAAAGCCTGAACGTCAGCAGGCAAGCAATCAATGACCTCTTCGAGCAAATAATCACGGATCAGCCCTTCCCCGCCGTTGAGCCCTTGGGTCAGCGCGTTACTCCCCGCTTCGTTGGCGGCCAGCAGCCAGAATCGCAGGCCGGCCACCCAACCTTCACTGCGTTGCAGCAAGGCGTGCAGTGCTTCATCGCTCAAGCCATGGCGCTGCGGATCCAGCACCGCCAGCGACTCGTCGTCGGTCAGACGCAGGTCCTGCTCGGACAACTCCAGCAATTGACGGGACAGCCGCAGCCGCGCCAGGTGCCAGTTCGGCCTCTGCCGGCTGGTGACCATGATGTTCATGCCCGCAGGCAGATGATTGAGCAGAAATTGCAGGCAGCGATCCAGCACGGGGCCCTGCACCAAGTGATAGTCGTCGAGCACCAGCAGCAGCGGTTTGCTCAGCATCAGGTGCATCGCCAGTTCGTCCAGCAAACCGTCCAGCCACTCTTCGAAGGCAAACGGCTGGTGACGCTGACGCATCTTCAGAAGCCCGAGCGCCTGGGCGCCGAGTTGGGGGAAAAATTGCTGGAGACCGCAGAGAAGACGTTCGAGAAACCGGCCCGGGTCGCTGTCCCGGTGGCTCAGACCCAGCCAGAGGTTCTGCCACTGATCGGGCAGGCTCTCGCAGAACTCCACCGCCAGTGAGCTTTTACCGAACCCGGCCGGCGCGCTGACCAACAAGAGGCGCCCGGACAGACCCGCACTCAGCCGCTCGCACAATCGAGGTCTCGATACATAACCTTCAGGCAATGGCGGACGGAAGAAACGGCCTTCCAACGCAGTGACGGCGTGATTTGCGAATCCTTGCAAACGCGACAGATCAGTCATGGCCGGCTCTTGTTGGAGTGCTTGTTGTTCGGCGTTCAGATGTCGGGAGACTAGCGGCTATGGGGAACCTTTTGAACATTGTTAGACGAAAGACTGTAAGAAAACGTATCCCATCAACAGGGCGAATGTTGGTTTATATGTCCGGGGAGGTACGTTCGGCGCCGTCGGGGGGATGCGGCGTGTGGCAAAGGATCGCTGCGCAGGTCGCCTGAAGGCGGGACTCTGTCAGCGCGGGCAAAAAAACACCCCGATCGCTCGGAGTGTTTCCTTTCTGCTCCATGGGGATCAGCCATAGGGTAAGACAGCGGAGGACTTCAGTGCGCTGTAGCTGTGATCAACATTGCACGCTCTCCGCTTGTACGGTCAGCCGTTAGCGCACGCCTTCCTGGCGCAGCGCGTTGGGCGAGAAGTCGCTGGCAGTGGCGGTAAAGCCGAAGTCGTAAGCCCTCTTCTCTTCGTTCTTCATGCCCAGCGCCAGATAGCGGCCTGATTGCAGGTCGTACAAGGCTTCAAGGGCGTACCACGGCACTTGCTTGTCGTAGTAGTTTTCGGCATGGGCTTCAGCCACGCGCCACAGTTGACCACGACCGTCGTAGTGATCGATGACCGCTGCCTGCCAGGTGTCTTCGTCGATGAAGAAGTCACGTTTGGCGTAGATGTGGCGCTGGCCTTCTTTCAGCGTAGCAGTCACGTGCCAGACACGACGCAGCTCATAGCGCGCCAGGTCCTGATTGATGTGGCCGGCCTTGATGATGTCGGCGTATTTCAATTTCGGATCGTCGAGCTTGTAGCTGTCGGACGCGATGTACATCTCTTGTTTGCCGATCAGCTTCCAGTCGTACCGATCAGGCGCGCCGTTGAACATGTCGAGGTTGTCGGAAGTACGCAGGCCGTCGGCGGCGGTGCCCGGCCCGTCATAGGACACTTGCGGCGCACGGCGTACACGACGCTGCCCGGCGTTGTAGACCCACGCCGCACGCGGCTCTTTGACCTGATCGAGGGTTTCGTGCACCAGCAGCACCGAGCCTGCCAGACGCGCTGGCGCCGTCACTTCCTGCTTGAAATAGAACAGGATGTTGCCCGGATTCTTTGGATCGAAATCCTTCATCTTGTCGCGAAAGACGAACTCATCGTGGAAATACACCGGGTTGAACGAGCCGTTGGTCTGCGGCGTGGCCTGGGTGACCAGACGCGAGACGCTGCCGCCGCGATATCGGGTGATGTGGTTCCAGATCACCTCGAGGCCATCCTTCGGAATCGGGAACGGCACCGCAGTTTCGAAATTCTCCAGGCCGTTGCCGCCGCCCACCAGCTTGGTCCTGGTGGCGTTGTTCTTGATCGCAGCGAACACGTCAGCGGGCACAGTGGCGCCACGGTGGGACGGGTAAACCGGCATTTTGTAGGTGTCCGGGTAGCGCTTGAACATCGCGTACTGGCCCGGGGCAAGTTTGTCCTTGTACTGGTCCACGTTCTGCGCCGTGATGGTGAACTGCGCTTTTTCACTGGCGTACGGGTTGGCCAGGAAACCTTTGTCGTCCACCGCGCCCGCGTTGGTCGGCATCGGGCTCCAGGCCGGGATGGTGTTGGCAGCGTTGCCGGCTTTTTCCGCGCCCATTGGCGTCAGCGTGGTGCCCAGCTTGGCGGCTTCGGCGTCGGACACCGCCGCCATCACGCTGGTCGCCAGCAACGACAGCCCCAACACGCCCACCTGCAACAGACCCTTCGTGATTTTCATTTTCATTATTGTCCTTAGAAGTTCATGCCGAAGCTGAGCGCTACGAAGTCGCGGTCGTCCACGGTGGTGTACTTGCCGTCGAAGAAGTTGGTGTAGGAAAGGTTGGCGGTGTAGGTGTTCTGATACTCGGCGTCGAGGCCCAGACTCACGGCCTTGCGACCTTCCTCGAAGTTGCCGCCAGGGCCTGGCGAGTAGCCGTCGACGTCGTGGGACCAGGCCACGCTCGGGCGCAGGTTCACACCGGCGAAGACGTTGTTGTAATCCCAGATGGCGCGGGCGCGGTAACCCCACGAATCGGTGGTGGTGAAGCCATCGTTTTCGCAGTAGCGGCTGAGGTTGTTCTGCGCGGCAGCGCCCAGGGTGCTGGCGTTGAGGGTCTGGCACTGACCACCCGGAAGAGGGCCAGGGCCATAGCTCGGGTCGCGGCCATAACGCAGTTTCGAGGTGCTTTCCAGGCCGCCGACATGGGTCCAGCCGACCTCACCCACCACGGTCAGACGTTCGGCGCCCATCACTTGGTCGAAGAAGTGCGTGAAAGTGGTCTGCGCCTGGCTGATTTCCTTGCGGCGATAGCCTTTCTGGTCCTGGCCGGGTGCGCCCTGCAGCAGCGACACGTTCGAGTTCAGCGGCGACAGGCCGGAATACAGAATGTCGGTGGTGTTCAACTGCACCGGTGCGTTCGGGCGGTAGCTCAGTTCACCGCTCCACGCCGTGCCGGTGGGCAAGGTGGTGGAGAAGCTCAGGCCGAACAGGTGGATGTCTTCCGGGTATTCAACGTAGTAACTGGAGTTGCCGGCGACCACGACGGGCAACAGGGTTGGCGCGAGGGCCGCAGCAACACCCCGAGGAACGCCATTTGCCGCCAGACCGCCCACCAGACCCGCTGCGCTGTAGGCGCTCGCCGGCCCGCCCTTGCCGCTGAAGATCGGCAGACGGCTGTGGTAATTCATGTAATAAGCGCCGAACTCGGTGTCCAGCGGCTCGAAGTTATAGTGCATGGCCAGGCCGTACTGGCCGCTGTCCCGGGCATCGCGATCAGGGCCGCGGGCAACCACGGCGCCCTCGTCAGGGCTGCCGAAACTCACGCCGCGGGCTGCCAGCGTTCTTTGAACGGGGCCACGCAACGCGGCTGGCAGAGCCGAATTGAGGCTGTCGCGGGTGCGCAGCACGGCAAGGTTGCTGTTGCAGCCGTCCGCGATGACGTCCGGTTGCGAGAAGAAGGTGCCGCAGTTGTCGACGACGGTCTGGTCCCATTCCAACTGGTAAAAGCCTTCTGCCGACAGGTTTTCGGTCAGGCTTTGCGACAGGTAGAACATGTTGACCGGAATCAGGCCTTCCTTGATTTCCGAGCCAGGACGCCGGAACGCGGACACGTCGACCGGGTTGATGCTGTTGATGCCGCCCTGGATGAAGGTACTTTCACCCCAGCTGACGACTTGCTTGCCCAGACGCACCGAACCCGGTTCATCGGCAATGGAATAGTTGTGATAGACGAAGGCGTCGAGCAGCTCGAAACCTGAGGATTTGGCGCCCTCTTTGCGGCCGGAATCGCTGATGTCCTTGAAGTCGCGGCCTTCATCCTTGAGCTCGAAGTCGTACCAGTACTTGCCCCGCAGGAACACACCGGTGTCGCCGTACTTCAGTTCAAGATCGTGAATGCCCTTGAAGATCTTCGAAAACGTTTCTCCGCTTTTGAAGTTCAAGTGACCGTCGTCGGAGGTTTGCGAAAGACCGTGACCGCCGTTGTTGGAGCCGATCAGGTTCTTGTTGGCATTCTGGGTGGACCAGCTTGCCCCTACTGAGAGCGACGAGTCGAAGTTGCCTTCGATTTCTCCGATATTGAAACTGACGCCGAATGCAGGGCCGGCGAGCGTGGAAGCGAGGCTGACGGCCAAGGGCAATTTAGCCCGGCGCCAGAACTGGTTAGCTGATGTCATCGACGCTACTCCATGTGCTTTTATTTTTATGGCAGTGGGTGCTTCCGGAAACGACTCAGGCGGACGGGCCGCAGTGCCTGGTGTCAACGCTGATCGGGCAGCCAATCAACTGCGAAACGATCGATGCGCTTTCTCCGGTACCAACCTACTGCCGACTATAGCCAGCAGGTGCTGCTGCTTGATCCCTCTAAAGTGTGATTTACAGCGCCAACACCTCTGGCACGCCGACGCCAGAGTGGCCAATCACATCGCAGGGGGAGCATGGCTGAAAAAGAAGAATTGGCAAGGAAGACGCCGGAGTAGAGCCTTCGCGGCACATTTTCAAAGCAATGAACGATGAAAATGGCCGCGAAGGAAAGCGTCAGAGCGTGGAGAGGAAAGCGCTGTTGCTGCCCTGCCATTCGAGGATGTTCTGGCGGATCTGCTTCTTGTCGAGCTTGCCGACACTGGTCTTGGGAATTTCGGTAACAAGGGCGATCTGGCTCGGAATCGCCCACTTGTTAATGTGCCCCTGTTCCACAAACGGCTTGAGGTGTTCCTTCAGGATCTTGGCATCCAGAACGTGACCCTCGCGGGCGACCAACAGCGCAAACGGGCGCTCGCCCCACTGCGGGTCAGCGATGCCGACCACAGCCACTTCACGGACACCGGGATGGCGACTGCAGAGATCCTCCAGCTGCAGCGAAGACACCCACTCGCCCCCCGTCTTGATGACATCTTTGATGCGGTCGCGAATGTCGATCCCGCCCATGTTGTCCAGCGTCGCCACGTCACCGGTGTGCAGCCAGCCGCCGGCCCACAGTTCGGCGCCCTTCTCCGGCTCGCGGTAATACCCTTCGCTCAGCCACGGCGCACGCAGCACCAGTTCGCCCTGGGTCTCGCCGTCGGATGGCAGAAAGTTGCCCTCGCCATCGACAATCGCTGCCTCGACCAGCACGCCCGGCGCCCCGGCCTTGATTCGGTACGTGGTGCGTTCGTCTTCACTGGCGGCCATCAGGTCGTCGTTCAAGTGCGCAACCGACACCAACGGCCCGGTCTCGGACATGCCGTAGGCCGCAGACAGCTGAATGCCCTTGGCCTTGGCCGCTTCGTACAGCGAACGATTGAGCGAGCTGCCGCCGATGATGATGTGCCAGCCGGTGAAATCCATGTCCTGGGCGGCTTTGGCGTTGAGCACCATCTGCATAATGGTAGGCACGCAGTGCGAGAACGTGACCTTTTCCTTTTGCCAGAGCGCCACAAGCAACTCGGGGTCGTAGCGGCCGGGGTACACCTGCTTGACGCCCAGCATGGTGGCGGCATACGGCACGCCCCACGCATGAACGTGGAACATCGGCGTGATCGGCATGTAAACCTTGTCGCCGCCAAGGATGCCTTCGACGCTGCCCATGATCGTCGCAACGGCCAAGGTGTGCAGCACGAGCTGGCGATGGGTGAAATACACCCCCTTTGGGTTGCCCGTGGTGCCGGTGGTGTAGAACGTGGTCGCCACCGAGTTCTCGTCGAAATCCTCGAACTGATAATGCGGACTCGCCGCGGCCAGCAACGCTTCGTACTCGCCGACGAGATTGGGCAGGTCGGTGGTAGCGCCATCGGTATCGGTCAGTAACAGTGTCTTTTCCACCGTCGTCAGTTGCCCGGCGATGGCGTTGTAGAGGGGCACAAACTCGCTGTTGACCAGCACCAGCTTGTCTTCAGCGTGGTTCATGGTGAACAGGATCTGCTCGGGCGACAGCCTCACGTTGATGGTATGCACCACCGCACCAATCATTGGAATGGCAAACATGCATTCCAGGTAACGATGGCTGTCCCAATCCATCACCGCCACGGTGTCACCCGCCTTGACCCCCGCCGCGGTCAGCGCACCGGCCAGCCGGCAGATGCGCTCGTTGAGCATTTGATACGAATAGCGCGAATGGTCCCGGTAAACGATCTCACGGGTCTTTTCGTAGCGCACGCCTGACAGCAGCAGTCGCTTGATCAACAGAGGGTACGGGTACGCCCCTTCGGCGGGCGGAATCACGCGGGTGTGCAGCATAGGAATCCCTTTTCACGGTGCAGGTGCGGGCTTGTAAATATGCACTGTAGGGGCTTGGCGCGTCGATCGGATCAGCCGAAGGGATGAATTGTGTCAGCGCACGTCACCGAGCCCACACGTGTGGGATACCAGCCAAAGGATACAAAAATAAGACCAAACGCAGACGAATTGTCTGCGTTTGGTCTTTTTGGGGTAGCTAGCCGGCCATTAAGTCCTCAAGGGGCAAGACTGGCCGACATGCTCGGCGTGGTCAGGTAGGGCCCGATTGAGGATGCATATTCAGCCACCGCAGCATCAATCCGTTGCTTCAGCACGACGGTGGCGCGCTCGACTTCCGCCATCGCCAGTGGACCTGGAACAAAAAGCAAATGGCGGAGCGCTTGGCTGTCAGCAAGGTCATCTTCCGGCTCACCGCTTCCGTCCGAGCGTGTTTGTGGAATGGGCTCCCTGGTAGCCGCTACTAACTCTGTCGCCAGTCGGGCTTCTCGCAACGCTGATTCTTGGGCTCGCTGATTAATCAGTGCTTGAGCCGCAGCTTCGGCCTGTTGCTCGGCAAGCTGGCGGGCGGCCACTTCAGCAGCCTCCTTCGCCCGACGCTCCTGAAGCTCGCGGGCTTGTTGCTCCGCGAGCTGTTGAGCGTGGAGGCGAGCTGCCTCCTCCGCTCGTTGTCGCGCCAGTTGACGAGCTGCTTCCTCTGCCTGTTGCTGAGCGAGTTGTCGCGCTGCCTCCTCGGCCCGTCGTTGAGCCTCTTGCCGGGCGGCCTCAATCATTTGCGCATGAGTCGATGAAAGCTGATTGATGAAATTGTTCAAATACCAAACAACCTCACTGGCAATGATTTGACGATGCACCTCCACAAGGGAGGCGGACATAAATGAAAGATCCGCCCCTACCATGCTATTGAACTGATCCAAGGTGAGATGCCCTGCATCGTCACGTTCCCCAGGGGCATAAGGGGGAATAGACGCAAGCTTGGCTGCTCTCAGTTGCGATGCAGCGTCGCGATACCGCTCAACAATCTGAAGATCAGACATTCCAGATGTTGAGCCTAAATGAGCGATAACTTCGCTCTGGATTGAGCCTGGAAGCTGCTGAAGTAACACGGTGTAATGAGCCATTGATAAATTCCTTTTAAATAAATATGGAGATGCCCAATTGGTCGTCAATCAGACGCCGACTTGAAACCAGCTTTACCATTAGCTGCTCGCCAGGCCTTGACTTCTTTTACTATTCCTTCCGGAGAATCATCAGCATCGGGCTTGGGGTAGTAGATCAAATCGGAGCCATCGGGGTGTTCGCCGAGGCGCTCAAAAGTCATTACCGCTTGGGTGTGCTGATACTCAGTTTTGTAGTCCACAACACAGATTTTTCTAACGAGCTCTAGAAACTCTGCTTCGGTGATCCCTTGAATCGTTTCAGCGTTCATTGTCGCGTCCCTCATTACGTAAATCTCTGTGGATTGCGTCGTGGTTAGCTGGGGTATTGAGTCTTAAATTATCAACGCCGTACACATCTCCTCCCTGTGAGATTGGAACAACGTGATGTATTTCGAGTTTTACCCTTCCGCCTTTCCTATCTTGCCTTACCGCAAAAGGCGCGAGGCCAGATTTGATGAGAGCAATGTTCCTCTCACTCATATTTGCAGTGATCTCAGGGTGTTTCGACATCTCGCGCCATATGGCCCGCTTCAGATTTCGAAATTCAGCATAGTTCTTACCTCGCAGTGCGTCTGCAATCACTGACGGCACTGGCGAACCCAGACCATTGGATACGGACGCCTGCCAGTTGGGATCGATATCGCCACCGAAACCGCTCACAACCCCTGGCAAATACCTGGGGCTGTTGAACATGACATACACAGGCGGAAGGCCCGAGTCCGCCGGAAAGACAAGTATGTAGTCCTCAAAATCCTCTATGTCATAAGTCGGGAAATGTCCAAGCTGCTCCGAAACGGGCGAAATAGCGGCCCCGGAATAGTCAGGCCCTTTGGACTCATCGGCCGGCAAAGCAGTAGAACTGCTCTCCGGGCTAACCGCGGGTGTCCAGATCAGAGCCGGGCGGTCTGCCCCGTCCTGTTTAAATTCATACGCTTTGGTGCTCGAGTTATAGACGAACGTTCGCACACGGACTTTGGAGCTGACCATCAAACCGTCGGCTTCAGCCCAGACCGTTTTTAGTTCGCCTTCACCCTCCTCAATCCTTAACCGGTGGGTAACCTCAACCGTTCCAACGCGGCCTGCGATGAATTCGAGGTCGACATTGCCAGAGACCCCAATCTCCGACGCAGGCGAAGCAATCAGTGGGGGCGCGAGTTCACCGTCAGCCAACTCGGTTGGATAAAGTAAAGCAAGTTGCGGAAGCGACCGCCCTAGTGCCTTGGCTGCCTGTCGGGTAAACAGCCTCTGCGCGATAGCTTTGGCTGCTTCAGACGCAGTGGGAAAGTTCTGCGTTGGAGCATTCGGCCCTGCCACCATCGACCAGAGTCGGCTTGCTTCAGTAGCATGCTTTAAGACCAGAGACTCGTCATTGGCTACGGAGTTACGCGTCTTCCAGGCTTGCTCGGCATAGTGTTCTGAAAGCGCCGCAGATTTATCGAGCAACTGAGTCACTGCTTTTGCGTGCAAGTCGGCTTCAAGCGCCTGCTCATAGGCAAGACTCCACGCTTGGTGAGTCTGAAAAGCTTGTTCTGCGCTAACGCTTCGACTTCGTAAGATTACTCCGTAGTGCTCGCTGGTTATTTGAAGAGGATCACCCCCAGTAAAAGCATGCGAGCTCTGATGATTACTTTCAGAAGCCGCTTTTTTTTGGGCGATCAAGTAGTTGATCCGGGCTTTATGCTCAAGTATCGCGTTCAGTGACTGTTGACGCTGAGCGTCGTATGACGAGCTGTCTTCGCCGAGTTCGGACATGAGCGAGACAGGCAGTGCGGCTACATTGTGATCATGCTGAAGATCAAGCTCACGTTTTCGAGTTGCTTGCGCGAGAGGTAAAGATTCCAGGGCTTGACGGTGAGCCGCTGCTTGACGCTCTTGCTCGGCTCTAGCGTTTGCCGCCGCCATAGCCGCTTGAGCTTGCGCCTCCCTTCTGGCTTCTTGCTCAGCCTCAGCGTGAGCTTGGGCTTGGGCTCGAACCCGTGCCTCAGCGTCAGAAATGGATTGCTGATGAGCTTCTTTTTGAGCCTGTAATTCAGCGGCTGCCTTGACGCGGGCCGCTTCAGCACGCTGACGCGCTTCCAGTGCACGGCGGCGCTTATCGCGAATACGCAGCCGGCGACGTTTGGAGCTAGACAATGTCCCGGCTCTGCCGCCCTCACCTCCGCTGCCACCCCCCCATCCAATGCTCCATCCGTCACGGGAGGGTCGAAGTCCCCCGCCAGAGCCGTAAGGATTACCAGGAGGTATCCCTCGATTGACAACAATATTTTTTTCTTCGGTGTTGCTCATACAGGTTCTCCTTTTTGTCTGTATGGCAACCACGTAACGCTCATCCCTCTGATGTCAGGTAATACATAGTTATGGAGATTTTTTTATTTGTTGTGATATAGGGCGCAGCACTACGAGCCCTGCCTTTTTCACACCGGAATAAAAAGCAAGGACGAAAAAAACCCGCCGTTTAGGCGGGTATGTTTCCAAACAGGTTACCTAGCAACTGTCTAAGTCTTTTTTGATCGAATCGCATTGCTCAGCATTCACCTTAAGGCGCGACGTTGCAACAGACCATCACATCAACCTCAATGCATTTCCGTCAACGCCAGCTTCAAGCCCAGCGCAACCAGCACACCACCCATCGCCCGATCAAACCAGTGACCCATCCGCGCAAAGCCCGCGCGCACCCGGGGCTGGCTGAACAGGCGTGCCACCAGGCAAAACCACGCGCCGGTCGCGAATGCCAGGTAAACCCCGTAGCCCGCCTGAACCAACATCGGCGTGTGCGGGTTGATCACGACGGTGAACAGCGACAGAAAAAACAGCGTCGCTTTCGGGTTCAGGCCGTTGGTGACGAACCCGGCCGTGAAGGCGCCCCGCGCGGTGCGCTCGCCTTTGGCGATGTCCACGGGCGCATCCGATGCGCTCGCAGGTTTGGCGCGCAGCGCTTTGATGCCGATGTAAATCAGGTACGCCGCTGCCGCCCATTTCAAGGCATTGAACAGGACGATGGATTGCGAAACGATCAAGCCAATCCCCAGCAGCGAATAGCCGACGTGCAGGAAAATCGCGGTGCCCACACCCATGGCGGTGTAGGTGCCGGCCTTGCGCCCGTGGGTCACGCTCTCGCGCACCACGACCGCGAAGTCCGGCCCAGGACTGGCGACGGCCAGCAGGTGGATCAGCGCAACGGTTAAGAATTCGGGCCAGTACATTGAAGTTCTCCAGGCGTTATGGCGAGCGGCAGGCTCTGGTAGGCTCGTCACATTACGCTTCCCACCCACCGAGCAAAAGGTACAGCTGATGCCCAGTCAACGCCGAGCAGTTTTCCTGGATCACACCTCTCTGGATCTGGGGGATCTCGACCTCGCGCCGTGGCGTGAAACCTTCAGCGAACTGGTGCTGCACGCGAGCACCACGGCCGATCAGGTGGCCGAGCGCTTGAAGGACGCCGACGTGGCCATTTCCAACAAGATCATGATCGATGCCGACACGTTCGCCGCCTGCCCGAATCTGAAACTGGTGCTGGTGACCGCAACCGGCGTCAACAACGTCGACCTCGATGCCGCGCGTAAACACGGTGTGGTGGTGAGCAATTGTCAGGGCTATGGCACGCCTTCCGTAGCTCAACACGCAATGATGTTGCTGCTGGCGATGGCCACCCGCTTGCCTGACTATCAAAAAGCGATTCAACAGGGCCAGTGGCAAAAATCGAAGCAGTTCTGCTTGCTGGACTTCCCCATCGTCGAGCTGGAAGGCAAGACACTGGGGCTACTGGGCCATGGCGAACTGGGCGGCGCCGTCGCGAAGCTGGCGGAAGCCTTCGGTATGCGCGTGCTGTCGGGTCAGATTCCCGGTCGTCCTGCCCGCCCTGATCGCGTGCCACTGAATGAGCTGCTGCCACAGGTCGACGCCCTCACCCTGCATTGCCCACTCAACGAGCACACCCGGGACATGATTGGCGCCCACGAGCTGAGCTTGCTCAAACCCAAAGCCTTCATCGTCAATACCGCGCGGGGTGGCTTGATCAACGAGCCGGCACTGGCCGATGCCCTGCGCAACGGTCATCTCGGCGGCGCGGCCACCGACGTGCTGACGGTCGAGCCACCGGTCAACGGCAATCCGCTGCTGTCGGGCGATATTCCGCGATTGATCATCACGCCCCACAGCGCCTGGGGCAGTCAGGAAGCGCGGCAGCGCATCGTCGGCCAGATCAACGAAAACGCTTTGGCGTTTTATGCAGGCGAACCCGTTCGGGTCGTGAGCTGACACGCAGCGCTTTGCAGGCCCGCCACTCCGTTGCACAGGGCACGTGCGCGGCGCGGCAGGCCTGTTAAACTTCGCCCTTTTTTTAAGGAGCCGACGATGGACCCGCGCAGTGAAGTGTTACTCCGGCAGGCCGATTTGTTTCAGGGCTCCTTGTTGCTGACCGGCCTCCCCGCCGACGACTTGCTGGGCACGCTGCCCAATGCACGTGGCTGGAGCTGGCACGCTGGCGACTTCGACACCCTCGGTACGCGGTTTCCCGAGCGCGTGCACTTCGGCACCGACGCCCCGGGCGAATCCTTTGAAGCCGCGGTGCTGTTTTTGCCCAAGGCCCGCGACCTCGCTGATTACCTCATTAACGCGCTCGCTTCCCGCCTGGCCGGACGCGAGCTGTTTCTGGTGGGCGAAAAACGCGGTGGCATTGAAGCCGCCGCCCGCCAGCTAAGCCCGTTCGGGCGTACGCGCAAACTCGACAGCGCCCGGCATTGCCAGCTCTGGCAAGTCACCGTCGAAACGCCTCCGCAAGCCGTCGAGCTCGACAGCCTGGCCAAACGTTTCGACATCGAAATCGAAGGCGGCGCGTTGAAGGTGGTGAGTCTGCCGGGCGTGTTCAGCCACGGCCGTCTGGACCGGGGTTCGGCCCTGTTGCTGGAAAACATTGATCGACTTCCCGGCGGCCATTTGCTCGATTTCGGCTGCGGCGCGGGCGTTCTCGGCGCCGCGGTCAAACGCCGCTACCCCGAAACCCGCGTGACCATGCTGGATGTCGATGCGTTCGCCACCGCCAGCAGCCGTCTGACGCTAGCCGCCAATGGCCTTGAAGCCGACGTGCTGACGGGTAACGGAATCGATGCCGCACCGAGCGATCTGGACGTGATTCTGACCAATCCGCCGTTCCATACCGGCGTCCACACTGATTACGCCGCGACTGAAAATCTGCTGAAAAAAGCACGAGAACATCTGAGAAGAGGCGGCGAACTGCGCCTGGTTGCAAACAGCTTCCTGCGCTATCAGCCGATTATCGAGTCTCATCTGGGGCCGTGCGCAATAATGGCCGAGGGTCAGGGTTTCCGGATTTACCGTGCGAAACGTGCGTGATAATTAGCGCTTGCCGAACACGAGACGTGTAGGCAGAATCCGCACCGTCCTAGGGGAGTAGTCTCCCACGAGCGCCATGCTCGTCCGGCACGCATCAACATACTTGGTCCTCAGACCATGGTGCGTGCGACCCCAGATCCGCTCAGACGGATCGGTGGTTTGACAAGACCTATGACACGAACATCCTGACCCGGGGCGGGGAGGTTGTACGTGTCATAGCCGTGTTGACCCGCCCCTTAGGAAAACCCTGATGCTGGAATCCCTGTTGGTCCCCACCGCTGTCGTCGCACTGGCTGAAATCGGTGACAAGACCCAACTCCTCGCGCTCGTTCTTGCCGCTCGCTTCCGCAAACCCTGGCCCATCATCGCAGGGATTGTCGCAGCCACGCTGGCCAACCATGCTGCGGCCGGTGCCGTTGGCGCATGGTTCAGCAGCTATCTCTCCGACGCCGTCCTGCACTGGATCCTGGCCGCCAGCTTTACCGCCACGGCGCTGTGGACGCTGGTTCCGGACAAGCTGGACGATGATGAAGCCAGTACCAGTCGCAAGTTCGGCCCCTTCCTGACCACGCTGATCGCGTTCTTCATCGCAGAAATCGGCGACAAGACGCAGATCGCGACCGTCATGCTGGCGGCGCAATACCCAAGCTTGTGGCTGGTGATCCTCGGCACGACGCTGGGCATGTTGCTGGCCAATGTGCCGGTGGTGCTGGCGGGGAATTTCGCTGCGGAGAAACTGCCGCTGACGCTGATCCGTCGTCTGGCAGCGGGGGCGTTTTTCATTCTGGCGATCGTTGCGGTGTACAAGGCGATGCAGATCAGCGGCTGGGTGTAGTCACAGACCCCATGCCCTTGCAGGAGTGAGCTGGCTCGCGATGCTTTTCAATCGCTCCGCAGATACGCGGCGACCGTTCGAGGATCGCGAGCAAGCTCACTCCTACAGCGTTTCATGCACGCACCCGCTCCGAAAAACGCCGCGCCAGCTCACCTATCGGCGTCAGGCGCTGATCAACCCTTCGGCGCCTGCTGATACAGCGGCATCACTTTCGGGATCGCTGCCTGCAACGAGGCGATCCGGTTCGACGAGGCCGGGTGGGTGCTCATGAATTCAGGCTGCGACGCGCCGCCCTGAGCTTCCATCTTCTGCCACAGCGTGATCGCGGCGTTCGGGTTGTAACCGGCGCGAGCCGCCAGTTCGAGGCCCAGCAAGTCCGCTTCGTTTTCATTCGCGCGGCTGTTCGGCAGTGTCAGGCTGTAGTCGACCACGGTGTCGGCCAACGCCAGACTGTCCTGCCCCAACCCCAATAAGGCACCGGCGCCCTGCTTCGCCATCTGCACACCGTAGGCCTTGGACATGGCTTCACGACCGTGTTCACGCAAAGCGTGGGCGATTTCGTGGCCCATGACCGCCGCCAGTTCGTCATCGCTGAGCTTCAACGTATCGATCAGGCCGCTGTACACGATGATTTTGCCGCCAGGACCGCAGTTGGCGTTCAGCTCATCGCTTTTGATCAGATTTACATCCCACTGCCACTGCGCCGCGTCGGGCCGCAATTTCGGCGCCTGAGCAATCAGCCGCTTGGCGATGGCCTGCACGCGCTTGCCCTCGGCGCTGCTGTTGTCGAGCACGCCTTTGGAGGTGGCTTCGCTGACCGTCTGCTGATACGACTGGGCGTACATCTTGTTGACTTCGTCAGTCGACAGCATGCTGAACATGTATTGCTTGCGCTCGACACCCACCGAATCGCCGGTGGTGGTATTGACTGCCTGACACCCGGCGATCAACAAAGCTGCCGTCACACCACAAAGAGCAAAAATCCCGCGCATTTCGTATCTCCATTGAAACAATCGCGCCATCCTAGGCAATACGCAGGCTGAGCACCAGATGCCAGCCGTCTGCCATGTTAAAAGCCGCAAGGAAATTGCGCCTGTGTAACAGCAGCGAAATAACGGAATAGCGATTTGAACCGAGCCAGAGCGGATTACAACGGCGTCAGGCATTCCGGTGCGTTGAGCTTCGGGTCGTTCACCAAGTTGGCCAGCGGCCGTTCGCGCAGTTGCGTTTGCGGGGCGGCGAGCAAGGCCTGCAAGGTGATCAGCGGGCAGTCCGGAGCAAGCCAGGCGCGCTGCCCTTCTTCGTCGAGAATCAACGGTCGACGCTGGTTCATGGCCGACTGCGTGACCACGGCAACGCTCAGGTAGGTGTGGCCTTCGACGGGATAGGCTTCCCAGATCGCCGCGAAATACAGCGTCGATCCTTCCGCCGGCGTCAGCCAGAACGGCCGCTTGCGCACGCTGCCACGCCACTCATAAAAGCCGTTGGCCGGCAGCAGGCAGCGTCGTTCACGAAAGGCCTGCTTGAACATCGGTTGCTCCGCTACGGTTTCAGCGCGAGCATGGGCCGGCGTGCGCGACATGTCGGTCAGCCAGGGCGGCGTCAGCCCCCAACGTGCCCGCGCCACTTCGCGCCCGCGTTCCGCGCCCTCCTCGACCTCGCCCGTAGCCGCCCGGACCATCAAGACAGAAGCGGCAGGAGAAATATTCCACTGCGCTTGCTGGTCGCTTGGAAATCCGGGCAAAGCCGCAAAGGCAGGCGACCAACGAAACAGCGCATAACGTCCACACATGGGTTCAGCACAACTCTTTTTGAAAGCGAATGAGGCGCGCGCGAACCGGATTCAGCACAGCAACACATCGGGGTAGCTGTCCGGCTCGTCACCGGGCAGCGGGAAGGCGGCATTGTACTCGGTGATCAACAGACGCGCCCGCTCGGCCTGATCATCCTCGACCGTCAGGCCCAACAACCCGAACGCCGGCAAATCCCCAACGGCGCCCAGTAAATGACGCCCGGTGATGTGGGACTCGATGCCTTCGCTGGCGAGCATGGCCTGCAGCAGCTCACCTTCCATCAGGTGTTCGGGCTCATAAATCTTGCGCATCACTCGTTCTCGCTGCGGACGTCCAGCGTCCATTCTTCTCCATCGGTCTGCAGGCTGAAGATGATCGGCCGGCAGCAGACGGAACAATCTTCAATGTAGGTCTGATCGCCGCCGGACAGATCCAGCACCGCTTCCACCGGTTCGCCGCAATAAGGGCAGTCGTAATCCTGTATTTCCTGCATCGCAGTCTCCGGGCCCAGTTTTGCGTATAATCGCCGACTTGTTTGCCGGTCGAGCTTTATTCCTCAGCATCCGGGCATCAGCCTGAGTCGACATCTTCAGCGAAGCCGCTTTATCGAGCGGCCGCCGCCCAGGCACCACGCCTGCGGTGTCGTGACTCGCTGCGGCACCGGACTCGACCTCCTTTACCTTAGCCGTTTCCGACAAGAGAGCATGATGGGCGAATTCGATGCCATCCGACCATACGACGACACCGAAGTAAAAGCCGTGCTTGATCGGCTGCTGGGTGACAAGGCGTTCCTCGCGATCCTCACGCATTTCCGATTTCCGCGTCTGGCCGGCTCCCTCGGCTGGATTCTGCAGCCGGCCATCGCGCGCAAGCTGCGTCGCCAGTTCGCCGGTATCGATACCGTCGCGGCCTTGCAGGACAAGGTCGAGCATTACGTCGACCACACCATCGAACGCGCCACTGACGGTGTGACCTACACCGGCGTCGAGCAGTTCAAGTCGGGGGTGGCGTACCTGTTTCTGGCCAACCACCGGGACATCGTGATGGACCCGGCTTTTGTCAACTACGCGGTCTACCACGCGGGCCTGCCAACCCCACGCATTGCCATTGGCGACAACCTGCTGCAAAAGCCCTTCGTCAGCGACCTGATGCGCCTGAACAAGAGCTTCATCGTGCACCGCTCGATCATCGGGCGTCGCGAGAAGATGGCGGCCTACCAGTTGCTGTCGGCGTACATCAATCATTCGATCCGCAATGACTGCCAGTCGATCTGGATCGCCCAGGCTGAGGGCCGCGCCAAAGACGGCGACGACCGCACCGAATCGGCCATCCTCAAGATGTTCCACATGAGCCGCAAGGACGAGCCGTTTGGCGAGGTCATTCAGTCGTTGAACCTGACGCCGGTGTCCATCAGCTATGAGTACGATCCGTGTGATCACGCCAAGGCGCGGGAGCTGTACATCCGCGCCACCACCGGCAGTTACACCAAAGTGCCGGGCGAGGACGACGTCAGCATTGCGCTGGGGATCACCGGCTACAAAGGCCGCGTGCACGTGAACTTTGCCCCGCCGATCACCGAGCTGTTCGAGGACACCAAATTGCTGGCCATCGAAATGGATCGGCAGATCCTCGGCGGCTATCGGCTGTTCCCGGTGCATTACCTGGCGTACGCGCAGTGGGCTGACGCCGACCCCGAACTCAAGGTGCCGAAGGCCGCCGAGGTGTTCCCGGCGGACGAGCTGGAGCGTGCGGAGGATGAATGGCAGCGCCGCCTCAATGGCTGCCCCGCCGAGCACCGTCCGTTTCTGATTCAGCAATACGCTATGCCGGTACGCAATCAGTACCGGGTGAAGGCCGGTTTGCCACTTTAAGGCCGCCTTCCCTTCCACGAATAAACGGCGCTCTCAGGGCGCCGTTTTTCGCTGTGCGCCTCCGTTGGTTGTCGATACCCGCCTTCACAAAT
This sequence comes from Pseudomonas sp. W2Oct36, assembly GCF_041060465.1. Classification (NCBI taxonomy): domain Bacteria; kingdom Pseudomonadati; phylum Pseudomonadota; class Gammaproteobacteria; order Pseudomonadales; family Pseudomonadaceae; genus Pseudomonas; species Pseudomonas sp. W2Oct36. The sequence goes on from NZ_JAUERW010000003.1 coordinate 474,715, forward strand.
GTGTCACCGCTGACACACTCAAGCGTAAGACTGGCTTGCTAGGGTCGTCGCCTATCCAAACGAGTGAAGGCGTACGCTATGCGATCCAGCAAACCGGTTGCCCATGTGATGGTGTCTTCCCTGGTACTTTCGTTGCTCGCCGTGTCGGTTCAGGCAGCGAGCCGTGCGGGAGACGACGCCATCAACGGTGTCGACCTGCTTTCCGGATTTAATACCTTATGGACGACCGGTGCGACCTGGGACACGGGCACACCCACCGCCCTGGGTCAGAGCCTGCTACGGCGCAACCTGCAAACCGTGGTCGACCGCGCCAACACCCGGACACTCGCCCAGGAAACCGCCGCCTACTTCGACGACCGTCGCGACCAGAGCTATAGCGCAATCAGCGGCCTCGGCTCGTTGAGCGCTGCCTACAAAGCGGGCGCTGGAGCCTTCACGACCATCACCCAGTTCGACGACAGCAACAAAACCGTCAAATACGACGACAAAGGCAACGGCGCAGGCAGTTCGTCTTCGGCACTGGGCAAAGTCGTCGACCTCGTCAGCGCTGTGCGCAACGATGCCTCGACCACGCCCGCCAAATCCCACTATTTGTATCCGCGACCGTGGCGGCAAAGTCTCGACGGCCAGAGTCTGGCCTTCGTGGTGGCGCCCTCCCTGCGCCCGGCAGAAAGCACCACGCCGGCCAGCGACTCGGGATTCCCCAGCGGCCATACCAACGCCGCGTACCTGTCTTCATACGCCCTGGCCTACGCGATTCCCGAGCGTTTCAGCGAGTTGATGCTGCGCGCCTCGGAAATTGGCGACAACCGCATTGAGGCCGGCATGCATTCGCCGTTCGACGTGATGGGCGGGCGCATCACCGCAACCTATTTCGCCATCGATAACCTCTCCAACCCGGCCAACGCGCAACTGCGCGCCGATGCTCGCGCACAGGCACTGAGCTATTTCACGGCGCAGTGCGGCGGTGACGTCAACAACTGCATGGCGACCATCGACCCGGCGACCGATCGCAGGTCTCAACACGCTCAGGACAAGGCGCTGTTCACCTCGCGCATGACCTATGGCTTCGATCCGGTGGGCCCGACCAACCTGGCCGCCGTGGTGCCGACCAACGCCGAAGTGTTGCTGGAAACCCGCTTCCCGTACCTGGACGCCAGTCAGCGCCGCGAGATTCTGGCAACCACCGAGATTACGTCCGGGTACGCGGTGATCGATCAGTCAGGGGGCTACGGCCGTCTGAACCTGTACGCAGCGGGCGATGGTTATGCGGCGTTCAACTCCAACGTCACGGTCAACATGGACGCCAGCCTCGGCGGCTATAACGCCATCGACGCCTGGCGCAACGACATCAGCGGCAGCGGCGGGCTGATCAAGAACGGCAGCGGCAATCTGATCCTGACGGGCGACAACACGTACTCGGGCGGCACGGTGATCAACGGTGGCGTGCTGACCGGCCATGCCAAGGCATTCGGCAGCGGAACGATCACCGACAACGCGACGCTGGTACTCGATCAGTCGACCAACGACACCCTTGCCAGCACCCTGGCGGGCAACGGGGCGTTGATCAAACGGGGCGTTGGCTCGCTGAACCTGACCGGGAACAACAGCCTGTCCGGCGCAACGACGGTGCAAGCAGGTCGGCTGGCGGTCAATGGCAACCTGGGCAACTCCATCGTCAGTGTGCAGCAAGGCGCAACGTTGGGCGGCAATGGCACCGTCGGCGGCATCAATGTCGCTCAGGGCGGCGTGGTGGCACCGGGTAATTCGGTCGGGCAACTGAACGTCAATGGTGACGTGAACCTTGCTCAGGGCTCGGTCTATCAGGTCGAATCGGACGCCAACGGCAAAGCCGACCGCATCGTCGCCAGCGGCCGTGCAACCCTCAATAACAGTACGCTGTCGCTGGTTGAGGGCGGTAACTGGGTGGCCGCAAGCCGTTACTCGATTCTCTCGGCCGCCGGCGGCGTCAGCGGTGCATTCGCCAATGTGCAAACGAACTTCGCGTTTCTCACCCCGACGCTGAACTACACGGCAACCGATGTCGGACTGACGCTGGACCGCAACGCACAGACCTTTGCCAGCCTGGCGACGACCCGCAATGCCAGAGCCGTCGCGCAAGGGCTGGACAGCGCCGGGGCTGGCAACGCGCTCTGGGGTCAGGTGGTGCAGGACGACGCGTCGACCGCGCAGGCCACGTTCAAGGCGCTGTCCAATGAGCTGCATGCGTCGACCCAGTCCGCGCTGATCGAAGACAGCCGCCTGGTGCGCAACGCGGTGAACGATCGCTTGCAGCAAGCGCAGTCGGCACCGGCACTTCGCGGCACGACGCAGACCCTCGCCGGAGATGATTCCCGTGGCGTGGTGTGGACTCAGGCCATCGGCGCGACCGGCAAAACCGACAGCACCGGTGACGTTTCGGGCCTCGATACGCACACCAGCGGCTTGTTGTTCGGCGCTGACGTGCCGCTCGACGAGACCTGGCGCGTGGGTGCGCTGGCCGGTTTCAGCCACAGCAGCTTCGACCTGCGCCATGCCTCCGGTTCCACTGACAGCGACAACTACCATCTGGGCGTCTATGCGGGCGCCAAGTGGGGCCAACTGGGCCTGCGCCTCGGCGCGGTTCGCACTTGGCACGAGCTGACGGCCAAGCGCACGCTGGACTTGCCGGGTGCTTCCGAGCGTTTCAAGGAAGATTACAACGCAGCGACCAATCAGGTGTTTGGCGAACTGGGTTACGCCATCGAGCTGGGCAACGCGCAGGTTGAACCCTTCGCCAACCTCGCCCATGTGCGACTGGACACGGACTCCTTCGATGAGAACAGCAGCGCGATCAGACTGGAGAACAAGTCTCAGGACAACAACATTACCTTCAGCACCCTCGGCCTGCGTGCCGCCACGCGGTTGAACGCTGGCACCGTCGCGATCAAGCCCAACGCGACACTGGGCTGGCGTCGAGCCTACGGCGACGTGACGCCAGAAAGCCGTGCGGCCTTCAGCGGCGGCGACACTTTCGAACTCTCCGGCGCACCGATTGCCCGCAGCGCAGCGGTCCTTGGTGCAGGTGTCGATCTGGGCTTGAGCGACACGCTGAGCGTCGGGCTGAGCTACAACGGACAGGTGAGCAACGATGCGTCGGATCAGACGTTGAATGCGCGGGTGACGCTGGCTTTTTAAGCCATCAAAGCTTGGTGCTCACCCACGACAGCAACAGCGCGAACGCCAGGCACGCCGTGCCGAACCGATAGCTCAGGCGGATCATGCGCAAGGTGGGCACATCCATCAGGTGCATGGGCTCGTCGATCTGGGCTTGCTCGGTGAGGTGGTGCAAGTGGGCCATCTCTCGCTGCTCGCGAGTGCGGGTGGTATGGAGCAGCCAGATGCCGGGGCCCGCAGCGAGCAAGGCGCAGAGGTTGATGGCGATGCCGGGGGCGTGATGGATAAGCGACATGGTGCCTCGATGGCGCCTGGTTCTTGGGCGCCGCAGACTCGGTTTGGATCTGCCGCTCACACTAATCGCTGTCACCTTAACGTCACCTGAACCGGGCACTGTGCGGGACCTCAAACCGACCCACCGCCACGGAGAGCGTCATGCTGCACGCCCACAACCAGGACCGCCTTTACCTCATCGCCCCCAGCGACGAACAGGAAGCATTGATCGACGCGCTGGGGTTCAACGTCCAGGACAGGCACTGGCTGGTGTATTGCGCCCTCGGCGGCCATGCGCACAACGACCTGCCGGAAGTGGATCTGCAAACCGGTTTCAGTTTTCTGGATTTCTATCAGGCGGCTTGAATGCGCCGCGATGAAGATCCCGAGTGCCCTCCCGCTGAATGAACAAAAGCCCCGGCTTCTCGCGAAACCGGGGCTTTTTGTTTATCAGCATCAGGCGTTGAGCTTATTGGCCGAGGGTGCGGCCAATCGTCTGATCCTGGAACAGGCGAGTCAGGGCGTCGCTGAGTACGTCGCTGATCAGCTTGGTGTTGGTCTCTTCGTTTGGCGCCATGCCGAAACGTTGATCCATCGAAGCCGCATAACGGCCGCTGTAGTTACGACCGCCATTCTGAACGTCAGCGCGGAACGTGGAACTGATGTTGGCTTCGGTGACGTACAGGCCTTCTTTCGGCGACTGATACTTCAGGTCAGCCAGGGTGACGGTCAACTGCGGGCCACTACCGTTCGGCACGGGCGTGAAACCGAGCAACCGCACACCTGCTTCAGCCTGAGCCTGCAACCTTGGCAGCAACTGCTGACCGTTGACAGTGATCGAACTGGTTTCCGGGTACAGGCCACCACGGGTGCCAAGCTGCTGCGACTGACGACCGTCAACCACGCGCACGACCACTTGCTGGCCGTGACCGACCGGAGCCAGTTGAGCGTTCAGCTTGGGTTCCGGGGTGAGGGATTGCGGGCTGTGGGCACAGCCCGCCAGGGTCAGACTGCCAGCGGCAAGCAAACCGAACAGAACGCGACGCAACATGCTCATTTCTCCATGGGCCAAGGCACAAAATGTGCCGCAGTATAGCGACCTCCCAAGGCCGCTCACTAGGGTAAACATACGACAAAGTGCCATTGCGGCGGTTCCGGCCAGGCAGGAATGCTCCCGCAGTCAAAATGAACACAATTGCGCAATCGCAACGTCACAGCGGTGTCATCCCTGCCGGCCATACTTTTTTTAACTCTCCAGCAAGGAGTCCTGCCATGGACTTTCTTTGGTCGTTGTTCTCGCTGCGCCGCCGTCATCGCCACTATGCACGTCTGGACACCCACGGCATCTGCCTGGCGTTCAAGCACTGCGCCGAAACGCCTTGCGGTCAGGGCTGGGTCGAAGTCCACGAGGCAAACCTGTGCTGGCTGCAGCGCCCGCTCCCTGCGAGCGCCCGCGTGACTTCCCGGTCACGTGCGATTACCGCCCGGCATATGCTCAGCATCTGACCAAAAGCCGAATAAAAGTCATTTTTCCTGGATCATTTCTGCCCGTTTCATCGCTATAATCTTCCCCCGATTATAAGGACGTCTCCTGATCGGGCCTCGCAGCATCGTCGATAACCACTGTCGACTCCTCCGTACCGCCCACAGAGAGCCTTCCACACAGACATGTGCAGCCCGATGTGGCCGCGGCGCAGACGCCGGATCGTCGATCCATTCGATCGTCCTGCGCCAGTCCTTGCCTCACATCGCGTATGAACCTGATCTGCCAGAGCTGCCATCGCGCAGCCCTTTTTGAGGTTCGCGTCTCCAAAAGAGCGTGAAAAAAACGGGTTTTCACAACTTCACAAGAGTGTGGCAAGCAAATGAATAGTTTCGCGTTTGTAAATGCACCGTTAGCGTCTGACCCAGCCCCCTTGCAAAGGACCGACCGCAACGCAGTCTCCGTCGAAAGAGCCTGAAGCCTGTCCGCTACGGATTTGGTTGCACAACCGGACGCCTTGACGATAGTCGAATGGCTGCACGGGCCGAAAAATGCGTTCATGCTTGCCTCATAAAAGCATCAACCAGGCTCGTTCGGTGGCGTCCGCTGAAGATGCAAAAAATTGCGAAGAATCGGACATGGCGATCCCGGCCAGGTTGAACGAGGCACTGCGCGAACACCGCGCCGCCCGAACCTGGCGACTGACCACGGGAACGCATGCCGTCAATTTGGTGCTGCAGATTTTGGAGACGCGTTAATGGCGTATAACGAAGCAGTCGACGTAGTGCTGGTCGGGGCAGGCATCATGAGTGCCACCCTCGCCGTACTGCTCAAAGAGCTGGACCCGAACCTCAAGGTTGAAGTCGTCGAGCTGATGGATTCCGGTGCTGCAGAGAGCTCCAACCCCTGGAACAACGCAGGCACCGGCCACGCCGGGCTGTGCGAGCTGAACTACACGCCGGAAGCGGCCGATGGCTCGATCGATACCAAAAAAGCGATTCACATCAACACCCAGTTCGAGGTCTCGAAACAGTTCTGGGCCTACCTGGCCCGCAAAGGCACGTTCGGCTCTTCGCGCTCGTTCATCACGCCGGTTCCGCACCTGAGCTTCGTGCAGGGCGAAAAAGGCATGGCGTACCTGAAAAAGCGTTACGAAGCGCTGCGTACCCACCACGCCTTCTCCTCCATGGAATACACCGAAGACAAAGCCAGACTGGCCGAGTGGATGCCGCTGATGATGCCTGGCCGTCCTGTCGATGAGCCTATCGCAGCGACCCGGGTCATGCACGGCACCGACGTCAACTTCGGCAACCTGACCAACCTGCTGCTCAAGCATCTGGCCAGCGCACCCGATGCGCAGGTCAAATACTGCAAACGGGTTACCGATCTGAGCCGCAAGGGCGACGGCTGGACCGTCACCATCAAAGACGTGAACAGCGGCAGCACCCGTGACATCGACGCCAAATTCGTGTTCCTGGGCGCGGGCGGTGCAGCGCTGCCATTGCTGCAGATGTCCGGCATCGAGGAAGGCAAGGGTTTCGGCGGCTTCCCGGTGAGCGGCCAGTGGCTGCGTTGCGACAACCCTGAAGTGGTCAAGCGCCATCAGGCCAAGGTGTACAGCCAGGCGGCGGTGGGTTCGCCGCCGATGTCGGTGCCGCACCTGGACACCCGCGTCGTTGACGGCAAGACCTCCCTGCTGTTCGGCCCGTACGCCGGTTTTACCACCAAGTTCCTCAAGCACGGTTCGCTCATGGACCTGCCGCTGTCGATCCGCGCGGCCAACATCGCGCCGATGCTGGCGGTGGCCCGCGACAACATGGACCTGACCAAATACCTGATCAGCGAAGTGCGGCAGTCGATGGAGCAGCGGCTCGATGCACTGCGCCGTTTCTACCCGGAAGCCAAAGCCGAAGACTGGCGTCTGGAAGTGGCCGGCCAGCGCGTACAGATCATCAAGAAAGACCCGAAAAAAGGCGGCGTCCTGCAGTTCGGTACCGAGTTGGTGTCGGCGAAGGACGGTTCCCTCGCCGCACTGCTGGGCGCCTCGCCAGGCGCTTCGGTGACGGTTTCGATCATGCTGGATCTGATCGAGCGCTGCTTCCCGGACAAAGCCCGCACCGAGTGGGCCGCCAAGTTGAGCGAGATCTTCCCGGCTCGCGAAAAGGGCCTGGAAACCGATGCGCAGCTTTATCAGCGCATCAGTGCTGAGAGCGACGCCAGCCTGGATCTGGCGCAGAACAGCGAAGCGGCAACGTTCGCCTGATCGCTGGCCTGCTCTAAGAAAGCTGTAAAACAAAACCCCGCCACATCAGGCGGGGTTTTGTTTTTTGGATTAGGCCGGATCGGCTGTAGCCGCAGAGCAATTTTGCGGCTTGAACATCACTTCATCACGAATCTGACGGAATAGGCCTGCATCGAGTTCGTGCCTTTGATCACCGAGGCAATGCACTCGGCTGGGACCTTCCCGATTGATGTGCCCGTTGCAGATTTCTCCGGCGCCGGCGTGATCGAGACCCAACTGAACGTCACTGAGTGGGCCGCCCTGAACTCACAGACTTTGCCCTCCCCGCTCACGCGGAAGCTCGCTGCATCATTGCGCGGATTCTTCAGCGGGATGGACACAGACGCGGTGGGTGCGTCAGCCGAAAAGCCATAGCCGGTGTAATCGGCATTGGCCGACGCCCAACTGGCCCATACCAGCGCGAGGTCGGTGCCAGACTGATTCCACATTTCGATGTTGAGCTGGATTTTGCTGGGATAAGCCGCCTGAGCGGATACTGCCGCAACCATCATGGTGATGACGGCGATACTGCGAGTGACGTAATTTCCTATCGTTTGCATGTCATGAATTCCTTTTCCAATCATTAAGGCGAGCGTCCTGCTCGCGTCCTTGTGAACGGTGTCACAGGTCTGATTATGGTTTGACGCACGGCTTTCGGTAGTCGCAAACGCCGAAGGCTGCGGTAGGAAGGGTCTTTCGATTATGTAGTGACGGGGTGGAAGCAGGAACCTGCTGAATAACCGGAGGGGAGCATTGGGCGCCGGAGGATGGCGCCCGGGAATTGCATGATTCAGCCTTTAGCGTTCTTGATCAGCTCAATGTATTCGTCGGCGTTGCGTTGATCCTTGATCAGCGTAACGAAGTCATCGCCGTGCTCGTCTTTTCCGTCGAGGTCGTAACCGGCTTCCTTGAAGAACGTCAGAAAACGCCCGAAGTCGTCGACGCGCAGGCCACGGTAGGCCTTGATCAGCTTGTGCAGCGAAGGCGAAGTGGCGTCGACCGGTTCGAAATCGAGGAACAGCTTGATCTGGGCGTCGCCGATTTCATCGCCAATCACCTGCTTCTTATCTTTACGCATTGCTGACTCCAACTGACTTGCGGGACATATCACGGGCGGGCAGTTTACCCCCCGCCCGGCCGCGGGCTCAACGCGCGCGTACGCTGCCGGTGTGCAGGTCAGCCCAGACGTGACCGTTGGCATAGCTGAGGAACTGGCAGTAGACCTTTTCGTTACGCAGCAAATCCACGAGCACGCGGTATTGCGTTGCCGGGTAATACAGCGTCAGCGTGCGCGAAGGTTCATCGTAGGTCGGTTTTTTCAGGCTTTTGCTTTCGCCGTCGAAGTGGATCAGCACGTCGGCAATGGTCGCACCCTTGTTCATGGGTTTGCCTTTGAGGCGCAGGATCAGCGGCGAGGTGACCGGGATCGGCTGCTGATTCGACTGCCGCTGGCTGCCGACCACCACCGAATACTCGGTGATCTGCAGCAATTGCTGCTGCTCGGGTTCGCCCTCGCGCATGGACAACTCGTCCGGCGGCAGGTATTGCGCGTGCATGGGTTCAGAGAAGGCGGGGAGTGGCAGCGTCAACAGCAACATAAACGCAGCGGTACTTCGAAACGATAACGTCATGGGCGCCTCCCGAAAAAGTGGGGGGCACTCTAGCATGCGGAGTCATGCCGCCCCTCCACACTCTCCGGTCCCTGCAACACCCGAAATCTTTGTTGACTGTGGCATTTGTGGAGCGAGCAAGCTCACCCCGACACTATGATGATGCTTGTCTTACATGCCTTTGACGGCATAGATCCCGGCCGCGTTGCGCCAGTAGCCCTTGTAGTCCATACCGTAACCGAAGATGTAGCGGTCGATGCAAGGCAGGCCGACGAAATCGGCTTTCAGGTCAGGACGCGCTTTGCGGTCGTGGTCCTTGTCGATCAGCACCGCGGTGTGAACAGCGCGCGCGCCGGCATGTTTGCAGAAGTCGATGATCGCGCCGAGGGTATGACCTTCGTCGAGGATGTCGTCAATGATCAGCACATCGCGATCGATGAACGAGACTTCGGGCTTGGCTTTCCAGAACAGGTCACCGCCGCTGGTTTCGTTGCGGTAGCGGGTGGCGTGCAGGTAGGACGCTTCCAGCGGGAAATTCAGATGAGTGAGCAGCTTGCCGGCGAAGATCAGGCCACCATTCATGACGCAAAATACCACCGGGTTACGGTCGGCCAGCACGCCATTGATTTGCTCGCCGACGCGGGCGATGGAGGCCTCGACTTCGGCCTCGTTGTAAAGGCAGTCAGCCTCGCGCATGACTTGACGGATATGCTCGAGATCAGCGGACATGACGCTCTCCAAGGGGGCTGTGTAAGGAAAAGCGGGCAAAGGTACGCATCCGCCGACATCAGGGCAAGTGTTTCTGGACTAATGTTGCACTGCCGTTCCAGAAATGTCGGCGCCCGAACCTAACCGTAAGGACAAGTTACAGCTGAATAGATTAATCTAAGCCGTTTTTTTTGCCCGCCCGCTGGAGCCTTTCCCCTATGCCCATTCGTGAGATCCGCCATCCGCTGATCCGCCACAAGCTCGGCCTGATGCGCCGTGCCGATATCAGCACCAAGAATTTTCGTGAACTGGCTCAGGAAGTCGGCGCGCTGCTGACGTACGAAGCGACCAAGGATCTGCCGCTGGAAACCTACGAGATTCAGGGTTGGGCCGGCACGGTTCAGGTCGAGAAGATCGCCGGCAAGAAGATCACCGTGGTGCCCATCCTGCGGGCCGGCATCGGCATGCTTGAAGGCGTCCTCAGCCTGATCCCGGGCGCCAAGGTCAGTGCCGTGGGCGTCGCGCGCAATGAAGAAACCCTCGAAGCCCACACGTATCTGGAAAAGCTCGCTCCCGAGATCGACCAGCGTCTGGCGCTGATCATCGACCCGATGCTCGCCACCGGTTCCTCCATGGTTGCCACCATCGACCTGCTGAAAAAAGCCGGTTGCCGCGACATTCGCGCGATGGTCCTGGTGGCTGCGCCGGAAGGCATCGCCACGGTCGAGAAGGCCCACCCGGACGTCAACATCTATACCGCGTCCATCGATCAGCAACTGAACGAACACGGCTACATCATTCCGGGCCTGGGCGACGCCGGCGACAAGATTTTCGGCACCAAGCAGAAGGACGCCTGATGAAGCCGGATGAGTTCAACGATCCACTCTGGCGCACGATCTTGTCGGGCGCGCAGATGCTGTTCGTGGCATTCGGCGCGCTGGTATTGATGCCACTGATCACTGGCCTCGACCCCAACGTGGCGCTGTTCACGGCGGGTCTGGGCACCTTGTGCTTCCAGGTGGTGACAGGCCGTCAGGTGCCGGTCTTCCTTGCGTCGAGCTTTGCGTTCATTACCCCGATCATCCTCGCCAAGGGCCAGTTCGGTCTTGCTGCGACCATGGGCGGCGTGATGGCAGCGGGATTTGTCTACACCTTCCTTGGCCTGGCCGTGAAGGTCAAAGGCACCGGTTTTATCGACCGCCTGCTGCCGCCGGTGGTGATTGGCCCGGTGATCATTTCCATCGGTCTGGCGATGGCACCCATTGCCGCCAACATGGCGATGGGCCGGACGGGTGATGGAGCCGCTGAGCTCATCCCATACAACACCGCCATCATCATTTCGATGGCGGCGCTGCTGACGACGTTGATCGTCGCGGTGTTCGGCAAAGGCATCTTTCGCCTGGTGCCGATCATCTCGGGCGTACTGGTGGGTTTTGCGCTGTCGTTCTATTTCGGCGTGGTCGATGTAGCGAAGATCGCCGCCGCACCCTGGCTGGCCTTGCCGCACTTCACGGCGCCGGAATTCAACTGGCAGGCCATCCTGTTCATCGTGCCGGTGGCACTGGCTCCGGCCATCGAGCACATCGGTGGCGTGATTGCAGTGGGCAGCGTGACGGGCCGTGATTATCTGAAGAAGCCCGGCCTGCACCGGACATTGCTGGGTGACGGCATCGCGACCACCGTGGCCGGCGCCTTCGGTGGCCCGCCCAACACCACCTACGCCGAAGTCACCGGCGCGGTGATGCTCACGAAAAACTACAACCCGAAGATCATGACCTGGGCGGCAATCTTCGCCATTACCCTGGCGTTCATTGGCAAGTTCGGCGCGTTGCTGCAGAGCATTCCGGTGCCGGTCATGGGCGGGATTCTGTGCCTGCTGTTCGGCTCGATCGCGGCGGTGGGCATGAACACGCTGATCCGCCACAAGGTTGATCTGGCCGAAGCGCGCAATCTGGTGATCGTGTCCGTCACGCTGGTGTTCGGCATTGGCGGCGTGCTGATCGGCACCGGCAACGGCCCTGATGATTTCGGCATGAAAGGCATCGCGCTGTGCGCCGTCACAGCCATCGTGCTGAACCTGATCCTGCCGGGCAATGACGCTTGGAAGAACAAGCACCTGGATGATCAGCTGCCGTAGTTCTACAGCGTTATGAAAAGGGGGCATCATTCACGTGATGCCCCCTTTTTTTGGGATTCTGTGGGAGTAGCTTAGATTTGCGGCGTACACCGAAACTGTGGGAGTGAGCTTGCTCACGAAGGCGGCGCATCAGGTTCATCAATGCCGCTTGAGCAGACGCATTCGCGAGCAAGGTGGAACGCCACCCCGGTCGCTCCAACGGGGAATGAACACAACACCTAATTTCAGGTTATTACACCCCCATCGCCGGTGCCTTTTCGCACAATGTATTCAGCGCCTTAGCCCAGTTCGGGTCGTCGTTGAGGCATGGAATAAGCACCAGCTCCTCGCCCCCGGCGTCCCTGAACACTTCAGCCCCGCGATCACCAATTTCTTCCAGCGTTTCGATGCAGTCCGCGACAAACGCCGGGCACATGACCAGCAGTCGCTTCACGCCTTGAGCAGCAAGCTCCTCCAGATGCGGTTCGGTGTAGGGTTCGATCCACTTGGCGCGGCCCAGGCGCGACTGAAACGACACTGACCACTTGCCATCGGCAATCCCCATCAGCTTGGCGAACTCTGCCGCTGAGCGCATGCACTGCGCGCGGTAGCAGACCGCCAGGACCTCGGGCGACGCTGTTTCGCAGCAGTTGCCGCTCTTGAAACAGTGATTGCCGGTTGGGTCGAGCTTGGTGATATGCCGCTCGGGCAGACCGTGAAAACTCAGCAATAGATGATCGTATTCCTGCTGCAAATGCGGTCGCACACTGGCCACCAACGCGTCGAGGTATTCCTGCTGATTGAAGAACGGCGTCAGCAGCGAGAAGTCGAAATTCAACTTTTTGTCACTGACTACGCGTTTGGCTTCTTCAATCACCGTGGTCACTGTGCTGTCGGCGAACTGTGGATACAGCGGCGCCAGGGTGACCTTTTTGATGCCCTGGGCTGCCAGGCGCGTGAGCACGGTCTCGATCGACGGCTCGCCGTAACGCATCGCCAGTTCGACCGGGCCTTGTTTCCATTCCTTGACCATGGCCTGCTGAAGTCGCTTGCTCAGCACCACCAGCGGCGACCCCTCGTCCCACCAGATTGACGCGTACGCATGGGCCGACTGCTCCGGGCGCTTGATCAGAATCAGCGAGACGATCAAGCGACGTACTGGCCACGGCACGTCAATAACGTAAGGGTCCATCAGGAACTGATTGAGGTAGCGGCGCACGTCAGCGACCGACGTGGACGCCGGTGAGCCCAGGTTAACCAGCAATAAAGCGTGATCGGTCATGCAACACCTTGATGTCAGTGGCGGCCCAGAAGATTTTCCAGGGCTGCGCGCAGATCAGTGAATCGGAAAGTGAAACCCGCCGCTTGCAGACGGTCTGGCCGAGCGCGTTGACCGCCCAGCAGCAGGATTGACAGCTCGCCCAGCAATAAGCGAAGTGCTACGGCCGGCATCGGCATGAATGATGGTCGGTGCAGCACGGACGCAAGCGTCTTGGCAAAATCCCGATTGCGAGCCGGTGACGGCGCGCAGGCATTATATGGACCTCGTGCGTCATCCCGGTTCATCAGAAAATCAATCAGGGCGATTTGATCCTCGATGTGAACCCACGGCATCCACTGGCGTCCGTTGCCGATCGGCCCGCCCATGCCCATCTTGAAGGGCGGCAGCAGGCGTTGCAGCATGCCGCCTTCGTCGGCCAACACCAGACCGGTGCGCACCAGCACCACGCGAATGCCCAGCGTTTCTGCACGTTGCGCGGTTTCTTCCCAGGCAATGCACAGGCGACTGGCGAAATCCTCGCTGACCGGTTGCGCGTCTTCGTCGAGTTCGCGCTCACCGCCATCGCCATACCAGCCCACCGCCGACCCGGAAATCAACACGCCGGGTTTCTGGTCGCGGCGTTCAAGCCAGGTGACCAATTGCTCGGTGAGGGTAATGCGACTGTCCCACAGCAGTATTTTCCGTTTGCGGGTCCACGGGCGATCCGCGATGGGCGCGCCGGCCAGATTGACCACCGCATCGACGTGCTGACTGCCGATGTCATCGAAGTGTGCAATCCCGCGAACACTGGCGCCGCATAGCCGCTCCACTTCCTCGGGTTTGCGACTCAAAACCGTCAGTTGATGGCCCTGCGCGAGCCAGTGTTTACACAAACGACGCCCTATCAAGCCTGTACCGCCGGTCAGCAAGATGTGCATGACTGAGTTCCTTACGTGGCGTTCATCGCAATTGCGGAGTCTATTTCTTCACAAGCCATGAGCTCGTGCGCGGAATGATCACTCAACTTTAGGTCAAGTTACGGCGCTCCACTCCCCGCTGTTCTTTAGGACAGCCCGATCGTGCAGTTGAACGATTGCAGCAAAGCGTCAGACTTGTCAGCGAGCCCTTGGAAGGTCCGCGTCCTGCCTCTGCAGGGCGACAACTTATACCGAAAAACGGCATTGTACAGCTTTTGCCTGAGGCGTAGTCTGTGCAGACAAGGTAACGAGGCCCCTATGACTGTCCCCATCGCAATCATCGGTACCGGCATCGCCGGACTCTCCGCCGCCCAGGCGCTGCAAGCCGCCGGGCATAGCATTCATCTCTTCGACAAGAGCCGCGGCAGTGGCGGCCGCATGTCCAGCAAACGCAGCGATGCCGGCGCACTGGACATGGGTGCGCAGTACTTCACCGCTCGCGATCGCCGCTTTGCCGCCGCCGTGCAGCAGTGGCAGGCCGAGGGCCACGTGGGCGAGTGGAAGCCGCTGCTTTACAACTTTCATGGTGGAAAACTCAGCCTGTCGCCCGATGAGCAAGTGCGCTGGGTCGGCGCGCCGCGCATGAGTGCAATCACCCGGGCCATGCTCGGCGACCTGCCGGTGACCTTTTCCTGCCGCATCACCGAAGTCTTTCGTGGCGAACAACACTGGAATCTGCTGGATGCCGATGGCCAGAGCCATGGCCCGTTCAGTCATGTCGTCATCGCCATTCCCGCGCCCCAGGCCACTACCCTGCTGGCCGACGCACCGAAACTGGCAAGCGTTGTGGCGGGCGTGAAAATGGAGCCGACCTGGGCCGTCGCGCTGGCTTTCGACACCCCGCTGGATACGCCACTTGAAGGCTGCTTCGTGCAGGACAGCGCCATCGACTGGCTGGCCCGCAACCGCAGCAAGCCGGGGCGCGACAGCCAGATGGATACGTGGATTTTGCACGCCACCAGCGCCTGGAGCCGTCAGCATGTCGACATGCCCAAAGAAGAGGTCATCGATCAGTTGCACGGCGCATTTGCCGAGCTGATGAATTGCGCAATGCCGGCCCCGGCGTTCACCCTCGCCCACCGCTGGCTGTACGCAAGACCGGCTGGCGGGCGCGAAGTCGGCGCGTTGTCGGATGCGGATCTGGGCCTTTACGTCTGCGGCGACTGGTGCCTGTCAGGCCGTGTCGAGGGCGCATGGCTGAGCGGCCATGAAGCCGCACGGCGTTTGCTGGAACACCTCAAATGAATCGACTCAATCCGCGCAAGCTGCTGCTGTCGAAGTGGACGGCAGCATCCCCTCAACATCGTGAGAAGCACTTTCTGGTCACCGAGCTTTTTTATGATGAAGAAGGCACAGTGCTAGAGATTGAGCTGCAGGCGGTGATGACCAAACGCAGCCAGAAGCTGCCTTGGCAGACGCTGCAAAATGACCAGAGCTGGAAGATGGGCTGGAAGTAATCTCCTCCAAATCGTCCCACCACCCCGTAATTGCAGCTAAATTCCCGCATCTTGTCGTTTCATTCCGCGATCTTGTACAAATTATTTGACTTGCACTGCCACAAACCTATCATGGGCAAATGTTGTACAGAGAAACGAATCTGTATAAGAAGTCCATCGAGGGTTTGTCCATGTCTGCTGTACTCGATCATTCATCAGATCAAGCCTCCAAACCCAAGTTGGGCGTCAGCGCCTGCCTGATGGGTGTGGAGGTCAGGTTCAACGGCGGGCATAAGGAATCTCACCTTCTGACCCGAGCCCTCACTGAATATTTCGATTTCGTGCCCGCGTGCCCCGAAGTCGCCATCGGCATGGGCATTCCTCGCGAAGCCATCCGTTTGGTGGGTGACCCGGAGCATCCCCAAGCGGTCGGCAGTGTTCACCACGCCATGAACGTGACCGAGCAACTGGCTGATTACGGCGAACACATGGCCACCGAGATGTCCGACATCTGCGGCTACATCTTCATGCAGAAATCGCCGTCGTGCGGCCTGGAGCGCGTGAAGGTTTACCGCGACAACGGCGTGCCGTTTGAAACCGGCGGACGCGGCATTTATGCCCAGGCGTTTTGCGCACGCCACCCTGATCTGCCGGTGGAAGAAGACGGTCGCTTGAACGATCCGGTCCTGCGGGAGAACTTCATTACCCGTGTGTTTGCCTATGCCGCTTGGCAGACGCTGCTGAAAAACGGCATCACTCGCCGCGCGCTTACCGAGTTTCATGCCCGCTATAAATACCAGCTGATGGCCAACGACCCCATCCAGTACAAGACGCTGGGGAATCTGCTGGGCACCATGGGCCGAAATGACCCGGCCGAGATCGCCCCGCGCTATTTCAGTCAGTTGATGAGCGCGCTCAAGAAACCGGCGACACGGCGCACCCATACCAACGTCTTGCAGCATCTGTGCGGCTATCTGCGCCAGACACTCAGTGCGTCCGACAAGAAAGAAATCCAGGGCCTCATCAATCAGTACCACCAGGGCATCGTGCCGCTGGTTGTACCGCTGACGCTGCTCAAACACCATTTCCGTCGACACCCCGACCCGTACATTGCACTGCAGGTGTACCTGCAGCCGCATCCGGAAAACCTCAGTCTGCGCAACGCGATTTGACCATGACCCCTAATGAGCAACAACCGCCGGAAGGCGACCCGCAGGACCCCGCGAGCGCGTTTGAAAACGGCTGGCTGCCGATTCGCGAAATCGCCCGCCTGACCGGCGTAAACGCTGTGACATTGCGCGCCTGGGAACGCCGCTATGGCCTTATCGTTCCCCACCGCACGCCCAAGGGCCACCGGCTCTACAGCCACGAGCATGTCGACCGCGTGCTCACCATTCTTACGTGGCTGAACCGCGGCGTGTCGGTCAGTCAGGTCAAGCAACTGATCGATGATCAGCAGGCACCCGCGCCGAGTGTCGAGAACGATTGGGACATTCTTCGCCAGACCCTTCAGGACGCCATCGGCGCCCTGGCCGAGCGACGCCTGGATGATTCGCTCAACCGCGCGATGTCGCTGTATCCACCGCGCACGCTCTGTGAACAACTGTTACTGCCGTTGCTGGCGTCCCTCGAGCAGCGCTGGCAGGGCCAGTTCGGCGCGCAGCTGGAGCGGGTGTTTTTCTACTCGTGGCTGCGCAGCAAGTTCGGCGCCCGGCTGTATCACAACAATCGTCAGGTCAGCGGCGCGCCCTTGCTGCTGGTCAACCAGTCCGATCTGCCGCTCGAACCGCATTTGTGGCTGACCGCGTGGCTGCTCAGCAGTGCCGATTGCCCGGTTGAAGTGTTCGACTGGCCTTTGCCCGCCGGCGAACTCGCCCTGGCCTGCGAATACCTCAAGCCACGCGCAGTGCTGTTGTATTCCAGCAAATCACTGAATGTCGGCCACTTGCCTCGTCTGCTGCACAACATCGAGTGCCCGAAGTTGATCGTCGGGCCCGCGGTGCGCATTCATTCGACGGAATTATCCGCAGCCGAGGCTGAAGTCTCCGGCCTCTCCCTCGCCGAAGACCCTTTGACCGCCCAGGCCGCGTTGCAGCGGCTGGGGCTTCTCTAAGGAATAACCATGCAATTGATATGGCTGCGCAGCGATCTGCGTGTGCACGACAACACCGCGCTGAGCGCTGCCATGGAGCAGGGCCCGACTCTGGCTGTGTACATGATCAGCCCGGGCCAGTGGCAGAGCCATGACGATGCCCCATGCAAAGTCGATTTCTGGCTGCGCAACCTCCGCGAATTGAGCAAGGCACTTGCGGCGCTGAACGTCCCTCTGCTGATGGTCCAGGCAGGCACGTGGGCGCAGGCATCCAAGGCGATCCTTACCTTGTGTCAGCAACACGGGGTCGACAGCGTGCACGTCAACGACGAGTACGGCATCAACGAGACCAAACGTGATCGTGAGGTGGAGAGCGCACTCGACGGCGCGGGCATTCTGTTTCATCGCCACCTCGACCAGCTGTTTTTTCAGCCGGGCAGCGTGCTGACCAAAAGCGGCGGTTACTTCAAGGTCTTCACGCAATTTCGCAAGGTCTGTTACGCCCGCTTGCATTACTCCATGCCAGCGATGGTTGCATTGCCCAAGGCACAGCAGAAGCTGTCCATCAAAAGCGATGTCGTGCCGGACGCGGTCAAGGGTTTCGCCGCGCCGACCGAAAGCCTGCGCTCGCTCTGGCCTGCCGGTGAGGACGAGGCGCGTGATCGCCTGCACAACTTCACCGACGAGCAAGTGCATTACTACGATCAAGAGCGCGACTTTCCTGCCAAGCCTGGCACCAGCCAGCTGTCTGCGTACCTGGCGGCCGGTGTGATTTCGCCCCGCCAGTGTCTGCATTCGGCGCTGCGCAGCAACAATGGGGAGTTTGAAACCGGCAATTCGGGTTCGGTGACCTGGATCAACGAGCTGCTCTGGCGTGAGTTCTACAAGCATGTGCTCGTAGGCTTTCCCCGTGTCTCCCGTCATCGCGCCTTCCGGCCGGAAACCGAAGCGCTGAAATGGCGCCATTCGCCGGAGGATCTGGAAGCCTGGCAACAGGGCCGTACGGGTCTGCCGATTGTCGATGCAGCCATGCGTCAGTTGCTTGAAACTGGCTGGATGCACAATCGCCTGCGGATGATCTCGGCGATGTTCCTGACCAAGAATCTGCTGATCGACTGGCGTGAAGGTGAACGCTATTTCATGCAGCACCTGATCGACGGCGATCTCGCGTCGAACAATGGCGGCTGGCAATGGAGTTCATCAACCGGCACCGACGCGTCGCCTTACTTCCGGATCTTCAATCCGCAAAGTCAGTCGGAGCGCTTTGACCCGGAAGGTCGATTCATCAAGCAGTGGGTGCCTGAACTGGCTGAGTTGAACAAGCGCGACATCCATAAACCCACCGCTCAGGGCGGGCTGTTCGGCGTGGAAAGTTACCCCGCGCCCATCGTCGATTTGAAAGCCAGCCGCGAACGCGCGCTGCAAGCGTTCAAGTCGCTGCCCCAGCGCAAGGCCGAGACGCAGGAGAATGGGTGAGCATTCGTCACACCGGTTAGCCGTGCGCTGCGCGGTGATTTAAACTGCCGCCCATGACGACTGTGATCCCTTCGCTTCAACTCCCTGCCGAACCCGCTATCACGTGTTCCACCTGTGCGGCCTGCTGCTGTCAGCTGGAAGTCATGCTGATCACCGACACCGGCGTGCCCGAGCGGTACATTGACACCGATGACTGGGGCGGCGATGTCATGCTGCGCCTGGACGATGGGTGGTGCGCAGCGCTGGATCGCGACACGATGATGTGCACGATCTACGACCGTCGGCCGTTGATTTGCAGGGAATTCGAAATGGGTGCGCCGGAGTGCATTGCCGAAAGAGAAGGGATTGCGACGGCCTATTTGTGATGGTCGCGACAAACAGGAAGCCTGGGGGTTGATGTTCGCCTGCACCAGCCGCGTTGGCTGATACATTCCCGGCCAAAGCCGGTCCTACGAGGTTTTTTCAGTAGGACCGGCCTCAGCCGGGAAGAAGCGGGTGGTACGTTGCAGGTGCGGTTAAACCCGCTCGCGCAATACGCAATCAAACGCTTAGAACGGCATCGTGTAGTGAATCGCGTAGCTTTCGATACCGTCGTTGTTGGTGGTCATGCCGCCGTTGGAGTAGTGAGTGGCGCGCAGGCCAACTTCATGTCCGCCCGCGAAGCGCAGACCAAAACCCAGACGGTCTTCAAACTGGAACGCGCTGCCCAGTTTGTTGCCTTCCACTTCGGTGCGCTGGAATACAGCGGCGCCGATACCGGCCTCGATGTACGGCTTGACGCTCTCACCCGAGAACTCATAAACGAATACCGGGGAAAAAGACAGGCTGTTATTACTGGAATTCTTGTCGCCTTCCCAGTATGTATAGGCGCCGCTCCAGTAGCCGGTCAGGCGACCAACACCGGTTTGCCACCAGCTTTTATCCCAATCAAACTGCGCACCCAGACGATAAGTCATGGTGGATTCGCCAGTCTGTCCTACGGAAAACTCGACCCCATCAGCTTGTGCAATTGCGCTTTGCCCCAACAAAGCAGCCGCAATCGCAGCCAAACAAAACAGTCGCTTCATCTGAAACATCCTATTTTCGAAAGCAGTTAGAAATTTTTTATATCGACAGAAGTGCTGTAGAAGCCGGCGGCTGAACTTTAGTTCACCCACAGACGAAGCGATTCACGTTTTTTTCACGAAACGAAGCTTCGCACATTGTCGGAGTTGTTACAAAGCACGCGTAGGACGTTTCTGAAATCTTCTGGATCGCCGGTCGTCCAGAACTGGGCAGTCCGAGGATGACCGCTCGCCAGCAGCTCGCGCTCACCCAATAACCGCTGCAACTGCCGGGCTACAGCGGCGCCGGTATCGATGAGCGTAATGGACGCCGGGATCATTTCCCGCAGCAACTGCTTGAGAAACGGGTAATGGGTGCAGCCCAGAATGATGGTGTCGCAGCCCGCGGCGAGTAGCGGCGCGACGTAACCCTGCAGCAGCTGGCGAATCGTTGGGCTGACCAGATCGCCCGTCTCGATCAACTCGACCAGTCCCGGACAAGGCTGCGTGATGACGTGCACGTCTGCCGCGAAGCGATCGAGCAATGCGGCAAACTTGGCGCTTTGCAAGGTGCCCGTGGTCGCCAGCACACCCACGACACCGGTTCGTGTCGCTGCGGCCGCAGGTTTGACCGCCGGCTCCATTCCCACCAGCGGCCAGTCAGGATAGCGGGCGCGCAAGTCAGCGATGCCCGCCACCGTCGCCGTATTGCAGGCGATCACCAGCGCCTTGGCGCGCTGAAGCTGGAAGAACTCGGCAATCGTCGCGCATCGTTCGCGAATGAATTCGGGGGTTTTCTCGCCGTAGGGGATGTGGCCGCAGTCGGCGACGTAGAGCAACGATTCCCGTGGCAGCAACTGCTGTATTTCCGCCAGCACCGACAACCCGCCGACGCCGGAATCGAACACCGCCACCGGGGCATCGCTGTCTCTATTCATGCTCGGCGGCAGCTCGGAGCCCGGTACCGCAGACGCTGCAGCCAGGATCGCGTTTGACTTTCAATTCGCGGAATCGCGTGCTCATGGCATCGATCAGCAGCAGTCGCCCCACCATTGGTTCGCCAAAGCCGGCCAGCAGCTTGAGGGCCTCAAGGGCCTGCAAACTGCCGACCAACCCTACCAACGGGCCGATCACGCCGGCCTCGCTGCAGGTCAGTTCGGTCTCGCTGCCGTGCCCGTACAGGCAGTGGTAGCAAGGACTCTCCGGACGGCGCGGGTCGAATACCGAGAGTTGCGCTTCGAGGCGGATCGCAGCGCCGCTGACCAATGGCTTGCACGCGGCGACGCAGGCCGCATTGACCGCCTCGCGCGTCGAGAAATTGTCCGAGCAGTCCAGGACCAGATCGACCCCGGCAACGGCTGCCGCCAGTGAGTCGACATCAAGGGCCGCGCGATGGGCGACCAGTGTGATCTGTGGATTGATGGCGGTCAGCCGGGTGATGGCTGAATCGACTTTGCTTAACCCCACGCTCGGGGTGTCATGAATGATCTGGCGTTGCAGGTTGGTCAGATCGACGCTGTCGAAATCCGCCAGATGCAATTCTCCGACGCCGGCCGCCGCCAGGTACAACGCCACCGGCGAACCCAGTCCGCCGAGGCCGACAATCAACACGCGGCTTTGCTTGAGGCGCAGCTGACCCTCGATGTCGACTTGTTGCAGAAGGATCTGCCGGCTGTAGCGCAGCAGCTCCTCGTCCGTCAGCACGGCACCCGCCCGAAGGTGATGCGTTCGTGGTCGCCCAGATCGCGACGGGTCTTGATCTCTTCGAACCCGTGCTCAAGCAACAGCTCGCGCACTGCTGCACCTTGATCGTAGCCATGCTCCAGCAACAGCCAGCCACCGGCTTCAAGGTGCGCGGGCGCTTGCGACACAATCAGACGCAGATCATCCAGGCCATCGGTGCCGGAGACCAGCGCGCTGCTTGGCTCGAAGCGCACGTCACCTTCGACCAGGTGCGGGTCGTTGGAGGCAATATAAGGCGGGTTGCTCAGGATCAGGTCAAAACGCTGACCCTCGACAGCACTGAACCAGTGGCTGTGCAGGACCTTGGCGTTATCCAGGTGCAGGCGCTGGCGATTGCGTTCGGCAAGCTCGACCGCCTCTTCAACGCGATCCACCGCCGTGACGTTCCACTGCGGACGATCCTTGGCCAGCGACAGCGCGATGGCGCCGGTGCCAGTGCCCAGATCGAGCAGCGTGTGGGGAATCGCACCGGGCAAAAGCTCCAGCGCGGTTTCCACCAGCATCTCGGTTTCAGGCCGCGGGATCAGCGTATGGGGCGCGACTTCCAGGTCGATATTCCAGAACCCTTGCAGGCCCAGGATGTACGCGACGGGTTCGCCGGTCCGTCGACGCTTGAGATAGCCGTCGAAGGCATGCGCCGCTTCGGTGCTGACAATACGCTCGGGCCAGGTGTGGAGAAAACTGCGCGGCTTGCCCAGGGCAGCGGCCAGCAACAATTCTGCATCCAGACGCGCTGTCGGAGAGTCCGGCAGCTCGGCGCTTCTTAACAAGCTGGCGATGATGGTCATTTAATCACCCAGTGCCGCAAGTTGATCTGCCTGATACTCGGCAAGTAACGGTTCTATCACTGCATCGACCCCGCCGGCCAGAACTTCATCAAGGGAATAGAGCGTCAGGTTCACGCGGTGATCCGTGACTCGCCCCTGTGGAAAATTGTATGTACGAATGCGTTCCGAGCGATCCCCGGAACCTACCAGCAATTTACGCTCGCTGGCGATAGCGTTGGCCGCCGCAGCGGTCTGCTGATCGTTGAGCTTGGCCGACAGCCAGGACATGGCCCGCGCGCGGTTCTTGTGCTGCGACCGTTCTTCCTGACACTCCACCACAATGCCGGACGGCAAGTGCGTGATGCGGATGGCCGAATCGGTCTTGTTGACGTGCTGACCACCGGCGCCGGATGAGCGATAGGTGTCAACGCGCAAGTCGGACGGGTTGATCTCGATGGTCTGCTGTTCGTCAGGCTCTGGCAACACCGCCACCGTACACGCGGAGGTGTGAATTCGGCCCTGGGATTCGGTTTCCGGGACGCGCTGAACACGATGCACACCCGACTCGAATTTCAGCTTGCCGTAGACGTGCTCGCCTTCGACCCGCGCGATGACTTCCTTGTAGCCGCCATGTTCGCCTATGTTCTCGGACAGGATCTCGACACGCCATCCACGTCGCTCGGCATAGCGGGAATACATGCGGAACAGGTCGCCGGCGAAAATCGCTGCTTCGTCGCCGCCGGTGCCGGCGCGGATTTCCAGAAACACGTTGCGGCCATCGTTCGGGTCTTTGGGCAGCAGCATTTTCTGCAGATCAGCCTCAAGCACCAGCAACTGATCCTTGGCATCGCGCACCTCTTCGACTGCCATTTCGCGCATGTCGGGATCGCTGTCCTTGAGCAGCGCCTGCGCGCCTTCGAGGTCGGCCTGCACTTTCTGCAGTTGCCGGTACACCTGAATCACGGGCTCGACTTCGGCGTACTCGCGGGAGTACGCGCGAAATTTGGTTTGATCAGAGATGACTTCGCCATCGCCGAGCAGCGCGGTCAATTCCTCGAAACGGTCGCTGAGCACGTCCAGCTTATTAAGCAGTGAAGCTTTCATTGCGGGGATTTATCCGTGGAGCCCTCGTTGAGGGCAAAGAGTTCCTGGGCCATGGCCAGCGCATCGACGCGGCCTTCAGCGGACAGCTTTTTGAGTTGCACGCTGGGGGCGTGCATCAATTTATTCGTCAGGCCACGTGCCAGCGCCATCAACACGTCTTCGGCGTTGCTGCCATTGGCGAGCATGCGCTGGGCCTTCTGCAGTTCTTCGTCACGCAGGCGTTCGCTCTGCTGACGATACGCCTTGAGCACGTCGACCGCCGCCAGTTCGCGCAGCCGCGACATGAAATCGTCGACGCCCACGCTGACCAGTTCTTCGGCCGCCTGCGCCGCGCCCTGACGGCTCTTGAGGTTTTCGGCGACGACTTCGTGCAGATCGTCCACGGTATAGAGGTAGACGTCGTCGAGCTCGCCGACCTCAGGCTCGATGTCGCGCGGCACGGCGATGTCGACCATGAAGATCGGCTTGTGCTTGCGCAGTTTCAGCGCACTTTCAACGGCGCCCTTGCCCAGAATCGGCAACTGGCTGGCCGTGGAACTGATGACAATGTCGCTGTTGACCAGCTCGGCCGGAATGTCGGCCAACAGCACCGCGTGGGCACCGAACTGCTCGGCGAGAATATTCGCGCGTTCGAGGGTGCGGTTGGCAACGACGATACGCTTGACCCCGAGATCGTGCAGGTGACGCGCGACCAGAGTGATGGTCTCCCCTGCCCCGATCAGCAACGCCTGACTGCGCTGCAGGTCGCTGAAAATCTGCTTGGCCAGGCTGACGGCGGCAAAAGCGACGGAGACCGGGTTCTCGCCGATGGCTGTGTCGGTGCGCACCTGCTTGGCAGCGCTGAAGGTGGCCTGAAACAGTCGCCCGAGCAACGGCCCAACCGTGCCGGCCTCCCGCGCCACGGCATACGCCGATTTCATCTGGCCAAGGATCTGCGGCTCGCCGAGCACCAGCGAATCCAGCCCCGACGCCACGCGCATCATGTGCCGCACCGCCGCGTCGTCTTCGTGCACATAGGCACTGGCGCGCAGCTCATCGACATTCAGGTGGTGATAATCCGCCAGCCAGCGCAACACGGCTTCGGCGGTCAGTTGATCCTGCTCGATATACAGTTCGCTGCGATTGCAGGTGGAGAGAATGGCCGCTTCCCGGCTTCGGGTCAGGCGGCAAAGCTGCTGCAGCGCCTCAACCAGCTGTTCAGGCGTAAATGCCACGCGCTCGCGGACATCGACTGATGCAGTCTTATGGTTGATACCCAGAGCAAGAAAGGCCATTCAAGGTCGCTGATGGTTACGTGAAGCCGGCAATTGTCCTACTTCGATAGAGGGAGGACAACCACCGCAATACATTCAGAACGTCCGCAGCCCGCTATTGTCCCTATACAGATTGCGTATCACCGCGTCCGGCCTGCGACAAAATGTCCGCGCGCAGGCTATAGATTGAGCGTATCCAGATTTCGCGCGGGCTGTGGGTTTGCTCCCGGCCTTGTGTCATGATGCTTCCAAACCGCAGGTAAGCCGCCCCTCTTCTATATGAATAAATCCTCCGCGCTGTTCCTTGCCCTCGTCGCTCTGAGTGGCTGCCAGTCTACGGCTTCCGTTTCTACGGAGCCCTCCGCTCCGGCGAAAGAAGCGCCGCCCGCACCCGATGCCAAACCTCAGGTGTACAGCTCGTTTACCCAGGAAACCGTCGTCAGCCTGCTGACAGCCGAACTTGCCGGCCAGCGCAACCGTTTCGACATCGCGCTGGACAACTATGTGACCCAGGCGATTCAGACCCAGGATCCAGGGATTTCCGAGCGTGCCTTCCGCATCGCCGAGTATCTGGGCGCCGATCAGGCCGCCCTCGACACATCGATGATCTGGGCGAAAAACGATCCGAGCAATCTCGAGGCACAGCGCGCGGCAGCGATCCAGCTGGCGCGGGCCGGGCGCTACGACGACTCCATGCGCTATATGGAGAAGGTCCTTCAGGGCCAGGGCGACACGCATTTTGATTTTCTCGCGCTGTCGGCGTCGGAAACCGATTCCAATACGCGCAAAGGGCTGATCACCAGCTTTGATCGCCTGCTGATGAAGTACCCGAAAAACGGCCAGCTGATCTTCGGCAAGGCGTTGCTCCTTCAGCAGGAAGGCGACAGTGCCGCCTCCCTGAAACTGCTCGAAGACAACCCGCCGGGCGAAGGCGAAGTGGCGCCGATCCTGCTGCGCGCTCGCTTGCTGCAAAGCATGGACCGCGGCAAGGAAGCGATCCCGCTGCTGGAAAAAAGCATCAAGAAATACCCGGACGACAAGCGTCTGCGCCTGACTTATGCGCGCATGCTGGTGGAACAGAACCGCATGGAAGACGCCAAAGTGCAGTTCTCCAGCCTGGTTCAGCAGTACCCGGATGACGACGAGTTGCGCTATTCCCTTGCCCTCGTGTGCCTGGAAAACAAGGCATGGGACGAAGCGCAGGGTTACCTCGAAGACCTCGTCGCCCGCGGCAGTCACGTCGACTCGGCCCACGTCAACCTCGGTCGCATCTACGAAGAGCGCAGCGACCCACAGACGGCGCTGGCCGAATATGCTCAGGTGGGCCCCGGCAATGACTTCCTGCCTGCGCAACTGCGTCAGGCCGATATCCTCATGAGCAACGGCAACAGCGCCGAAGCCTCGAAGCGGCTGGCTCAGGCCCGCGCCGACCAACCCGACTACGCCATTCAGCTGTTTCTGGTCGAAGCCGAGACCCTGGCCAACAACAACCAGAGTGATCGCGCCTGGCAAGTATTGAGCCAGGCGCTCAAGCAGTATCCGGACGATCTGAATCTGCTTTACACCCGCTCGATGCTGGCGGAGAAGCGCAACGATCTGAAACAGATGGAGAGCGACCTTCGGGCGATTCTCAAACGCGAGCCGGATAACGCCATGGCGCTGAACGCGCTGGGCTACACGCTCTCGGATCGTACGACGCGCTACGCCGAAGCCAAGGAACTGATCGAGCGCGCGCACAAGATCAATCCGGAAGACCCGGCGGTGCTCGACAGCCTCGGCTGGGTCAATTACCGCCTGGGCAATCTGGATGAGGCCGAACGTCTGCTGCGCCAGGCGCTGGAGCGTTTTCCGGACCACGAAGTCGCTGCGCACCTGGGCGAAGTCCTCTGGGCCAAAGGCGAGCAGCGTGAAGCCCGCAAAGTGTGGGCCAAGGCCCTTGAACAACAACCTGACAGCCCGGTCCTGCGCAGCACCATCAAACGCCTGACCGGCGCCGAGACTCTTTGAATTTATGCAATTGCGCCACGTACTCGTATTCAGTCTGATCGCCCTGCTCGCTGGCTGTGCCGGCATGTCCTCCCGAGAAGCCGTACAAGGCAAGGGCGACGCCAATCAATGGCGTGCGAACAAGGAACAACTCAGCAGCCTTGATGGCTGGCAGATCAACGGCAAGGTTGGCATCCGCGCACCAAAGGATTCCGGCAGCGGCACGCTGTTCTGGCTGCAACGCCAGGATTACTACGACATTCGCTTGTCCGGCCCGCTGGGCCGCGGTGCTGCCCGCTTGACCGGTCGCCCTGGCGCAGTCTCACTGGAAGTGGCCAATCAGGGCCGCTACGACGCGCCGGATCCGGAAACCCTGCTCAAGGACCAATTGGGCTGGAAACTGCCGGTGTCCCATCTGGTCTGGTGGGTGCGCGGCTTGCCCGCCCCGGACAGTAAAAGCAGCCTGACGCTCGACGGTGACAGTCGCTTGTCCAGCCTGGCGCAGGATGGCTGGCAGATCGAATACCTGAGCTACACCCAGCAGAACGGTTTCTGGTTGCCTGAACGCATGAAGCTGCACGGGCAGGACCTGGACGTCACGCTGGTCATCAAGGACTGGCAACCACGCAAACTGGGGCGATGAGCATGTCGCAACCACGACTGACACTGCCCGCCCCAGCCAAACTGAATCTGATGCTGCACATCACCGGGCGCCGCGCTGACGGTTATCACGAACTGCAGACGCTGTTTCAGTTTCTCGATTACGGCGACGAGCTCAGTTTCGCGCTTCGGAATGATGGAGAGGTGCGCCTTCAGACGGAAATCGCCGACGTCCCCCACGACAGTAATCTGATCGTCAGAGCGGCTCGCGCCCTCAAAGAGCAATCCGGTTGCTCGCTTGGCGTTGATATCTGGCTGAAAAAAGTCCTGCCCATGGGTGGCGGCATTGGCGGCGGAAGCTCCGATGCGGCAACGACATTGCTCGGCCTGAATCATCTCTGGCAGCTTGGCTGGGATGAAGATCGGCTAGCGGCGCTGGGCCTCAAGCTTGGGGCAGACGTGCCGGTTTTCGTGCGTGGACATGCCGCTTTTGCGGAGGGCATCGGCGAGATACTGACCCCCGTAACCCCCGAAGAACCTTGGTATCTGGTGCTGGTGCCGCAAGTATCTGTAAGTACAGCAGAAATTTTTTCAGATCCGCTGTTGACACGTGACACTCCGCCCATTAAAGTGCGCCCCGTTCCCAAGGGAAACAGTCGAAACGACTGCTTACCGGTTGTAACGAGGCGGTATCCAGAAGTTGGTAACGCTTTGAATTTGTTAGGTAAATTTACCGAAGCAAAATTAACCGGAACTGGAAGTTGTGTGTTTGGGGCCTTCCCAAGCAAAGCTGAAGCTGATAAAGTCTCGGCCCTTCTTACAGAGACCCTTACGGGGTTTGTAGCAAAAGGCGCAAACATCTCGATGTTGCACCGGAAGTTACAAACGCTGCTCTAAAAGGAACCGAGTGCCAGGCACTCGTGCAACAGATACAGGGGCGTCGCCAAGCGGTAAGGCAGCAGGTTTTGATCCTGCCATGCGTTGGTTCGAATCCAGCCGCCCCTGCCATTTTCCTATAGTCATCCAGGCATACCCTAAGCCTCCAGGTACTGCGCGTGTCCAAGATGATGGTCTTTACGGGGAACGCCAACCCCGATCTGGCTCGGCGTGTCGTACGTCAGCTGCATATCCCTCTCGGTGACATCTCTGTTGGAAAGTTTTCCGACGGTGAGATTACCGCTGAGATCAATGAAAACGTTCGCGGTAAAGACGTCTTCATTATCCAGCCGACCTGCGCTCCGACCAACGATAACCTGATGGAACTCGTCGTGATGGCTGACGCCTTCCGTCGCTCCTCGGCCACTCGTATCACAGCTGTAATCCCTTACTTTGGTTATGCCCGCCAGGATCGCCGTCCGCGTTCCGCCCGTGTGGCTATCAGCGCTAAAGTGGTCGCGGACATGCTCACCGTCGTCGGTATCGACCGTGTGCTGACTGTCGACCTGCACGCCGACCAGATTCAAGGCTTCTTCGATATTCCGGTAGATAACATCTACGGCTCCCCGGTTCTGGTGGATGACATCGAAGACCAACGCTTCGAAAACCTGATGATTGTCTCCCCGGATATCGGCGGCGTCGTGCGTGCACGTGCTGTTGCCAAGTCCCTGGGCGTCGATCTGGGCATCATCGACAAGCGCCGCGAGAAGGCCAACCACTCCGAAGTGATGCACATCATCGGTGATGTCGAAGGCCGTACCTGTATTCTCGTCGACGACATGGTCGATACCGCCGGCACCTTGTGCCACGCGGCCAAGGCGCTGAAAGAACACGGCGCTGCCAAGGTTTTCGCGTATTGCACACACCCTGTTCTGTCGGGCCGTGCAATCGAGAACATCGAAAATTCCGTGCTGGACGAACTGGTGGTGACGAACACCATCCCGTTGTCCGCTGCAGCACAGGCCTGTGACCGTATCCGTCAACTGGATATCGCACCGGTAGTCGCTGAGGCGATGCGTCGCATCAGCAATGAAGAATCGATCAGCGCGATGTTCCGATAAGGGCCCTGCCCTGCCGAACCATCCGTTGACGAAAAGCGCCCCGCCCCGACACTCAATGCCGGGGCGGGGCTTTTTTGCCCATACCGTGTCTGGCGCTGGTCGCAAACGCCGCTCGGTCATGGCTATATTGGAGATGCAAAATGAACGAATTTACTCTGAACGCCCAAGCGCGTACTGACCTGGGGAAAGGTGCGAGCCGCCGCCTGCGTCGTCTCGCCGCCTCCGTCCCAGCCGTTGTTTACGGTGGTGGCCAGGAAGCAACTTCGATCACCATCGAAGCCAAAGAACTGGCAAAAATGTTCGAAAACGAAGCTGCTTACAGCCACGTTATCGAGCTGAACATTGCTGGCGCCAAGCAGAACGTCATCGTTAAAGCGATGCAGCGTCACCCTGCCAAGCAGTTCATCATGCACGCTGACTTCATCCGCGTCGTGGCTGGCCAGAAACTGACCGCTATCGTTCCAGTGCACTTCATCAACGAAGAAGCACCGGTCAAGAAAGGCGGCGAGATCTCGCACACCACCACCGAGCTGGAAGTGACCTGCCTGCCGAAAGACCTGCCTGAGTTCATCGAAGTTGACCTGGGCGCTCTGGAAATCGGCGACAACGTTCACCTGTCCGACGTTAAAGCACCTAAAGGTGTTGAATTCGTTGCTCTGGCGCACGGCAAGGACCTGGACATCGCTAACGTCCACGCTCCTCGCATCGTCCAGGACGAAGAAGAAGGCACCGCAGAAGGCGAAGCAGAGTAATTATTACTCGCTAGCCGGTTGAACCCGTGATGATGCTCGCCATCATCACACTCGACCCAAGGAAGAGCCCCTGACGTGACCGCCATCCAACTGATCGTCGGCCTGGGAAATCCAGGCCCCGAATACGAACAGACCCGGCATAACGCAGGGGCTCTTTTCGTTGAGCGCATTGCCAGCGCACAGCGTGTCAATCTGACCGCTGACCGCAAGTATTTCGGCCTGACGGCTAAATTCAGTCATCAGGGCCAAGACGTTCGTCTGCTGATCCCCACCACCTACATGAACCGCAGCGGCCAGTCCGTGGCAGCTCTGGCGGGTTTCTTCCGGATTCCTCCGCAAGCCATTCTGGTGGCCCACGACGAACTCGACCTGCCTCCGGGCGTCGCCAAACTCAAACTGGGTGGCGGGCACGGCGGGCATAACGGGTTGCGCGACATTATTGCGCAGCTCGGCAACCAGAACGGCTTCCACCGCCTGCGGCTTGGCATCGGCCACCCGGGCGACGCCAGTCTGGTGTCCAACTTCGTCCTGGGTCGAGCGCCACGCGCCGAGCAGGAAAAACTGGATGCCAGCATCGACTTTGCCCTCGGCGTGCTGCCGGATGTACTCGCTGGCGACTTCGTCAAGGCGATGCGCGTCCTGCACAGCCAGAAGGCCTGACATCACTCGAGGGGAAACACCATGGGATTCAACTGCGGCATCGTCGGCCTGCCCAACGTCGGCAAGTCCACCCTGTTCAACGCCCTGACCAAATCCGGTATCGCGGCGGAGAACTTTCCCTTCTGCACCATCGAACCGAACACAGGCATCGTGCCCATGCCGGACCCGCGCCTGCAGGCCCTGGCCGACATCGTCAACCCGAAGCGCATCCTGCCGACCACCATGGAGTTCGTCGACATCGCCGGGCTGGTAGCCGGTGCATCCAAAGGTGAAGGCCTGGGCAACAAGTTCCTCGCCAATATCCGCGAGACAGACGCCATTGCTCACGTGGTGCGCTGCTTCGAAGACGAGAACGTGATTCACGTCTCCAACAGCGTCGACCCGAAGCGCGACATCGAGATCATCGACCTGGAACTGATTTTTGCTGACCTCGACAGCTGCGAGAAGCAACTGCAGAAAGTCACGCGCAATGCCAAGGGCGGCGACAAGGACGCAGTGGTCCAGAAAGGCCTGCTGGAGCAACTCATCGCTCACTTCACGCTGGGCAAACCCGCGCGCAGCCTGATGAAGAGCATGAGCGCCGATGAGAAAGCCGTCATCAAGGGCTTCCATCTGCTGACCACCAAACCGGTCATGTACATCGCCAACGTCGCTGAAGACGGTTTCGAGAACAACCCGCACCTTGACGTGGTTCGCGCGATCGCCGAAGAAGAAGGCGCCATGCTGGTGCCGGTCTGCAACAAGATCGAAGCGGAAATCGCCGAACTCGACGACGGCGAAGAAAAGGACATGTTCCTGGAGGCTCTGGGCCTTGAAGAACCTGGTCTGAACCGCGTGATCCGTGCCGGATACGAAATGCTGCACCTGCAGACCTACTTCACTGCCGGCGTCGAAGAAGTGCGTGCATGGACAGTCCGTGTCGGCGCCACAGCGCCACAGGCTGCCGGCGTGATCCACACCGACTTCGAAAAAGGCTTCATCCGCGCCGAGTGCGTCGCCTACAACGACTTCATCCAGTACAAGGGTGAAGCCGGTGCCAAGGAAGCGGGCAAATGGCGTCTGGAAGGTAAGGATTACATCGTCAAGGACGGCGACGTTCTGCACTTCCGTTTCAACGTCTAACGCCCTCGTGGACCTCCACGAACCTCGTTGAACGTCAAAGCCCGCGTATCACTCAGTGATCCGCGGGCTTTGTGGTTTTAGTGCAACTCAGACAATCGGCTGCGCTACGCGAAACAGCAGCACCACGCCTTCGCGCTTCAGCGTGACCTCGCGAAAGTGCGTCCGCAAATGCACTTCGAAGCCGGCCTGAGTGTCCCCGCTATTTCCGAAAATGCCTTTCTTGTTGTAGACCGCCATCAGCTTGCGACCGAAGCCGTTGTGCCCCGCCTCGTCCCCTAGAATCGTTGCGCCAAACAAAACGCCGTCCGGGTTCAGGTTGTGCTTGAGCTGAGCGAAGATCGCCGCCTTGGCATCCGTCGGGCCTGGCAGGCAGTGCAGCAGGTAAAACAGCGATATCGAGTCGAAGCGTTCGTTGCCTGGGATCGGCGTCATTACGTCATGCTGAAGGGTGTGCGTGTCTGGCCGGCCGATCCTGCTTTTAGCGGCGGAGAGGCTGCTTGGATTGAGGTCCATGAGGGTGATGCGGGTGTTCGGCGGCAGCTTCGCTTTCGCCAGGTAATAACCCGTGCCGACGCCGATATCCAGATGGTGGGCACGCACATTGGCGCGGAAGAACGGCAAAAGCACCTCATCGGTTGGGCAGCGCCAGGCATACCGATTGGAAATGCCCAACACCCAGGCGTCGTACAACGCTAACGTCAGGGGCGAATAAACCGCCGCACCTGCGGCACTGCTGTCGGTCATGGAGAAATCCCCTACGGCGATGGGTATCAGAAGACGATGAGAAGGCGACGAATCTTATACGTCGCCAGCCGTTCTTCTTTCAACCCACGGCGCAGGGTGCGGCATGATGGCGCGCATGCAATCGCAGGCCGATCACCCTCACGCTTCGCCTGCGCGGCTTACCCCAACCGGAATCTCGCGGTGTTGTCGCTCAAGGCCCGGCTGCCTTTGGTCAGGGTGTCTGCGGCATGATTTACCGCACGCGCAC
Organism: Pseudomonas sp. W2Oct36; assembly: GCF_041060465.1. Lineage (NCBI taxonomy): Bacteria > Pseudomonadati > Pseudomonadota > Gammaproteobacteria > Pseudomonadales > Pseudomonadaceae > Pseudomonas > Pseudomonas sp. W2Oct36. The sequence continues at coordinate 507,602 of NZ_JAUERW010000003.1, forward strand.
CGTCAAGCAAGCGGCCAGCGGCCTGATCCACCTGCTGAATATTGCCGCTAACCTCGTCCGCCGTCGCGGCCTGCTCTTCGACTGCGGTAGCGATCTGCGCCAGCGTGTCAGTGACGATTTGCACCGCGCTGGCGATCTCTTCCAGCCGCTCGCCCAAGCCGGTCACCGACTGCGCGTCACTCACCGCCTGACCACACGCCGCCTCCATCAGGCTAACGGCCTGGCTGACGGTCGACCGCAGGCTGTCCACGGTCCCGGCAATTTGCGCGGTGGAAGCCTGTGTCCGCTGGGACAAACTGCGCACCTCGTCAGCGACCACGGCGAAGCCACGGCCTTGCTCGCCCGCACGCGCCGCTTCAATGGCAGCATTGAGCGCCAGCAGGTTGGTCTGTTCGGCGATGCCGCGAATGGTGTCCACCACGGACTGGATCTGCTGCCCCTGCTCGCTGACCTTGCTCAACGCATTAGCAGTGTCGGTCAACTTCTGGTTCAGTTGCTGGATACTCGCCGTGGTGCGCTGACTGTCGCGGCTGCTGTCTTCGGCGATGCGTCGGGTGGCCTGGGCGCTGCCGGATGCGGCTTCGCAACTGCGGGCAACCCCCATGGACGTCGCGGCCAGCTCGGTGGCCGCAGCGGCGATCTGGCTGATCTGCTGTTGTTGATCTTCCACTTCGTTGAGCGTGCTGCCGGACTGCGCGTTGAGGGTCAGCACCGCAGAGCCCAGTTGCTGGGTTTCGTGGTTGACACCCAAGAGACTGGTGCGCAGTTGCACCACTGCTACGTTGAGGGCGGTGCTGATGGCTGCGAGTTCGTCACGCCCCTGAACGGCGACCTCGACGCACAGATTGCCGTCACGGAGCGACTCGGCCAGGGTCGTTATGCCCTTGGCGCTGCGCTGGATCGATGCCTGGAGGCACATGAAGAGATACAGCGCCGCGAGCGCTAGAATGCTGAAAATCGCAGCGATCGGCACGAACTGCAGAGTGGACTGCTCATGGTAATAATCGAGCCGGCTGGTCAATGATGAGAGCGATTGCTTGCGTAAGGCCGCCAATCCATCGCTGACACCGTCGACGCTGCGCTCGAACGCAGCAGGGTCGAGCTTGATGCTGCCGCCGAACACGCCGTCGTCGAGCACTTTCAATTCGTTATCAAGGCGCTGAAGACTGTCTTCATACTGACGCGTCCAGACCTCCATGCCCGGGTACGCTTTCGATTTCAGCGAGCTGACGGCTTTGACCAGTTGATCACGGGCGTCACCGATGCGACTGCGCAGGTCGCGCATCTGAAGACGGCTCTGCAGCGAGAACTGCCCTGATGCGATCGACGACTGGCCGATACTCGCCATCCGCCCTACTCGCTCGACAAGGTCGGGCGCCTGCTGCGTGGCGATCTGCATCAGCAAGTAGGTTTCAAGCCAGGGATCAAGGATCAAGCCGCTGTCCATGGCGATCTGTTCACGCAGACTCTGCAGCGCCGTAAGGGCAGAGGTAAAACGATCGTAGCCGTCCGGCCACCAGCCGACGCTGCGCAGAGATTCCGAATCCATGCCTTTGACCGAGGCCTGCAGCGCTTGATACCGCGTCATGATGTCCGCGCTGGCGTTCTGTGCCTTGAGTTCATCGCCCAGGGACGCCAGGGTGCGGGTCAGGTCAGGGTTGGCGGCATCCAGCGCGTTCATGGCTGCCTTCGCGGCCGGCGTCGGATCACGAAGAATGTCGGCAGCCTTCCAGCGCGCGGCGCGGTTGCGCTGTGCTGTCAGTTGCACATCCAGCGCATCGAGTGCCATGAGCTGGCGCACACCGGCTTGCTCCTGAGAAATCACCTCCAGCTTGCTGCGGTAATCCTGGCCGATCATCCACAGACTGCCCGCGAGCGGCAAGATGAACAGAAAGAAGAGCACCTGAAACTTGCGCGCGAACCCGAGACGTCCGAGCAGGCGGATGCCTGGCGACAAAAGACTCTGCATAGCCAACCACTCCTCACCGACAGACGCTGCGCGACGAATAATCATCGCTGCGCTGCCTTACATTTTTACAGGCAAAATGCCATGTCTGTGTTTTAAAAACGATAACCGCCCATCTTTTGAACGAGGGCCGCACTCAGACTTATCGAAATCCGCAGCCACCTAGCTCTATAACGGCAGCGTTGCGGCAGGCATAAGCAAGAACCGGACCGATAGCACGAGGCCATCAAACCGGGCACGAGATCGAGGACAGTGCACGCTGAGTGCGCGAAAGTGGGGCGAAAGCACTCAGCGCAAGGAGTGAAACTGTCACCAGCGTGCAGGGATGAGAAAATGGTAGAAGAGCCGGGAGGCTAACCGATTGATCGTGTGGATAAATTTTTTCAAAGAGACGCTTGACACATATGTGATCTGAGCGAATAATGCGCGCCACTTGGCTACATAGCTCAGTTGGTTAGAGCATAGCATTCATAATGCTGGGGTCCGGGGTTCAAGTCCCTGTGTAGCCACCAAGTACCTCAACAAAGCCCGCCTTGTGCGGGCTTTGTTGTTTCTGGCGTTCTGTGCCTAAGGCGGGATCCCAAATCGCCGATAGCCCTGTACTGCATCTCGCAGTGCACGGAGGCAATATGAAAAAGATCGCTATCGCTGGACTGGTCGCTCTGCTTTCAATCGTTTCACTTTCCGCGTCAGCGTGTCCGAAAGGGACGCATCCAACAGGCGGGACGGGCTCACACCATAAAGGTGGCACCTGCGTGTAAGACTAGCCCGGCAATTGCCGGGCTTTTTGATTCCGTAGTCTGCGCGCATCCAACGCCAATCGCCCTGCGGTCCGGGCGAAGACGGCAATCCGTGACAACGGCGCCCTCGTCCAATAGATTACGCCCCTCGAAACGCCCCGAGCTTTTCGCGCCTCAACCCCAGTTAACGAAGCAGTGGATGTTCAATGTCTGATTCCCATACCGATCCGGCGGCAAACGCCGTGTCGTCGAAGCAAGCCTACGAAGAAGCCATCAACCTTTCACAACATGTGCCACAGGCCAAAACCATCAGCGAGATGGTGCTGGACGCATTCCAGAGCGCCAAGGAAAGCGACCAGATTCGCGACCTGCGCCTGGCCATACGCGCCGCCCATGACCGATTCGATGATGACCAGGCCTACGAGCTGATGGGTCAGCTTAAGCAGCTCAAGGACGCCGAAGCCGCCGACATGGCCGCGCTCGAAGACCTGAGCGCGAAGTTTCCGATCAGCCGGATTCTCTCCAGCTATAAAGACGACCCGAGTTTTCAGGAGCTCGTCTACAGCCTGGCGTTGAAGGTGCTCAATCAGACGCATCAAGCGGTCAGCAACCCGAGCGGCGGCAAGAGCAAAGCGGCGCGGCCGAAGAAGGAAGCAGAAGTTTTCGTCATCAGCAAGGACGGCGCCAGCGTCACCCTGCCCCTGCGCACGCCGCGCTCGAAAGCCAACGCGGACCGCGAAGCCTTTGAATTCCTCGGCTTCTCGTTCATCGGTGAAGGCGATGACGCCGAGCTGCAGAGCGAAGTGTTCGTGGACAAGGACGGCAACCAGCAGCCGGCCACGCGCAAGAACATTGTCAGCGCGATCCAGCAGCAAACTGCGTTTGAGGGATTCAGCGCCGTTCAGCAATAAGCTGCAGCCATAGGCGCGTCCATAAGCTCAACAGCAAGCTCAACACCCGCACCGGTGGCGATCGCAGCGCCATGATGTAACCTCAATGGCTGGCCACAGCGGTACCCACTGGCGGTCGCCGCCCTCGAGAGGTGTTGAGCAATGCAGATTCTTGGTGAAACGATCATCGGACAACGCGCTGTACAAGGTCAGGGCGGAGAAGTTTTCGCCCTCGCCGCCGCCACCGGTGAACCCCTGACGCCGTCGTTTGGTGCCAGCACGCTGGAGGATGTAAACGCTGCGTGTGAACTGGCCGAAGCGTCATTCGACCGTTATCGGCAACTGAGTGACGACCAGCGCGCCAGCTTCCTTGAAGCCATCGCCCAAGGCCTTGTGGATCTGGGCGATGTGCTGACCGAGCGCGTTCATGTCGAAAGCGGCCTGCCCAAGCCACGCCTGGAAGGCGAGCGGATGCGCACGGTCAATCAGCTGAAACTGTTTGCCAGTCTGCTGCGTGACGGACGCTGGCACGGTGCCGTGGTCGACACTGCGATGCCGGAGCGCCAACCACTGCCGCGCGCCGACCTGCGTCTGCGGCGCATCGGTCTTGGTCCGGTGGCGGTGTTCGGTGCGAGCAACTTCCCCCTTGCCTTCTCGGTTGCCGGCGGCGATACCGCTTCTGCGTTGGCGGCCGGTTGCCCGGTCATCGTCAAGGCGCACCCGGCCCACTTGGGCACCAGCGAACTGGTGGGACGCGTGATCCAGAAAGCGGCGCGCGACACCGGCATGCCGGAAGGCGTGTTCTCACTGCTGATCGACAAGGACATTGCTGTCGGCCAGGCGCTGGTCAGTCATCCCTTGATTCAAGCAGTGGGCTTCACTGGCTCGCGTCGTGGGGGTTTGGCGCTAGTGGCGGCCGCCCAGGCCCGTCCGGTGCCGATCCCGGTGTATGCCGAGATGAGCAGCATCAACCCGGTGTTCCTGCTGCCGGCTGCTTTGCTGGCCCGCGCCGAAACCATCGCCAAGGGGTTTGTCGAGTCGCTGGTCATGGGCGCCGGGCAGTTCTGTACCAACCCGGGCATCCTGCTGGCACTGGAAAGCGACGCGCTGGAAACATTCGTGTCGGCCTCGGCCAAGGCGCTGTCTGACAAGCTGCCGACCACCATGCTGACGCCGAACATCCACGGCGCTTACTGCAACGGCCTGAATAACCTGCACAGCGCATCCGGCGTGACGCTGGTGGCTGAAGGTCAGGAGGCCGACGGTTCATTCCAGGCCCGCCCGGCCTTGTTCCGCACCGACTCAGCCACGTTCCTCGCCAACCCCGCGCTGGAGGACGAGAACTTCGGCCCAAGCGCGCTGCTGATCGTCTGCTCCGACGTCGCCGATCTGCAGAAAGTGGCTGCCAGCTTCGATGGGCAACTGACCGTGACGTTGCAGTTCGACGACGGCGACGAAGCGACCGCTCAGTCGCTGCTGCCGATCCTGGAACGCAAGGCGGGACGGATTCTGTTCAATGACTTCCCGACCGGCGTCGAAGTGAGCTATTCAATGGTCCATGGCGGCCCGTTCCCGGCAACCTCCGACAGCCGCAGCACTTCGGTGGGCGCAACGGCCATTGATCGTTTCCTGCGTCCCGTGTGTTACCAGAACGTGCCGGACTCGCTGCTGCCACCTGCGTTGAAAGCCAGTAATCCGCTGAAGGCCTGGCGCCTGGTCAACGGCGAGCTGTCAAAGGACTGAGCGGCATCAACGCCGGCCACTGAAGCTGCTTCACCGCGCGCCTTCCAATTCGGGGCGCGCGCTTCCAAGCCGAGCGTGGGTCAGTCAGCGGATCGCTGCAACACCTTGCCGTCCACCCCATCACCGATTACCAGAAAATGCCCGCCCGCCACATGGTGAAGGGTGCGCAGCGCATCATGCCCCTCGAAATGCCAGTGCCCTTCGGAGAACACGCGTTCATCCGCCCACGCCGCAACCACTTCGCCGATGAACAGGTCGTGGGCGCTCTGATTATGTGGCTCGGGAATCAATCTGCACTCCAGCCAGCCTGCGCAACCTTCCAGCAACGGCGCTTCAACGTGGGAGCCCGCGAAGGTCTCCAGTCCATACGCTTTGAATTTATCCAGGCCTTGCTCATGGGAGATGTCCAGCCCTGAGGTCGAGCCAACCGTTTCAACAATATCGATCTGGCTGAGGGTCGGCACGTTGATTACAAACGTCCCGGAGCCTTCGAGCAACTGCCGCGTCCAGACGGACTTATCCAGCACAACCGTGACTTTCGGCGGCTGGAAATCCAGCGGCATCGCCCACGCTGCCGCCATGATGTTGCGTTGCCCGTCGTGGGCAGCGCTGATCAAGACCGTCGGACCGTGGTTGAGCAAGCGGTAGCATTTGGCGAGGGGTACCGGACGCCGGTGAGAAACAGTCATGGCAATCATCCTGGCAACGAGAAAAGTCATCGAAAACTACAGGGTTTCTTGTGCCGGGGAAACGCCACCCTCCCCAGGGCGATGGAAACTGTCGCCTCCCTGAACTTCACCCAAATCACACTTTGCAGATCACGCTAAAGGTGATGTAATACTATAACAAATTATTTCAGGCAGTCCTTGTTGTGAAACGCGATCCCCGGCTTCCTCCCTCCCTTGCAACGTCCGCACTGGCTCAATCGGCCAGCAAGCGCGTGATGATTTCCCTCGCCGTGCTGGTCGTGCTGTGGATCGGCGTTACCTGGGCGGTAGCGATTCCATGAGCGCTGCCATCGACCTCCACGACCTGACACTGACCTACGAACGCCGGCCAGCGGTGCATCACGCCAACGGCCGATTCGCGGCGGGCAGCCTGACGGCGATCGTCGGCCCCAACGGCGCCGGTAAGTCCACGCTGATCAAAGCCATCGCCGGCACGCTCAAACCCGCGGTCGGACGCGTCGAGCGCAACCAGTTGCCAACGCGGCACATCGGTTATCTGCCCCAAGCCGCAGAGATCGACCGCAGCTTTCCGCTCAGCGTGGCCGACACCGTGATGATGGGCGCATGGCGCAGCATCGGCGCGTTCCGCGGCGCCACGCGCAAGCACGCTCAACAGGCCAAGGAGGCGCTGGGTGCCGTGGGTTTGGCGGGATTCGAGCAACGCAGCATCAGCTCGCTGTCGTCGGGGCAGTTTCAGCGCGTGCTGTTCGCCCGGCTGTTATTACAGGACGCTTCGGTGATTCTGCTCGACGAGCCCTTCACCGCCATCGATGCACGCACCACGCGGGACTTGCTGGAATTGATCCGCACTTGGCACGGCCAAGGGCGCACCGTCATCGCCGTCCTGCATGACATCGAGCAGGTGCGTCAGCACTTCCCGAGCACGCTGCTGCTGGCCCGGGAAATCATTGCCTGGGGCGACACCGCCGACATCCTCAACGACGACAACCTGCGCCGCGCCAAGAACATGGCCGAGCACTGGAACCCTGACGCGCAGCCGTGCGACGCCGATGCGGAGCAAACCCTGTGACGCTCTATAGCCTGTTGATTCAGCCCTTTGTCGATTTTGGTTTCATGCGCCGCGCTTTGGTGGCGTGCCTGGCGCTGGGCATCGGCTCCGGCCCGGTCGGCGTGCTGCTGATGCTTCGCCGCATGAGTCTGGTGGGCGACGCCATGAGTCACGCGGTCTTGCCGGGTGCCGCCGTGGGTTTTCTGTTTGCCGGGTTGTCACTCCCGGCGATGGGCTTTGGCGGCCTGATCGCAGGCCTCGCCGTGGCGTTGCTATCGGGGTTGGTGAGCCGTTACACAACACTGCGTGAAGACGCCAGCTTCGCCAGCTTTTACCTGACGTCGCTGGCTGCCGGCGTGCTGATCGTTTCCCTGCACGGCTCCAACGTTGACCTGCTTCATGTGCTGTTCGGCACCATCCTGGCGATCGACGATCAGGCGATTTTCATGGTCGGCGGCATCGCCTCGTTCACCTTGATTCTGCTGGCGCTGATCTATCGCCCGTTGATCCTCGAATGCTTCGACCCGGGTTTCCTGCGCGCAGTGGGCGGTCGAGGTTCGCTGTATCACGTGCTGTTTCTGCTGCTGGTGGTGCTCAATCTGGTGGCGGGGTTTCAGGCGTTGGGCACGTTGATGGCCGTCGGCATGATGATGCTGCCCGCCACGGTCGCACGATTCTGGGCTCGCTCGCTCACCGGCATGATCGTGGTTTCGACCGCAGTGGCGACGCTTTCAGGCTTCATCGGGCTGATCGTTTCCTACCACGCCAGCGTTGCGTCGGGCCCGGCCATCGTGCTCACCGCCAGCGCCTTTTACGGGTTCTCACTGTTCTTTGGACGCAGCGGTTTTGTACGCCGACTGTTCCCGAGGGTTCATCTGTCCGGCTGATCGTCCTCTTACCGCAAGGAAACCACCATGAAACGTTTTACGCTTCTGACCGCCGCGCTGGCGTTGTCGGGCCTGGCCAACTTCGCCCAGGCAAAAACCCTGGAGACTGTCGCTTCGTTCACCGTTATCGCCGATATGGTGCACAACGTCGGTGGCGATCACGTGCACGTGACCTCGCTCATCGGGCCCAATGGCGACCCTCATGTCTACGAGCCCACGCCCAATGACGCCCAGGCACTGAAAAAAGCCGACGTCGTGTTCGTCAGCGGGTTGCATCTGGAGGGTTGGCTGGATCGGCTGATCACCGCCTCCGGCTACAAAGGCCAACCCGTCGTGCTGTCTGACGGGATCATGACCCGCAGCATGGAAGAAGACGGCAAGAAGATCACCGACCCCCATGCCTGGAACAGCGCGGTAAACGGCGTTGTTTACGTCAGAAACATCATCAAGGCCCTGCAGAAAGCCGACCCTGAAAATGCCGCCGATTACCAAGCCAACGGTGACAAATACATCGCCCAACTGCAGGACATGGACGCCTACGCCCGCGCGCAGATCAGCACCATCCCGGTCGCACAGCGCAAGGTGCTGACGTCCCACGACGCCTTCGGCTATTTCGGCGATGCCTACGGCGTGACCTTCCTCTCACCGCTGGGCTTTTCCACTGAAACCGAGGCCTCGGCGGCTGACGTCGGCAAGCTGATCAATCAGATCAAGCAGGAGCACGTCAGCGCCTACTTCTTCGAGAACTCCGGCGACCCGCGCCTGGTGCAACAGATCGCCAAAGCCAGCGGCGCGCACCCGGGCGGCGAGCTGTATGTGGAATCGCTGTCGCCCGCAGACGGCCCGGCGGCGACGTACGTAACGATGTTTCGCTACAACGTGGACAAGCTGGCAGCGGCCATGAAAGGCCAGTGATGCAACGTCGCAACGGCTGACTGATCTCTGCTGCGCGACGTGCGTGGCAGGGATCAGCAACCCGGCTCAGCGAACCGGCAGCGCTGATGCGGGTCAATCTGTATGCTGGCGCCCCGTTCGCCGACATCGACAGGATGATCCATGACCGCCCTCTCCTTCGCGCCTTTTCAGCCCCTCGCCGACCTCCTGATTCCCCACACCGTGGCAGAGAGGCTCGACGGCTCCCACGACGTATCCCATCTGCACCGGGTCTGGAGCAACGTCTGCGCCATTCGTGACACGGAGGGAGGCGATCACCAGATCCTGCTCGCCGCCACCCTGCTCCACGACTGCGTCTCCGTGGAAAAGAACTCGCCCTTTCGCTCAAGCGCCTCACGCCTGGCCGCGGCGAAGGCGACCGAACTGCTCGCAGAAATGGGCTGGGACGAAGAGCGGACCCAGGCCGTCGCCCACGCCATCGAGTGCCACAGCTATTCGGCCAACATCACGCCCACCTCGCTGGAAGCGAAGATCCTGCAAGACGCCGACCGTCTCGACGCCCTTGGCATGGTCGGCGTGGCGCGGCTGTTCTACGTGTCCGGGCGCATGGGCAGCCACCTCTACGACCCGGTCGACCCGCAGGCGCAACAGCGCGATCTGGACGACAAACGCTTCGCCGTCGATCACTTCACAACCAAGATCTTCACCCTGGCGCAGGGGTTTAAAACAGCCGCGGGCCGCCATATGGCGCAGGTCAGGCATGCACGGGCCGAGCGGTTCTTGCGGGAGTTTATGGAGGAGATTGGTGCCTAGGGTGCGTGGAAGGTCATAGCGATATTTCGGACGGCTCATGGGTTTTTAGCCAGTCGACCAGTGCAGCATTCATACGCGTTTGCCAGCCGGGTCCTGATGCCCGGAACTGCTCCACCACGTCGTGTTCCAGGCGAATGGTAATTCGCTCCCGCACAATCACAGAACGTGGTCGGCCACGCTTGACCAATTGGTCACCCACATATTCATCAGCATGATCGAAGTATGCATCTGACAATTCGGGTGCATCGCCGGGATCAACCCAGTCGGTGCCGGTAGAGGGTTTGTTCACGCTCATTGGCCTTTCTCATGGAAATGATACGGCGAGCCGCGCCGCGCGGTGTCCAGACCAGGACAACCATACGTTCTGACAACACTCCAACCGTGATATATCGGGTTTCCCCGTAGTCCTGCCGGCAATCTTCGAGGGTCAAATGCCTGCCGGCGAATACCAAGCCGGCATCCCTAAAGTCGAGGCCACGCTTCAGAAAGGTGATGTCGCGTTTTGCAATGTCGAAGATTATCTGCATTGAATTATTGTATGTACAGCAAATAACGGAGCAAGGCCGCCGAGGCTTGCAAAGACGTATCCCACAATCAGCGCTGACAATGCCCACTCGTATCCCTGCTGACGTCACGCTGGCCTCCAGCATCTGACCGTACCGCAACAATTCAGAAACATCTCCAACAATGTCACAAAGACATCACGGAACACCTCTATAACCATCTCTCCGGTGTTTTCGTCGATGGGATGGGTGGCAGTGAAAAGGTTATTGCGTCGTGTGGTCCGTCCTTCTTCCAGGCCTGTTTTCCTGCGTCGCTTCAGGATTACCCAGCGGTTGGTGCTGTGCTTCGGGGTGACCGCGCTGTTGCTGGTGGCGCTCGGTGTGTTCTGCCTGTTGCAGATGCAGAGCATCCGCGATCAGGGGGAGGCGGTTGAGAGTGGATCGCTGCCCAGTATTGCCATGGCCGACGCGATCGCCATCGACCTGATCAAGTTGCGTGGCGAGAGCGCCAGGCTGATCGCCAATGCCGACGACCCCGGCGCGGTAGTGACCAGCAAGATCAATGTCGAGCAGCTGAAGAACGAAGTCGAAAAAGGCTTCGCCGATTATCTTGCCCACGCCACCGACAGCACCGAGCGAGACTCCATCAAGGCCCTTCAAGACGCCTATGGCGCTTTCATGCCGGGGCTGCACGACGAAATCGCTTTGATCGAGCAACGCAAACTCGACGACGCGCGCATGCTGCTCAACACCACGCTGAGCCTGCAGGGCGACCTGATGGACATGCAGGTGCAATTGCTGCGCGAGCTGAACAAGCAAAGTGCGGCGGGCACCGTCGAAGCGGCCGGCGCGCGGTTCCAGCAGACCCGAATCATCGCCGTCAGCGCCATCGTGGTGGCGCTGGTGCTCACCTTGTTACTCGCGTGGCGGCTTAGCCTGAGCATCATCCGCCCCCTGCGTCAGTCGCTGCACATTGCCAGCACCATTGCCCAAGGCGATTTGAGCCCGCAGCCGATTCCGGAAGGCAAGGATGAAACCGCTCAATTGCTCAAAACCTTGGGCCTGATGCGCGCCAATCTGCACGGCACGATCGATCAGATTTATGCCGCAGCTCGCCAGCTAAGCCAGTCCGTCCAGGAGATGGGGGCGATTGCCGATGCCAGTGCCAAAAACCTGCAACTGCAAAACGATGAGATCGAGCAGGCGGCAGTTGCCGTTAACCAGATGAGTCAGGCTGCCGGGGAAGTCGCCGACAATGCCAGCAGCACGTCGAGCGAATCGAAGGCGTCCAACGAAGCGGCCGCCGAAGGGCGTCTGCGCCTGACCGGCACCATCGATTCGATCAAGGAGCTGACCGACAACGTTCTTGATTCCTCTCACCAGGCCGACGGTCTCGCCGAGCGCACGCTGAGCATCAGCAAGATTCTCGAAGTGATCCGGGCGATCGCCAACCAGACCAACCTGCTTGCACTGAATGCCGCCATCGAAGCCGCACGGGCGGGCGAAGCGGGCCGCGGGTTCGCGGTGGTGGCCGATGAAGTACGCTCACTCGCCCAACGCACCAGCGCGTCGACCACCGAGATCGAGACCCTGATCAACGATGTGCAGAAAAGCACTCAGGAGACCGCGCAAACGTTACGCGTCACCGCGGCCCAGGCCAATCTAACCCTGGAGCAAGCCGCTGCCACTGGTCACGCACTGACCGTCATCATCAGCGCAACCTCGACCATCAGCGACCGGAACATGCTGATCGCCAGCGCCGCCGAACAACAGGCGCAAGTGGCTAACGAAGTTGATCGCAACCTGAGCAGCATTCGTGACCTGTCGACGCAATCGGCGTCGGGCGCTCAGCAAACCACGGTGGCGAGCAATGCGCTGTCGATGCTGGCAACCGACCTGAACACGATGGTTCAGCGGTTTGTGTTGTGAGCCACTCGCCAGAGTAATGCGGGCCCTGGACGGCTGGCAGAACAGTGGGCCAGTTCTGGCACGCCGCGTTACAGGCGTGCCTTCGAATATAAATCCGCCGCAACCGCCGCTGCCCATTCCCAGCCCTGTCCAAGTGTTTCATGATCGAAACACCACCCACGCAGAGGGGTGTCTACGCCAACAAGGACATGAGCATGAAAAAAACAGCCGTATTGAGCATCGCCCTGACCGCATTGACGCTGAGCATCACCGCCCAGGCTGAAGTCAGCGTAAAACTGGGGAGCAAGGAACGCGTCACACACCTGTTTGCCTACCCGAATAACTGCAATGTCATCTGCTTCCGAAACTGGACGCTCGAACAGACCGTCGAGCACTACCTCACACAAAGCGTGCAGCGTGACGGGTACGGCGCGGCCAAGGTTGCGGTACACAACGACAACGACGTGATTTACGCCGACATCAGCGGGGTGCCGGACGGCTACGACAAACCACTTTCAGCGCTGCTCGACGCCGGCGACCTGGCCTACGCCGGCGCGAGCAAACTCAACGCCGATAACAAATTTGCCTACAACTGGTATCTGTTTCTGCCGCTGGGTATGGCGCTGGAAAATCGCAAGAGCGTCGAGCTGCTGCATTTCCCGCCGGACTACTCCCTGACTCAGGCTCAGGACTATCTGTTCTCGGCCACGACCGACCGCTGGTCCGAGCTGCTGACGGATAACGGGATTCCCAAAGAGCAGACGCCGGCTTATCAAACCATCATCGACATCGCGCCCATTGCAGCGCCATCCAACGCTGGCAAGGACCTTGAAAACGTCTACAGCTACTTCACCGATTACCAGACGAACATGGTCAAGCAGCTGACGCAAAGCGCGGCGGGCTCATCGCTGCCGATGGTCGCGTTCGGTGCGCCGGTACGCGCCTGGCTCAAGCAGCAGTACAACGTGACGGTTCCGGTGTTAGGTCTGGCGAGCATCAGCCCGGCTGGCGGGCAAAGCGTCGCGGTGCTGGGTTCGAATCACCCGAGCTATATCTGGAATGCAGCGGACAAAAGCAATTACAGCGGGGACGAAGCCAAGGCGGATGAAGCCGGTTTGAAGGTCATGGGCCAAGACCTGAGCGCGGCGTGCTGGCAAGCGGGCATGGGCCAGAAACCAACGACCGACCCGGCGGCGCTGTTGAACCAGTGCACGACCCACTGGCAGGTGACCAACAAGGTTGAAACCTGCAAGTTGTTCTTCACCACGGTCCGCAAGTTGACGCCGGATCAGGCGGCAGCGAAGTGCCGGACAGGCGAGGTGTCGCGGCAGATCAAGCAGCTGCAGAAGCCGCTGCCCCAGATGAAGAGCGCTCAGCTTTAACGCATCGATCCTGTAGGAGTGAGCTTGCTCGCGATGTCCTCAGCGCACACAGAGGTGACTGGACTGACGCTACCGCGAGCAAGCTCGCTCCTACTATTTGATGGACGCATGCCCTACCCGATCACTCCCCCTGCGGACGCAGACGATACTGCGGCGGCAATTGCTCCGGGCCGCTGATGGTCGCGTTCAGACTCTTCCAGCGCCCATCCTTGATGCCATAAATGCAGCCGTGAACCGACAACTTCTGTCCGCGATGCCAAGCGTTTTGCACAATGCTGGTATGGCCGACGTTGGCGACCTGCTGAATCACGTTCAGCTCGCACAGCCGGTCGACTTGTTCTTCTTCCGTCGGCAGCTTGGCCAGCAGCTCACGGTTTTCGTAGTACAGATCGCGAATGGTGCGCAGCCAGCCGTCGATCAGGCCGAACTGGCGGTCCTGCATCGAGGCGCGCACGCCGCCGCAACCGTAGTGACCGGTGACGAGGATGTGTTTGACCTTGAGCACATCGACGGCGTACTGAATCACGGACAGGCAATTGAGGTCGGTGTGCAGCACGACGTTGGCCACGTTGCGGTGCACGAACAGATCGCCCGGCAGCATGCCGACGATTTCATTGGCGGGTACACGGGCGTCCGAACAACCGATCCATAGGAATTCCGGCGTCTGCTGGCGTGCCAGCTTGGCAAAGAACTCGGGGTCTTCTTCCTTGATGGCGGCAGCCCAACGTTCGTTGTTGTCGATCAAGTCTTGTAGTTCGTTCATGCGTTGATGCCTCGGAAATGATGCTCAGCTATGACTGGGGCTCGGCGCTTCAAGTCACGCGCAGTGATCGACCGATGTGCGGCACCGATCAGGAACTGAATGGAATCTTCGCCATGTCGTCCGGTCCACCCATTAGGCCCGACATTATTGAGGATTTGCCATGAACGATTCACGCCGTCCATTCGATGCCACTCAACCTGAGCCCATCGATGACAACGAAGACCGCATGGGATCGATGGAGGAGCTCAACTTCAACGACAACAATGAGCCGAGCGGGCGCATTGGCGACGTTATTCCTGAAGATGAGCTTGAGACCTTGATCCCTGATGAACGCGTACGTGAAGCCGGGCTGACCGGTGCCTCCACCGATGATCACAACCCGACCGACGACGACATGAGCCCGGAAACACTGATCCGGGAGGACGGCGCACGATCGTCTCGTGAAGCTGGCGAAGGTGGCCCGGCTGATCTGGACCTGAGCATCGTCGATGAAGATGACATTGGCGGTGGCGATGGCCTGGACGAGGAAGAAATGGCCATTCTTGATCCGCTGGACGGCAAGCCTGGCGTCTGATCAGCGTCTTCAGTCTCGTGGGAGCGAACCCGGTTCGCCCCATGAAGGCCACCTACTCTTCGAACAGCGTGCAGGCCATGACGATTGCGTCTTCACGTCCGCCCACTGCAGGGTAATAGTCCCGACGTCGGCCTATTTCGTTGAAGCCATAACGTTCGTATAGACGGTAGGCCGCTCGGTTACTGTCACGCAGCTCAAGAAAGCATTCCCGACCATTCATCTCATAGGCGCGCTTCATCAGTTGCTCAAGCAGCACCAGCCCCAGGCCGCGCCCCTGACTCTCCGGCTTGACGGTGATATTGAGCAAGTGCGCTTCATCGATGATCATGTTGATCACCCCGTGCCCCACTTGTTGACTGCCTTCGAACATCAGCCAGACTTCGTATGACTTCAGCGCATCAAGGTAAATGCCCCGCGTCCAGGGATGGCTGAATGCGGCGTATTCGATCTTCAGGACGGCATCGAGGTCAGCTTCGGTCATTCGGCGAAACGTTAACGTTACTGCATCATTCATCTACGGTCTTCCAACGGCCCATCAACTGACGCATGGAGCGCCACACTTCGGCCTTGCGCTGCGGCTCGTCCATCAATAGTTCCAGACCCGGCAGCGCCCAGGCCAAGCCCAGGCCGTCAACCTGGAGTTCGAGATTGAAGGATTCCGCATCCGTTTCAGCCGCAAAGCGCAGCGCCGGAAGTCCGATCAGCCACAGGCAGGTGCAGGGTTGTTCTTCGACCCGGGCGTACAGAAAACCCTGAACGAAATCGCGCGCCGCTTCTGGACCTTGATCCATTTGCCCGCGCACCAGCAGCGGCCAGCGCACAGGCTCGCCGATGATCTGCGGGCTGTCCGGCAAACCGGCGGCGCGCAGCATGTCTTTGAGCAACAGATAGGAAGGGTCGCGGCTCTGAAACGGCTCGCCGGTCACCAACTCCACCAGCAACAGGCAACTCCCGGCGCGCAGCAGTTGCAGGGCAAACCGTGGCGGCGGCACAACAGGCGCTTTGACCACGACCGGTGCGGCCTCTTCTTCCTGCACAGGCTTTGGCTTGGGCGCACTGGATGGGCGGGGTATATCGATCTTCGGCCGCTCGACGGTACGCACAACGGGTGTCGGCGCGACGGAGGGCGAATCGCGATCCGGCGTGCGAGGCGCATCCGCCTGAACCACCGGCGCAGGCGCCTCCTCAATCTGCGGTACGGGCGCAAGCAGCTCGGGACGCGACGGCGCGGCGAAAGGCAATTCAGTGCGCGGCAGCCAGCTGACCACCTGCATGGCGGTCAGATAAGCGCGACGGCGAGGCTCGTTGAGCAAAGGTCAGCTACCTGTGGATAAAGTCAGGCGGGAGATTCTACAGGCCTTCATCGCTTCCCGCCGCTGTTGATCGACTGAGGGTGAAAAACGAGCCCGGCGATGCAGTACAATCGCCGCTTTTATTTGCCAGTCAGCGACCATCCGATGATCGAACCTAAGCGCGTCCTGCGCGCCCTTGCCGAACACTGGGCGCTTCTCGAGCCACTCTGCGAGCACTTCGACCAGGGCACTCTGAGCCTGAGCGAACTGCGCTTGCAGCTGGCGGCCCAGCAACTGGAGAGCACGCCCCAGGACATTACCACTCTGCTGGACGTCTGGATTCGGCTCGACATTCTGGTCCCGGTGGCGAAAAGCCCGAACCGTTTTGAGCTGAACGCGCAGATCCACGACTTCCTGTCGTACCTGCGTCGCGAGCATCGGCTGGGCTTGTGCCTGGAAATCGAAGCGTACCTGCGCCACCTCGAACGGCTGGCCGGCTATATACAGGAAGCCTTCGACGCCCGCGATGCCAGTGACCTCGCGCGGCAATTGCGCCTGCTCGACATGCGCGTGCGCGATGTCCTGAAAAAGCTCGCCAACGATGAGCAGGCGCTGGTGGCCGTGGCCGAACGTGCCAAGACCAGCGACCGGCAGATCCCACTGCGTCAGCGTTACGCGGAAGTGCTGGCGACCTGGGATGAATACGTCGAGCCGATGATCCAATTGGTGAACGCCGATGGCGCCTTCGAACAGGGCGTGCGCAAGGTCGAGAACGTGCTGCTGCGCATGCTCACCGACCAGCAGCGTCTCGGCCATCTGGTAGACGACGATATGCTGCTGCGCACCCATGCGCGCATCCTCGAAATGCAGACCAGCGCGCAACTGACCTTGCGTCATGCGCGTGAACTGCTGCTGCCGCTGCGTGAGGAGGCCCGTCGCCACAATGCCGTGACCCGCGGTGCGGCACTCGCGCTGTCGGCGATTCGTCGACGAGGCCTGGACGCCGTGCCGCAGGCCGCGATGCCGATGTTCACCCGCCCGCAAAGCACCTTCCTCGGCAGTGCCAATCAGGTTGAAGCGTACGTGTATGCGCTGGCGCGCTTCGAGCCCAAGCCCGCGCGGTTTCCCAAGGCCAACATCACCCGAAACGGCGAGTCGCCGCGCGCGCCGCGTACGGTCAAAGAGATGGTGGAGCGCTGCGAAGACGCCCTGCCAATGCCGGATCTGATGGTCTGGCTTTTGGAACAGGAGCCCACCGGAGCGACTGATGAATTGCTGTACTGGTTTTCGCGGCTGTCGCGGGACAAACGCTTCAAGCGCGAGCGCCTTGAGCGCGGCGAATACCTGACCCGGGAGCACCGCGTCAGCCTGCGCTCCTTCGCCCTGCTCTCGAGCAAAGACGCCACCCCAGAGAATTCCGAGGGCACCGCCCATGCATCTTGATCTATCCGAAATGACCCAGCTGGCGCCGATCTTCCGCGAGCTGTTCAAGGGCTACCACGTCAGCCGCCGCGACCCCGAACTGTACGCGCAGCTGTCCAATCTGCAGGATCAGTACCGCGGCCTGTTCAAGGCGCTGGGCTTCGAGCTGGTCTGCGACACCCGTGGTTTCTACTACTTCGTGCCTGATCTGGCGGCCGCACAGGTCAACAAGACGGCCCAACGTCTGGCGCTGTTCACGTTCATCCTCGTCGAGCACCTGGCCGATCAGGGCCGCGACCCGGTCGCGGTGCTCGATGGCGGCAGCCTGGGCCGTGACGAGCTGCCCTCGCTGCTGGAAAAGTACCGCGATCTGTTCCTGCAAGCTGAAGTACAGACCCAGGAAGAGCTGGAAGAAAAAATCATGCGCCGCATGACCCAGCTGGGATTCGCCGCAGAAGAAGTCGGTATCTATCGCTTCCTGCCGCCCATGCATCGCTTCCTCGACGTCTGCCTGTCCGTACAGCAAGACCGTGATCTGGCGGCCAGCTTGCATAGCGCACTGCCGTTGCCAGCCCCGGTGTTGATCGACGATGACAGCGATGAGCGACTGCTGGAAACCGACGATCCGCTGGACCTCACCGAATTCGATGAACCCGCAGAAACCGAAGAGCAAGCGCTAGCCCGGGCGATCGCTGAAGAACAGGAGCATGACGCATGAGCCAGGAACGCTACGGCATACGCCGTTTCGCGCTGCTGAACACGGCCGGTTACAGCCTCGGGTTGTTCCCACTGGAGCATCCGCTGTCGGTCTACGGCGCGAACAACCTGGGCAAGAGTGCGTCGATCAACGCTTTGCAGTTCCCGATTCTCGCGCGCATGTCGGACATGAGCTTCGGCAAATACAGCCTTGATCAATCGCGCCGCTTCTATTTCGCCTCTGATACCAGCTACATCCTCGTCGAGGTCTCCCTGCCCCACGGCCCCCATGTGATTGGCGTGGTCGGTCGCGGCCCGGGCGGCGGTTTCGGTCACCAGTTCTTCGCCTATGCCGGCAAACTGGACTTGGCTCACTACCAGAAGAACGACACCTGCCTGCGCCAGAAGGAGCTGTTTGCCAATCTGGAAAGCCAGGGCCTGAAAGCCTATGAGCTGAAGCCCGATGAACTGCGCCGTTTGCTGGTCGGTGGCCACACGTCGATCCCGCTGGACCTGACGCTGATTCCCTTGCGCTCGACCAGTGAACAGAGCCTGAAGACCTTCCGCGCACTGTTCATCAACTTGCTGCACATGCGCGAGATCACTGCTGCCAAACTCAAGCAGCTGTTCCTCGACGCCTTCGAGCACAGCCTGCGTTCCGGCAGCGTCGATTACATAGCAGCGTGCGAAGAAGCGTTCCGTGACGTACGCCGCATGGAGCAAGACTACAACGCACTGGTGCTCGCCGGGCCGCTGGTCGAAGCGTTGGCCAATGGCGTCAGACAGCGCGACATCCTGCGGGGCAAGCTGCATCGCCTGTCGCCATTGCTCGACTCGTTGCTGGGCACATGGCAGGACTACTCCAATGCGCGCAAAGAAGAGCTGGTCATCCAGAGCGAGCACTACCGTAACGAACAGGATTCGCTGCAGAACGATCAGCGCGGCGGCACGCAAGAGCTGATGCGGCTGGAGCGCGAAATCAGCAACATCCAGCGCTGGATCGGCGAACTGTCGGTCCTGAAGAACCGCTTCGCGCTGGTCGACGACGTCAGGATTCTGGAACAGCAGCTACTGGCTGCAAAAGATGCTCATGATGAACTGGCCGGTGCCCTTGCGCAGTCGCGCCAATTCAGCGCCGAGGATCTGGATGAGCGTCTTCGTGATCTGGAAAAACGTCTCAAGTCAGTCAAGCAACAGCTCGATCATGCGGACAACAACAGCTATGCCCGCTTGCGCGAAGAGTTCTCGCAACCTGATGTCGAGCGCCTCATGCGCCTTTTCAACAGCGCGCTGTTCAGCTTGCCACTGGGCGAGCAGGGCATCGCGCTGGATGATGGCGACGCTTGGGTCAAATCCCTCGAAGCGATTCTCGATGGTTTCAAGGGCGAGCGCTTCGAAGTGCCCGGCCTGACGGTCAATCTGTCGAACATCGAGCCCCCTGCCCTGCAGGCGCTGGCCGATCGCGCCGCGCTGCGCGATCAGAAGGAGCGCCTGGAGAAGGAGCTCAAGCAACTCAAGACTCAACAAGCCGTCGCGGCCGACCGCGCGGCCAGCAAAACCCAGACCGAGGCGTTGTACCAGCAAGTGCTGGATGCGCAGAAAGCGCTCGAAGACTTCCGCCGCGCTCAAACATTGAGCGCTGAAGAGGGCGAGAAGCTTGAGCAATTGGCTCAGATGGAAGCGGCGCAAGACGAGCTCAAGCGCGCCAGTGATGCTTTCACCGAGCGCGTTCAACAACTGTCGGCCAAGCTACAACTTGTGGGTCGTCAGATCGGAGACCTCGAGTCCAAGCAACGCACGCTGGATGACGCGCTGCGTCGTCGACAGCTGCTCCCCGCCGATCTGCCATTTGGCACGCCGTTCATGGAGCCTGTTGATGACACGCTGGAGAACTTGCTGCCGCTGCTCAATGATTATCAGGACAGCTGGCAGGGTCTGCTGCGCTGCGACGGTCAGATCGAAGCGCTCTACGCGCAGGTTCGTTTAAAAGGCGTTGCGAAGTTCGACAGCGAGGACGACATGGAGCGGCGCCTGCAATTGCTGATCAACGCCTATGCTCATCGCACTGATGAAGCCCTTACTCTGGGCAAGGCGCGGCGTGCCGCTGTGACCGACATCGCTCGGACGCTACGCAACATCCGCAGCGACTACGACAGCCTTGAGCACCAATTGGCGTTATTCAACCGAGAGATCAATCGCCGGCAGGTTTCCAACCTGGAGAGCTTCCGCATTGTGCTCGCGCCGAACAAGGAAGCACTCAAGCACATCGACCAGATCATTCACAGCGCCGGTCAGTACGAAGAGGGCGAAACACTGTCGGTGTTCGATCTGAGCCAGAGCGCCGAGCAGGACAACAAGAACGAGGAAGCCAAGGAGTATCTGGCACGCCTGGTTGCGGCTAACCACAACCAGCTCGGTCTGAAAGACTTGTTTGAACTTGCATTCGAGATCACCAAGGTCAACAGCCAGCCGGTTATCCACACCGACATTGATGGCGCCGCGTCCAACGGCACGACCATGACCATCAAGGCACTGACCAATATGTACCTCTTGCTGCACCTCATGGATCGCGAGCAGGCCGGGCGAATTCGTCTGCCCTACTACCTCGACGAAGCCGCTGACATCGATGAAAGAAACCAGGCAGCCCTGCTGGAAACAAGCTTGCAGCTGGGCTTTGTCCCCATTCTGGCGAGCGTTAAGCCCCAAGTCTCGGCCCATGTGGCGATTGACCTCGAAGGCGGCAGTGGGCCTGCCGGGATCTACATCGACGAGGCGGACTGGAAATACATTCAGCGTCGTGACGAGGTTGCTCCGGTGAAAGTAACCCCAGCCACTGAAACGCTCAGCGAGTAACTAAAGCATGTAAAAAAGCCCCGCAGTGATGCGGGGCTTTTTTATGGGCGTGAGTTGGGCGACTGTTGGCTGTTGGCTGTTGGCTGTTGGCTGTTGGCTGTTGGTACAGCCTGAAACTTTTTCGCGCGCAAAAACAAAACCCCATCTGCTTTCGCAAATGGGGTTCTGGAATTTAATCTTGACGATGACCTACTCTCACATGGGGAAACCCCACACTACCA